>NZ_RRBA01000019.1:0-27282 GCF_004104135.1 Methanohalophilus sp. WG1-DM | reverse complement strand
ATAGAACTATTTCTTACAGGAAAGATATGGCATAAATCAGCAGGCGTGCCGGACATCCGGCTTAGAAGTTGATTACAAAAAAAGCATTTTTAATAAAAAACCCGGCAAAAAACTCACTCTGCCAGCCTGTCCTTCACATCCCGGATACCTTTCAGCTGGTCCAGACACCCGATCATCTCAAGGCTTTCGTAGATCACCTCCCATGCACAGTCCTTCTCGGTATCGACCTCGCATTTTTGCCGTCCATGGAACCGCCGCAGGAACCGTTGAGAAGTTCCTTGGGACACTGGGCCGCGGGACAGACACCGCCGAACTCGGCGATGGTGCACGGGCCGCACATGGAACAGAGGTGATGAATGATACGATCCTCTGCCATGGCACCCAAGGAATCGGTGTTGTTGGCAGGATAGACATCAACATCCACAAAGCGGGCGATGTTGGAAGTGCCGATTCCGCATCGGCATCCTTAAGGTTGGATGTCATCGCGATCTCCAACTCTCCTCCAGCATGACAAAGAACCTCACTAAAGGGTTATGGAAGATGAGATCATCATGATTTATTCAGATAGAAGTATTCCGCGTCAGATTCCTGTTTCAGTGCTTCTTTTATCAGATATGATATCATTGGAAGGTTTCTTGCCCTTATTTATGTAATTCTAAAACATTCCTTAACAAAAAAGATTGCAGTTACGATAAACACAACCCCAATACCTATACTTATATAATAGATAGGTTCTACATTAAAAAACGGTACCCACCAATAACCGGATGGAACCCCGATGGTACGCACACCAAAATTAACAAAAAGCATTCCAAAAGATACGCAAACAAGAGATAAAATGAAAGATAATATTTTTGTTTTGAAGATATTATTTTTGGATATCATTTCTATTTTCCATTTTCTTTGATTTTAATTAAAAGTTTTCAACTTTACAACTCCAAGCCCCATTTCAAAAAATTAAGAAGGGGATGACAGAATAAGTAAGTATTTAAATCATCCCATTCCAACATTTAAAATTGAGAAGCTGTCAGGCTATTATCCCACACAAAATCATAGGGTGAACCATACGGTCTTCTCTCTTCACAAGCTCCATTTATTGATTGAGAACCTTCATAGTTACCTACCCATTCTACTGTATATTTACCAGCATTTCCTATCTGGCACTCCCCGGGCTTGGGTCTTACTTTGTCTTGATGAAGTACAAAATCACCGGATATTCCGCAATTAACCCCTTGATACACAGCACCAAGATTGACTGTTACAACTTCCTCGTCACCTATAATATCTGCATCAGGCGAATAAACAATCAGGTCATAATTAGAGTTGCCAATATTTACTTTGTTGCAAAAATCACGGAGATTTGAGTCATCACCTAAGGGTTCTGTATTTTCTCTATTTTGTGCTGAACTCCATTGCCAATAATAATAATGTTCTCTACCTAGTTCATCAGTTTTATCTAACTTATAGAGGGCGACCAAATTATCAGAACTTGCCATCACAACCCCATTGGAATTTTTTACTTCCAGATGCTCAGTCCACGAATTTACATATTGTATGTTCTCTTTATCATATGGAAGTGAATTTTTCAAACCTACTTCCGGTTCTATTCCAAAAACACCTGCATCTCCGTACTTTTGTTTCATTTTATCTACATATACCTCAAATTCTTTTTCAGATAATCCCGGAGTTTCAGGAGTTATTGTTTTACTCGCTTTTGCCACAAGCACATGATCACTTTTATTGAGATTTTCTTCAATATCCATCACTTCAAGCGATTTATCATTCATGTGCTCTGCACTCACTGCTGGTATAAATGCCATGCTAACCAACAACATTGCTGTTAGCATTGCACCTATTCCAGATTTGACATTCATTTTCATTTACTTTTACCTCTTTGATCTACTAAACCACAGAGGCAAAGCTACGTTTATATACTACAGAAAACAAATTCGAACCCTGCCTCCGGGTACAGGGTTTCAGTTATTCCGTCAAGACTGGCTGAACCCCACTAACATCTTTTTATGATGTTGCATTATGTTCTAACTATGTCACATAATAAATAATTTCTGACCATATCGTCAAACTGAAAGTGAACGGTTGAATACATAAGAAAGTACTATTTCTTACAGGAAAGATATGGCATAGATCAGCAGGCGTGCCGGACATCCGGCTTAGAAGATGATTACAAAAAAAGCATCTTCAATAAAAAGCCTGGCAAAAAACTCACTCTGTCAGCCTGTCCTTCACATCCCGGATACCTTTCAGCTGGTCCAGACACCCGATCATCTCAAGGCTTTCGTAGATAAGTTCTCAGGCAAGTAATTTTCAGTGAACAGAGAATAAAATGAATCTTTTACAAAACTGAAAGTTATTATTTGGATATCTTCAACATTGGGTGGACAACTAAAATTATGTATATCTACCTTTCAAGCATCATGGAATTCAAAAGATTGTGCAGGAGTATGATCTAGATTGTACACATTTGCTTGCAGGACGTTAAAATTACCCACACGATGTTAATGAGAACCTATTTTTCTATAATTAATATGAGACCCTTAAAATACAAAAAAATAAAAGAAAGTGTTTTATTTTCCACTTTCAAGTACATCCGTCACGCATTTCTCAATTTGTGTAGTATTGGAATTGTAGTACACTCCGTTAATTTGAACAATATCATCACCTACAATAGTAATTGTTGATATTCGTTGTCCCCCTTCATAAAAATTGAGGGCATACAAATATCCACCAAGATCTTTTTGCTCCTCCATTTTTGTGAATGGAAAACCGGAAATACAATTTACCAGATTGGTTATTTCGCTTCCATCTTTTATATCAATCGAATCCCCGCTTAATCCGTTTATGATCGATATTTTAGTTACATCTGCATAACTAACGTTCAGTATTTCAGATCGTATGTCTTTTTCAGGTTCATCTGTGGTAAATTCAGTGAAACCCACTAAACCGATTATGACAATGAATAGCATCACCACGTGTATTATTTTGACCAATTTTATCTCGCTCCACTACCTTTCCATAAAAATAAAAAGTTAGAGAACCTGCTTTGCAACAGATTCTCTAATATTTTTATTAATCAATATACACCATATCGTCAATATAACCATCCACAGCCACATTGACATTATTTCCACCCCATCCATTATTAATTATCATGTACTTGTAGTTGATAAGTTCGACATATCCATGAGCAATTAACCAATGGTTAGTATACGTTGGATGATTAACTGTGAGAACAATTGCAGGTTTATCTGAATTGATAAGAGATTTCAATTTGCTGAAACTAAAAGAATATCTAGAATCTGCGCTGTAATCATCATCCAGGTTCTGATCTTCTAAGTAATCATTTAGTCCGTTCTTAATTGTTAAAGCAGTCGTTCCTTGGTTTGGAATATAGCCACCATTAATTATGAGGCTCAGTAAATCATCTTGGTTTTCGTTGGATGAATCAACAAAGCCATCATAATGTTGATCATCAAAATATATTAGCGTGATACCAGCAGCTATAGGTCCACAGAATATGTTGTCATCTTCCCATGTTCTCAATGAACCGTCCAACGATCCACTACCTATAGATCGTCCACTCATCCTATTGTTTAAGGCTTTCAGATCAGCAAGTTTCTTATCTTTGTCTGTACTCGCAACTGTATAAACATATTCAGGAGTTACTGTTTCATCTACGGCATTTCTCATTCCGATCTGGAATAACTCTCCTTGCTTATCTTCCATGTAGGCAAGGGGACCATTGTAGACATATGTTTTATCACTGTCACTAAACGGAGATTTGCCTTCTAATGAAAATTCAGGAACAGAAAGGTCATTTACATTAATTATAATGTAGCCACCATTCATCATTGAAAATGACACTGCTTCCAACTCACCATTCAGATTATTCAGTGGAATGGGGCTAATTAATTCCTTTGATTCACCCATAATATTCAGGAATAGTTCACCATATTCTTTTTCTGTACTAAATTCATTCTCCTGCCCCACGGCAGCCGGTACAATTACCATGGTTGCAACAAACATTGCAATTAGCGTTAGCGTTGCAATTCTTATTTCTTTTGTTCTCATGTATTTACCTCTTTGATCTACTTAAACCACAGAGGCAAAGCTACGTTTATATACTACAGAAAACAAATTCAAATAAATGATTTCTGACCATATCGTCAAACTGAAAGTGAATGGTTGAATACATAGGATAGAACTATTTCTTACAGGAAAGATATGGCATAAATCAGCAGGTGTGCCAGACATCCGGCTTAGAAGTTGATTACAAAAAAAGCATTTTTAATAAAAAGTCCGGCAAAAAACTCACTTCGCCAGCATGACAAAGAACCTCACTAAAGGATTTGGACGATAGGGTCATCTTGATACCTTCAGATCTTTCTCATATAACGGTATTCAACATCAGATTCCTGTTTCAGTGTATCTTTGATGAGTTTTGATACCAACGGAAGGTTTCGTGCCTGGCATTCCAGCTTATCGGCAAGTCTTCTGACCTGAAGCAATGTGCCCATTACAATTACATCGGTCCACTCGGCCTCGTGGGAAACAGCATCACGTTCAAGCGCTGCATCCCCGCCGCGTGCCAGAATCTCCTGCTTGATGATCAGGGCCTCGGTAGTGGTAATGTTACTGATACGCAGTACACGGTTCACGGTCTTATTCTTCATAATGGTGGAACCCGTTTCGGTAACACCGATATTTTTCATCACAAGAGCTGCATCATCGGGGTTTGTGATGTCAAGCACACTGACCTCAAAACCCTTTTCCTCCACGACCGGCTGTCTGCCCCGTATCGCCTCGGCTATTCGTACAGCATCCGTTGTCGCAGCCACATCGTGGGTGCGTATAATGTGCGCCCCTTTATGCACAGCAATTGCGGTTGCTGCCAGACTTCCATATAATCTTTCAGCAGCAGGCTTGTTCAGGACCTCTCCTATGAAGGATTTGCGGGAAAGAGCTGCAAGAACCGGTTTGCCAAAAAGCTGCAGACGTTCAAAACGGTCAAATGTCTCAAAATCGTATGTCGGATCTTTTTCGGGGACCCATTTACCAATAGCGGGATCCAGAATTAATCGATCCGTATCAATACCCTTCCCTTCACAAAGCTCAATGATTGCCTCCAGGGAATCCATAACCGCATCCATCCCAAGCACGTCACCCGGTACTTTCCGGGAGGCCATTACAACAGCAGGACATTCATGGTCTGCCACCACATCCGCCATGTTTACATCAGTCATGAAACCGGAAACATCATTTACAAGGTCAGCGCCCCTGTCAAGACACTGGTCGGCAATATCCGCAAACACGGTGTCCACTGAAAGAACAGCATCCACGTTTCCTGCAAGAGCATCTATTGCAGGAAGTAATCGTTCCCGTTCTATTTCCTTGCTTATGGGTTCTGCAAGGGGCCAGGTGGAGCGGCCGCCTATATCAAGCACGGTTGCACCTTCCTCCACCATTGCAGAAGCAGCATCAATGAGGGAATCTTCCCTGACAACAGATCCCTTGTAAAAGGATTCATGGCTTAGGTTCAATACACCCATCAATCTTACGGGGTGGTTGTCTCCTACATTTAGTCCACATATGTCAACATCGACTACCATTGAAACTACCAGCTGATTTTATATTTGACAGGATAATTACTCAATTTTCTTTGCAGCAAAGGTCACATGGGTCAGAAGCGTGGCTATGGTCATAGGTCCCACGCCCCCTGGCACCGGTGTAATAAATGAGGCTTTATTCACAACATTTTCAAAGTCCACATCACCATATATCTTGCCTTCTTCTTCGGTGATTCCCGCATCAAAAACAACAGCTCCTTTTTTGACCATATCTTCTTTGATGAGATGCTTGACACCGGCTGCAACTACAAGTATATCGGCACCCGCGGTGTAACTTTTAAGATCTTTGGTGTAAACATGACATACCGCCACTGTAGCATTGCGGTTTAAGAACATTGCTGCCATGGGTTTACCAACTACATTACTGTGACCGACTATCACAACATCTTTTCCTTCAATGTCTACATCATAATATTCAAGAGCACGAATTATCCCCGCAGGCGTGCAGGGAACAAAACCCTCGTCGCCGATCATCAGGTTGCCCATGTTATAGGGATGAAACCCATCCACATCCTTTGCCGGATCAATAGCCTGCATGGCCTTTTTTGCATCCAGATGTTGAGGCAAGGGCAACTGAAGCAGTATACCATGAATATCTGCACGCGTGTTCAGATTCTTGATCCTATCCAGCAGTTCCTTCTGGGTGATAGAGGCGTCGAGCTTCTGATCCTCCGCATAAATGCCTACCCTGTCACATGCTTTATGCTTCAGTCGTACGTACAATTGCGAGGCGGGGTCCTGTCCCACAAGGATAGTTGCAAGGCCGGGGACCATACCGTCATCAGCCTTCATAGAAGCTATTTCTTCTGTTAATTCTGCCTCAATCTGCTTTGAAATCGCTCTGCCGTCTATGATTCCCTGTTTAGCTTCACCCGCCATTTAACCACCTTAGAGATGCTTGTAGATCGGGAAGTCGCTGCACAGCTGCTGTACATCAGCATTAACCTGATCCAGTACATCCTGATCTTTTGGATGCTGGATTACTGTTTCTATGAAGTTAGCAACATCTTCCATCTGAGCCTCCTTCATACCACGAGTGGTGACCGCAGGAGTACCTGCACGCAGACCGCTTGTGATGAACGGACCCCGGGTTTCGAAGGGTATAGTGTTCTTGTTGATAACAATCCCACCATTACTCATATAGGTCTCAGTCTCCTTACCGGTCAGATCATATTTGTTGAGATTGATAAGCATAAGATGATTATCCGTGCCACCGGCCACTATATCAAAATCACGGTCTATCAGACTTGCACAGAGAGCTTTTGCATTTTTTACGGTCTGTTTCTGGTCCTGCTTGAACTTATCCGAAAGAGCTTCCTTAAATGCAACTGCCTTGGCAGCAATAATATGCATAAGAGGACCACCCTGGAGACCGGGGAAGACTGTTTTATCCACACCTTTTGCATATTCTTCACTACACATGACCATCCCCCCACGGGGACCCCTCAGTGTTTTGTGTGTGGTTGTTGTTACAAAATCAGCATATGGCACCGGACTTGGATGTTCACCAGCTGCAATCAGGCCTGCGATATGAGCAACGTCGGCAAGCAGGTATGCATCCACAGAATCAGCGATTTCCCTGAAGCGCTTGAAATCAATCGTGCGGGAATATGCAGAAGCACCGGCCACTATCATCCGGGGTTTTTCTTTTTTTGCCATTTCCTCAAGGGCATCATAATCCAGCTCTTCGGTATCCTCTGCTACTCCATAGGGTACAACATCATAAAGTTTACCTGAAAAACTTACAGGACTTCCGTGGGAAAGGTGCCCTCCGTGGGAGAGATCCATTGCCATTATCCTGTCACCTGGATTGAGTACAGAGAAGTAAACAGCCATATTGGCACCTGAACCTGAATGCGGCTGGACGTTCACATGCTCGGCACCAAAAATTTCCTTGGCCCTTTCAATCGCCAAATCTTCTGCAATATCAACAAAATCACAGCCTCCGTAGTACCTCTTACCGGAGTAACCTTCTGCATACTTGTTGGTCATAATGGAACCCTGAGCTTCCATCACCGCCCTGCTTGTGTAATTTTCTGATGCTATAAGGTTGAGTTTATAGTCCTGTCTTTCGGCCTCAAGCTCCAGTGCTCTGGCAATATCGGAATCTGTTTCTGAAATATAAGACATATTGTTCCTCCTTGTATCTTTGAATTTATGAAATAATCATAATATATGTACACGTCTTCCTTTTACGTACAGTCTACCTTCGGCAAACAACTTAACTGCTTCGGGGAAAATAATATGTTCCTGTGCAAGTATTCTTTCAGAAAGGGATTCTTCTGTATCTGAATCAAGTACAGGTACACTTTTTTGTAGAATAATCGGGCCGGAATCCATCCCTTCGTCAACAAAATGTACAGTGCAACCTGTGATTTTTACACCATAGTCCAGCGCCTGTTTTTGGGCATGCAGACCTTTAAAAGAAGGCAAAAGGGCAGGATGAATATTCATGATCCTGTTACTGTATGCATTTATCACATCGGAACCTAGAATTCGCATGAAACCAGCAAGTAAAAGCACATCTGTACTGGATCTTGCAAGAACGTCCAGAAGTGCACTATCTAAATCTTCTTTGGATTGATAAGCAGCCGGGTCGATAAAAACAGCATTTATGCCGTGATTCATAGCCCTTTTAAGACCATAAGCGTCCTTATTATCACTTATAACCACACTGACATTGGCATTTGGGATATAACCACTTTCTACATTATCAATAATTGACTGTAGATTAGAGCCCCTGCCGGATATCAGGACTGCAATGTTGAGAGTCATTGCCCATCCTAAAGGAATTGCCATATATTATAGTTTTGGAAAAAACAATACGAAAATCAATAATCAACACTCTCACTGGCTCTTTCGCTTATAAGGTCATCCAATTCCTCTGAATCAGAAAGAGAATCCAATTCCTTTCTTTCAATCAGGACTGTGTGTTCTACCGATGTAATTTTACTTTCTCCTTCAATGATATAAACCGATCTTGTACGTGTGATGGTAGATATATTGCTCATCAAATGAGCTCGCTTTACCATCGCATTGCTGTATTTACTTACTCCGGTAAGGAAAGTAGTGGAACAGTCCCTGGAAACTGCATTAAAAGGTGCCTGGGATATTGAAAGTACATCATAGCCTAGCCCGTAAATGAAACTCAGGATACCATTTGTAGGAGGGTGCAAGGTGCCATTTTCATCAGTTTCCTGACGGGAACGGTGAAACGGACCCAAAATATCAATGGATTTTGCAAGCGCCACATCAAGCAACTCTTCCAGTTCGAGTACAACATCAATGGAAGCATCCATACAGCCTTCCTCATATTTACTGATGGTACGCCGGGATACTCCCAGATGTGACGCCAGGGAACCAATGGACATCGAAAGTTGACTTCTGGCATCCCGCAGCACATCACCATCAATGGAAACATAGAGACCCCCGGGAGCCGCTGAAATCAGAGGAGGTATACCTTCTACAAAATAATCATATAGAGTCTGGACATTAAGAGCAGGAATCTCATACCGGACATAGACTACGCTATCTTCAAGCATCTGATCACGCGTTTTTGCCCCAATCAGCATCGGAGTACCACCGAGATATCCTGCCAATGCTTTCATTTCAGATGCTGTTTCTTCATTCAGGCTATCAATATTATATAATGCCTTACAGAAAAGAAGTACATCATCCTGCCTTGCTGCCAGATCAAAACTACGAGGTCTAATGTTACAGCGGCTAGATACAGTAAAATTACTCTTTTCCAGTACATCAATGATTTGATGTATTAGAATGTCTTTTGTCATGACAAACTATAATGTCCTTGCACATCTATATAAATATATCTACCCACAAATGCATGATTGAAAAACATGATCATAAGCTTTGATGATACAGATTCCCGCAGTCTTGGGATGTGCACCACATACCTTGGTGCTCTATTGATGGATGAACTTAAAGTATATGGTAAACCCGCCGGTCTGCCCCTGCTTATAAGGTTGAATCCCACCATACCCTTCAAAACACGGGGTAATGCTGCAGTTGCGATCAAAATAGAAACATCTGAACCTGAAAAGATCAAAAAACATGTAATACAGAGAATAGAAGAACTGGCACAGATGGAGGATGAAAATACAAATCCGGGGGTGGTCTTTCTCGAAAACAATAATAATAATGAAGTTAAGACTGTTCTGACCACCTTTTTCAAACGCGCTGTGCAACACGTAATCACCATCCAGGAAGCAAAGGGGATCATTGAAAAATACGAACTTGATGCCAGAGGGTACAAAAACAGCCGTGGTCTGATAGGAGCATTGGCCGCCTGTGGTGCCATGCTGGAAGAAGAGTGGGACCACACTTATGAATACCTCTCCTACAGGCGGAAAGAAGCATGGGGCACACAGCGATTTGTAAATGAAAATAGCGTTATCCGGGCAGATGATGCCACCTATCCCCATACATGGGACAACCGTGATATTACAAACAATCTGGTAGTCTGCATACCTCATTCACCAGACCCTGTCCTGTATGGCATTCGGGGACAAACGCCCGAATATGTTTCCCATGCCGCCTCCATGATAGAGGGAGAAGTTACCGAAAGATGTGCAATCTATAAGACAAATCAGGGAACTGATATGCATCTGATTCCAGCAGAAAGCATCAGTAAACTGCAGGACATGGAATCATACATAATCCAGGGATTTGTAGCTTCAATTCCCCGTACAATTGAAGGAGGGCATACCCTATTCCTTTTCAGGGACAAAGAGGGAGAGGAAATGGAATGTGCCGCTTTTGAACCCACAAAAAACTTTCGTGAACTTGTTCGTAAACTTATCCCGGGAGATCATATCACACTACATGGAAGTGTCAAGAATAAAACACTCAATATTGAAAAAATTGATGTGATAGAACTTGAGGAAAAATACAGGAAGGTCAACCCCCTGTGCCCTAAATGTGGGAAGAGTATGAAATCTGCCGGCAAGGGACAGGGATATCGATGCAGGCGTTGCAAAACACGGGCATATATAGCCACAAAATCTAAAGTTGAAAGAGGAATAAAAACCGGAATGCATGAGGTCCCCCCCTGTGCCCGCAGACATCTTTCAATGCCTCTTATCCGGAAAGAAGGAAAGAATATTCACCCTTCAAGGTAATTTCAGATCCTTATATCTGCAAGGTCACCTACGGGAGGCATCATTCGTTTGTGCATATTGGAATCGACACGCTGGAGAAGTTTGTCCAGCTCGGCCTCTGAGACACCACATTCTAAAGCCACTGCACCGGCCTCCTCTCCTGCAAGCATTTTTATCAGGATGTTGTCGATTGTATCATAGGAATGCCCCAATTCATTTTCATCTGTCTGGTCTTCCCAGAGAGCGGCTGACGGGGATTTGTCAATGATTCCGCCGGAAACACCTGTTATTTCCGCCATTTGGAAAACTTCAGTTTTATAGAGGTCCCCGATTGGTTCGAGGTCCACCCCGCCGTCGCCGTACTTGGTATAGTAACCCAGCAAGATTTCGGTCTTGTTGCCGGTACCTGCCACAAGTCTGCTGCCAAGATTGGCATAATAGTAAAGAATAGACATCCTGATCCTGGCTTTCAGATTGCCGTTGACGTATTTGTTAGAAGGGTCAGACCCTGGCATATTTGCAAGATATGTTTGAACAATTCCCCCAATATCAATGGTCCTGAATTCAATCCCGAGTCCA
Source organism: Methanohalophilus sp. WG1-DM (assembly GCF_004104135.1). NCBI lineage: Archaea > Methanobacteriati > Methanobacteriota > Methanomicrobia > Methanosarcinales > Methanosarcinaceae > Methanohalophilus > Methanohalophilus sp. WG1-DM. The sequence goes on along the minus strand of NZ_RRBA01000019.1, from coordinate 15,941 downwards.
TGGGCCACCTCGGTTGCATCCAGTACATCTTCCGGCGGTGTGACATTCAGTTCAGGCAGATGCAGCCCCAGTACATTCTCAGCACCAAGTGCTTCCACTGCCAGATGCGCCACAAGTGCAGAATCCACCCCACCGCTGATACCTACAACAGAACCGGTTACACCGGCACCTTCACATTTCTTGCGAATGAAATCTACTATTCTTTCCTTTGCTTGCAGAATGTCCATTTATATCCACCTGAGGTGGCATTATTTGGACGGATTGTATTAATACATTTACACCGGAAAGAGTGGGGCTTAAATAAAATAAAAGATATATTTTATATGAATATACAAAGGAGCATTTAATGTAACAAGTCACCATCCATATCCAGGGCCTCGATAGTATACTCAAGGGAGGTTGGAATAGTCCTTCTGCAATCCTTGTAGCCGGTGTTGCAGGCAGCGGGAAGACCACATTTGCATTGCAGGCATTATGTGAAAGTGCAAGAGAAGGGAAAGTTTGCCTGTATGTTACTTCGGTCAACGAACCTGCCACAGTCGTGAACAACTTTGTGTCAAGGCTGAGCCATTATGATGTATCCCGGATCTCCAGAGGAAATATACATCAAATATCCCTTGACATAAGATCCCTCGATCGGGGTATATATTCCTTCATGTGGAATCATGAGGAATCCTTTGAAAAAATCAAACCTGAAATCATCGTTATTGACCCAATTACAATAATAGGATGCAGTTTATAAGAATAACCAGAAGAAGATTCTACTATGAATTTTTCAAAAGGATGAAAAATTGGAATTCACTGGTAATTGTTACCGGAGAGATGTCAGAAAAGGAAATTGAAGAAAGTACACTGGGATATGTAACAGATGGAATAATACATCTTACAAATAAGGAAAAATGCAAATATCACACTCTTGATGGCAGGAACCATATCATCCGGACTTGCGACAATAGGTGAAGCGGGCAAAAATTTGCATGCTGACAGCACTATAGCAACCGTTATGTAGCGGACAAGATACATTTAAAAAAAGGTCTCATCGTTCTCAAGAACTTCAATTCAAAGCATAAGAAAGAAATCCATGAGATTAATATTGGCGAAGATGGACTGAAAATTAAAGGAATCTTGCCCCTTACCGACATAATATCCTGAAGAGGCGGGCTTAATTTTAATATTCCTTTAACATATATAGCCTCATGAAAATTTACATAGCAGACACCGGCGTTTTCATCAATCGAATGGGTAGGGACCGCCAACTTGTTACAGTACCTGCAGTAATCGATGAAACGAAGGCAAAATACACAAGTATGGAAATGTTGATCGCCCTTGAAACCGGGGCAAAAGTTGAGCAACCAGATCCTGTATTCAGGAAAAAAATCATGGACAGGGCAGAAGGTACAGGCGATCTTGAAGAACTTTCCGGGACCGATATCGATGTGCTGGCAAAAGCTCTGGAATATGGGAAAAATGCTGTCCTCATGACAGATGATTATGCTGTGCAGAATGTGGCAAGCATGATTGGTATAAAGGTAGAACCCATATCCCAATCCAGAATAAAGGACAAAATAATCTGGGGAAAAAAATGCACCGGGTGCATGAAAAGATTTGACAGAGGCGAAGAATGCCCCATCTGTGGATCCCCCCTCAAGAAAATACGTAAAAGAAAGATATAATATTAGAAAGGATGTATAGGGAAACAAATAGCATAAAACAGCACGTGGGGATAAAATGAAAAATATAGAAGAACTTATACAAAAAGCAGTCGAACTGCAGTCCAATGGTCTTGTTACCGGCCAGATCGCAAATGAACTTAATGTTTCCAGGGATACTGTTACATGGCTTCTCATGCGGAGTAAAAGAGGTGCTGAGGCCCCTGCACCAAAGGACATCTCTGTCAACTGGAGTGCCATCGGTAAAAGCTCTTTCCGCCTGCGTTATATTTCACAGGCCCTGTGTGACATGGTGCTCGAATCCCTTGATAAAAGTGACCAGAGGGCAGACATGGTAGTGGGAATCGGATTAAGCGGTGTACCCATGGCCACCATGATTGCCGAGGAATTGGGTGTCGAATTTTCTATATTCCACGGTTATGACAGCCAGAAAGAGAGGAATAAAAACACAGGAATTTTTAGTAGAAATTTCGGGCATGTTAAAGGAAAAAACTGCATTATTGTAGATGATGTGGTCTCATCTGGCTCAACGATTACCGATGTAATTGAACAGACAAAGAAAAGCGGATCCAACCCGGTGGCAATTGCGGTCATTATTGACAAGAAAAATTCGGAAACAATCAGCGGAGTCCCTGTGAACTCACTCATCAAACTGGCAAGAGTGGATTGAAGGAGATATTATATCTCCGTATCCACTTCATACTGACCTATTTTTTCCACAAGTTTGGATAGGACTGTTTTACGCATTCCTTCCACAAATTTGATACTTCCTACAACAAGGTGCCCACCACCATTCACCCCTCCACCGACAACTTCCTCATGGAGGTTTCTGACAATTTCAGGGATATTCATCTTAACCCCGCGGGACCGTATGACTGCAAAATCCGGCCCATAGCCAATCGTAACGATGGGTTTTCCTTCATTTTTCCTGCAAATCCTGTCATGGACTTCCCCGGCGGTCTTGCCAGGAGCCGGGAATGTGAATTTGTGGGCATAATTCTCCACATCAAGCACATTCATAATAGCACCGTTGGGCAGTTTCTGTGATTTGACATTGGGCATACATGCCTCAAGTTGCTCATCCATCATAGTGCGTGCCTGCTCACACAGCAGATCTACAAGCTGTTTATGCCTGGTGGAGTCACCAAAATTGAGAAGATCGTTTACAATTCCCCTTCCACTGTTGAATTTCAACCAATAGGCTTCAAAATCAAGGGCCAAGGCAATATCCTGCAAATTTTCCAGGGAATACCTGGAAGATACAAGATCAATATACTGATAGGCCTCATCGGCCTCTGAACGATCCCCCACAGCAGCGATTGCAGGGAGATGTTTTATCTGATCAGTGACTTCAGGATTGATCATCCTTGCAACCTCTGTGGAAAGCATACCAGCGGTCTGTCCAAAGTCCCCACCCACATGAGCAGGGTTTACGTGAGCCAGCAGGTAATCATCAACTATCTTATCCGGATGATGATGGTCCACAACCACCATATCAATACCATATATCAATGCCTGTCTCATCGCGGGTACGTCTTCCTCCGTGGAACCGTTATCCACCATTACAACAAGCGGCAGTTTCTGGTTATGCCTTTCCGCATCTTCAAGAGCAAAGGAAATATCCTTTGTCACATCCATGATCTCATAAAATGGGGCTTTTGAAGGAGCACGTTTGTAGAAATAGTATTCTCCATCCTGGCCGTTGACTTCACGAATAAGAGGCAGGATTGCCTTTTCAATGGCCACACCTGCAGTCATGCCATCAGCATCAGCATGGTGGCGCAACAAGATCGGACGTGACCTTAGAATGGCTTTTTTGATAATTCGGGCAACGTCTTTCATCGCAGGACGCAGGTCTTCCAGAATCTTGCTTTTGACAAGGAATTCTATATCCGAAGGTTCTGCCCTCTGGTCAAGTATACGATCTATACGTTCCCTGACAGTCTGCTCTCTTTCATCTTTGAGCTGCTTCATGCTCTTGACTTCAAGCTGCAGATCCTCACCCCTGAGGTTGACCTCTCCTGTAAGAGAGACCACCATATCCGAATCAATGTCCGGATATGCCCGCTCCCCTGCACTTTCAAAGGCTGCACAGGGAATTACACCGCCTTCATCGGAAATTACAAAAATGGTGGGACCACCTGTTTGTTTGACCTGGAGCACCTCTCCTTCAATACGCACAAGATTACCCACATAACCCTTCAATTCAGACGAGATACGCACCGGCATTTCCTTTTCGACTTCTACGACCTTATGTTCACCGACACTTCGTGGTAGCAGGTCCATTTTCCCGTCAGAACGGATCTCATTTAGCTCTACGATCAGCCGTTCCCCGGGTTCAAGTTTGGCCTTTATGTTGCTTGAATGGATCAACCCGCGCAGATTGGAATTCAGGTTCACAAAGGCTCCGAATGATGCCAGGTTGTTTACCTCTGCGTGGTAATATTTACCTACAGAAAGCTCGTTCATGTCACAGGAGTCGTCCAGCATATGGACAACCTTTACCTCATTGCATGATTTGCATATCTCGCGTCCATCTATCAGATGGTCGATGGATTTGCCGCATAGGTCACAGCTATAAAGAAATCCTTCTCCTCCGCAGGAAGGACATGGGTCCTTTATTTCAACTTCCCCGCTACCACCGCATTTTTCACATACGGAACTGCCTTTGAGGAAGCTGTTTACATCTTTTTCTGAAAGTTCCATAATGTTAATTGATTTTGGTTTCCCGGAGCCCTTACATTCAGGACATTTCTGTATAGAGGATTCACGGGCACCAGTTCCGCCACATTCACTGCATTTTTCTTTCATTGTATCTGTGTTGCTGATTGACCTGCTTGTTTATGTAGGTTGCTGCAAAGAGAGAATTTTATTTGGCATTTTAAATTTATCTACTTACAGAGAATTACAATAGTAAGATCTCCACCTGCTCCATCCATCTAACCAATAACTTTTAGAAATATTGTTTGCAAAGTATCATAAAGGGAGAGTTTAGCATGGCATTAGAAGAATATATAATTCCTATATTAATCGTATTAGTAATAATCCTGTCCCAATCCATCAAAGTGGTAAAAGAATATGAACGAGTGGTCATCTTCAGGCTGGGCAGATTTAGCGGAGTGAAGGGTCCGGGTGTATTTTTCATAATTCCTATTATCGATACTGCGGTCAAGGTAGATCTGCGTGTCGTAACAATAGATGTCCCGAAACAGGCAGTTATCACCTATGATAACGTTACAGTGGCAGTGGATGCAGTCATCTACTACAAAGTCCTCAAACCCGAGTCAGCAGTTACAGAAGTTGAGGATTACAAGTATGCAACCGCAATGCTTGCACAAACAACCCTGCGTGATGTAGTTGGCCGAATCGAACTTGATGAAGTTCTATCTGGAAGAGAGGAGGTTAATAAGGACATACAGGAGATGCTGGATGCTTCCACCGATCCATGGGGAATCAAAGTTACCTCGGTCACCCTGAGGGATGTGAGTGTTGATGAAAAGATGCTCCGGGCCATTGCCCAGCAGGCTGAGGCCGAACGTGAGAAACGGTCCCGTATTATCCTTTCAGATGGAGAGTACAAGGCTGCCCAGAAATTGCTTGACGCCGCCAGGCTCTATCAGGAAGTCCCAACTACAATAAAACTGAGGGAGTTGCAGACAATAGCCGAAGTTGCCAGAGAAGGCAACACGATTGTAGTCACCAACACCTCTGACAGTGGGGATATAGCGGCCCTGACCGAAGCATTCACTGCAAAGAACAAATGAGGGTGATCCATGAGGATCAAAACCCTTTCCCTATTTCTTTTTGCATTTTTACTATTGATATCAGCCGCATCAACTGCCAGCTGTGAAAAAGTACTGATACTTGAGATGTCAGATTCCATCACAACGGTATCCGATGATATGGTAAACAATGCACTGGCAATTGCTGAAAGCGAGGATTATGAGGCACTTGTAATTACCCTGAATACCCCTGGAGGAGGTCTGCAGGAAACCCTCAACATAATAGAAAGCATTGATGCCTCACCTGTGCCTGTAATCGGCTACGTATATCCAGAAGGAACAAAAGCATGGTCTGCCGGCACACTGATCCTTATCAGCACCGATATCGCTGCCATGACACCATTCACTGTGATTGGTTCGGCCCAGCCTGTACAGGCATCGCCTGCCGGTGGCTCAGAGCCCATCAACGATTCTAAGACAATAAATGCCATCGTTGCCCTATCCAAGGAAAAAGCAAGCAAGCATGACAGGAATGTGACCGCTGCGGAGTTATTTATCACTGAAAATCTCAACCTAAACGCTGAGGAAGCAAAAAACAACAATGTTGTCGAGTATATAGCAGAAGATATCCCCGATCTGCTTGAACAGGTGGACGGAGAAACTATCAAGAACAGGCAACTCAACACCTCTGGTGCGAATATTGTCAATTATGAGCCAGGCCTGAACCTGTACCTCATGAACATAATTTCCAATCCCATTATTTCTTCCCTGCTGCTAATGATAGGCATTTATGCCATTGTCCTGGGAATTTCCAGCCCGGGAGCAGGTGCGGAAATTTTCGGTGCAATTCTTATAGCTCTGGGCCTGATTGGAATGGGTTTTGATGTCAATGTAGCAGCACTGTTTTTGATTGGTGTGGGGGTGGTCCTGCTTATTCTCGAATTGCAGGCGCCGGGATTTGGCATATTCGGTATTGCAGGGATTGTGTGCCTGATAGCAGGCAGTATATTCCTGATACCCATGGATTTCCCTCGCTGGTATACACCGGCAGACGTACAGAGGAGTATGATGTTCTATATTGTTATACCCACAATAATAATCGGACTATTCTTTGCCTTTGCAATATACAAAGTAGTACAGGCCAAGGGACGCAAGCCAATTATTGGTGAAGAAATGAACGGTGAAATTGCCGAGGCTATAGATCCAATATCCGAAGGGAGCCCGGGTTATGTACGATATAGCGGAGAATACTGGAAAGCCCGCTCTGAAGACACCATCAACCCGGAAGAAAAAGTGGAAATACTGGAAAAAGACGGACCCGTACTCATTGTACGTAAGTTTAAGGGGAAGTAATCACTGCTTCCCCAACATCTCCACAATATGTCTCTTTTTGGATATAGCCTCTTCAGCCGCCCGGTCAATCGCTTTGCACATTGCTTCGAAATCATCGGGAGTTGTATCTCCGACCATCTTCTTAATTGGTGTATAGGCAGATTCACGGAAACGTGGCGTGAAGTCCCGGCGCTGGCCGTCAATCACAAGCTCGGCACCTTGTCCTTTTTCAACATAACCAACTGTTGCAATATCGACACCGGCATTTTGAACGGTTTCAAGAATTTCCTGCTCGTGTTCAGGAGGGACTATCAAGAGAAGGGAGTCCAGTGATACACCCAGATAATCTATATTGAGGCTTTCAAGCATACCTAAGACCCGGGGATTTACGAGCCCACGCATATTTTCCTCTTCAAAGACGAGCTTGACTCCTGCAGTCCTTGAGATTTCCTTGGCATCACCGCGTACCCCTCCGTTGGTAACATCGGTCATGGCATGTACTTTTTTATCCAGGTCTTTTTCAAGGAGTGCCTCGCATGCCTGGAGGAATTTGATATTGATGGTCTCATCCACCACATCATGCATCCCGTAATAGAGAGCGGTTGTGGAAATAGTTCCGCCGCCTGCACCTTCGGTCATGAGAATCACATCCCCGATATCGGCCCTCTCCCTTGCAGTCATCGCGGAAGCGACACCCACAGCACCGACACCACCGGTCATTCGATCTCCGATTACCATATCCCCTCCAATACGCAGGGTACTTCCGGTCACAAGAGGGATGTCTGTAAGTTCCGATACTGCAGTGATACCTGCGACATGGTCGAATATCTTTGCTACATCCCCGTCATCGGCCACATGGATATCCGAAAGCAGGGCAAGGGGCCTGGAACCCATTACATAAACATCCCTCAAAGAAGCCCGGGCTACATGGAAACCTGCAAGGAAAGGAAAATCACTCAATCTGGAATGAATGCCATCGATTGTGACTATGAGGAAATCCCCTCCTTCCATCTGCACAGCTCCGGAATCATCCAGATGGGTGCTGTCTACTGCAGCTTTGGTGCTACCTATTACCTCAGCAATTTTTTCATGGGCATAGAAATCGCCTGTGCCCCTGGAACCTACCCCGAACTGACCCATAGTTACGCCTGAAGTGATCGGGGATAGTACATCTCCCTTTACATCCAGGGTTGCTCTGGCTTCTTCAATGGCTGCTTTTGCCAGTGCAATAGCATGTTGTCTGTCGGTGTTCTTTATTTCCATAATACGTTCTGCGAGTTTTTCGGCAATTCCATCTTCTCCACGAAGCAGGGCATGCCTGGCATAGCCTTCAATATCCATGATTAATCCTCAGCACATTTTAACAAAGTTACTCAACATCCTCAACCCTACTTCACCGCTTTTCTCCGGATGGAACTGGGTTCCTATTACATTACCTCTCTCGTTAACAACGGATGCCGCAAACTCCACACCATACTCGCAGGAAGCAAGAGTATGATCATCATCCGTACTCACATAATAGGAATGCACAAAATAGACATAGGAATCATTCTCAATGCCCTCATAGATAGGATGTTGCTGTGTTATATGAAGAGAATTCCATCCCATATGTGGAACTTTAAGTTTACTGTGGGGAAAACGAACAACATTACCGGGAATGAACCCCAGCCCATCCCGCATACCTCCTTCCTCGGAATTTGTCATAAGCATCTGGTGACCCAGACAAATGCCAAGCAGGGGTTTGCCTGATTCAACATAATCATAAAGAACATCCAGGAAAGGCTCAATGTTGCGCATGGCATCACTGAACGCCCCTACTCCGGGCAACACGACCCCATCACTGTTCTCGATATCTTCCGGGTCTATAGAGATATTTACAGAAGCTTTGGCATGTTCCAGCCCTTTCCGGACACTCCTGAGATTGCCAAGGCCATAATCAATGATTGTTATTTGTTTCATGTCAGATAAAAAAGGGTTTTGATACATCAATGTATCGAACAATGCTCACCAGCATAACCCCTCATACTCCACATCATCCAGTTCTTCAGGATTGAGAAGATAGCGACCGTCTATCAGGAGTTTCCTGTCCATCGAATCAAATTCAGTGTTAAGTTTTCTGAACTCATCCCATTCAGTCATCAGCAGGCAAGCATGTGCACCCTCAAGAGTTTCCTGTGCACTGGATGCATAGGTGATGTCGGGAAAGACTTTTTTCATGTTATCAGAGGCAAGAGGATCATAGGCATGGATATCCGCTCCTTTTTCCAGCAATTTCCTGATAACGGGAATCGAGCGGGAATGACGTATATCATCAGTATCGTTCTTGAAAGCCAGACCCAGCACGGCAATCCTTTTATTTTTGATATCCGGTAGTTTATCCTCGAGAATCTCAACCATCTGGAGAGGTTGCAGTTCATTTACTTCGATTACTGATTCCAGCAGGGATGGATAATAATCCAGGTCCTTTGCACTTCCAATCAGGGCACGGACATCCTTGGGGAAACATGAACCGCCAAACCCCGCCCCACTGTTCAGGAAAGCCGGATTGATACGGAAATCCCTGCCTACAGCATCCATTACCTGATAGGTATCAATACCCAGGCGTTTACAGATGTTGCCCACCTCATTGGCAAAAGATATCTTGGTGGCCAGAAAAGCATTATTCACGTACTTGATCATTTCTGCTGTACGTATATTTACGCTGGTAACCTCACAATCAATATCCCTGTAAAGACCGGATACCAGGGAATCGGAACGTCTGTCAAGGGAGCCTACCACTATTTTATCGGGATTCAGGAAATCATGAACAGCACGGCCTTCACGCAGGAATTCGGGATTCATGGCAAGCCCGAGAGTATCTCCCGCCTTATGTCCGGAATAGTCCTCCAGAATGGAACGAACTACCCCTTCTGTTGTACCGGGTACAACCGTACTTTTCACCACTACGGTATGATAAGCATTTTTGGAAGCAATTGATTCCCCAAGACTCTTACTTGCAGCGGCGACTATCGAAAGGTCAATCTCACCGTTATCTGAGGAAGGGGTGCCCACACAAATAAAAGATATATCCGAGTTCTGTACAGCATAATCATAATCAGAAGTGGCGATCAGGCGTTTGCCCACATGTTTGTTCATAAGGTCTTCCAACCCCTCTTCCCAGACAGGGGGATAACCATCATTGAGTTGCCTTACCCTTTCTTCATCAATGTCTATACAGATGACTTCGTGACCCAGTTCGGCAAAACAGGCTGCTGTAACCGAACCCACATAACCTGAACCTATAATAGAGACTTTCATAACAATAACTCCCGGCTGTGTAAATTGTTGATAATTATATATTAGGATGATGGTTTGCCGGGTAAAAAAGACACGAAGGAAACATCAGAATAAAAGGATTGGGTCATATCAAAAAGGGATATGTAACCCGAAGGGTTAAACACCGTATATTCAGAAATATAACAATTGAATTTATAGTGTTTTTATTAATACAGGGTAACCCTCATCGATCCCATCAACAATCTCATCGGCAATCGGTGAACCTTTACGCACCTTGATATCACCGTGCCTGCTTACGGTTGCAGTGAAAAGATATTGCTCACCGACAAAAACCTCCACATCAGTCTTGGCCAGCTCCGGAGCTGAAAGGACAACGTGTTTCTTCGTATGTTCGACAACGGGCCTGACTTCCATAGGGGATTCTTTTTTGGACGAACCGTCAAACTGGCGTACATCGATGTGTACCCCCAGCATTTTTTCAATGCGATCAATCACAGAACCTCCCTTTCCTATTACCTTTGGGACATCATGTTCAAAGACCTTGACAACAGCCTTACTATCATTTATCATTTCCACTTCTACCGGACCACTGGCATAATTTTCCACAACCTCACGTATTTCACCTTCGGCCAGGTTCCAGGCAGGTTTCTTGAATTCCAGGGCAACAGGCATCACAACTACCTGCTCACCATAGGTGTAAATCTCATATTCGACTTTGCCTGTTTCAAAATCCGACACTGTGATTACCGGTCTTGCAAGATCAGCTTCGGTCATACCAGAAGGAACCTTTACAGTGAAATCCAGTATCTGGACCTTTGCAACTTCTCCTTTTTCAATAAATACAACTGTATCCACTACCTGCGGAATCACGCCCAGCTCAACCCTTCCTATCAGACGCTGTACGGCATCTACTGCCCTGTTGGCATGTACTACACCGACCATGCCAACCCCAGCAAGCCTCATGTCAGCAAAAATACCGAAATCCCGACTTTTTCTTACCTCATCATAAATCGTATAATCCGGCCTCACAAGCAAGAGGACATCTGCCGTATTGGCCATATCATCGTCCAGCGGAGCATACTGGGTAATCTCACGAGGCACCTGAAGATCCCGGGGAGATTCCATAGTCTTTACAACATAACCACTTTCATGCAAATATATAGCAAGCCCGGCTGCAAAAGTTGATTTTCCCGCACCGGGAGGGCCTGAGATCAGGACGCCTCTCTGCATATCCACACGTTTCTTAAGCTTCTCACTGAGCCTGTACTCATCGAATTTCACAGAAGCTACCGGACGCACAGCGGTAATTTCAATATCATCCGAGAAGGGTGTCTGGGAAATAGCAATCCTCATATTGCGAATCTGCAGAACGGAAGCTCCTCCCGTAGACATTTCAATGAAAGATTCATTGTCAGCCCGGGCTCTCTCCAGAAGTTCTCTGGACATTTGATGCAGTTCACCATAGCTGCAGGGTTCATCACGGATTTTTTCAAATCTCACGTCCCCAATACTGCCTCTTTTGCCCATCGGGGATACTTTGTTTTTCAGGTGTACCGACATCGTGTCATCAGTGAAGAAACTCTCTATGTGCAGAGGAATAAACTCAGCCGATGGTGGATGAATGTACTCCACCTCCAACCCCCTGGCACGACCAAAATCCGCCTGGAGCCTGTCCCCCGTAACAAAAAGCGCATCAAAATCCTCTGCAGTTGATCGTATAAGGGCATCTATTTCCCCCCCCTTTGCAAGTTGCACTTGCTCAAGATTGGGGCGCTCTCCCACAAAATCAAGCTCTATAAGACCTTCCTGTTCAAACTGGTTAAGCTGATTAAGCTCTTCCAACCCCTTTTGCCCGATCTCAAGCCCCCTGTTAGCCTGGGCTTCCAGTTCGGCCACTACAGCTTCGGGAATCAGTATCTTTGATCCCCTGTACTCTCCCTCCTTCACCTTTTGGGAAATACGACCATCTATAACTACGCTTGTATCGGGTACGATCTTCAGAGCTTTAGGATTATCCATAATTATTGCTATGATACGAAGATATTTAATTTAATTGCATCATAAGTACGGATCAGTAGACATCATCGGGATCAAAGACCTTTTTACCCACTATATCTCCAGTAATATTCCTGTAAAAGCATGACCTGTAACCCACATGACATGCACCCCCATCCTGCCTTACTTTCAAAAGCAGGGTGTCCATATCACAATCCACAAGAATGTCCTTTACATGTTGAATGTTCCCGGAACTCTCCCCCTTTTTCCACAACTTCCCACGACTGCGGCTCCAGTAGTGTGCAATACCGCTATCAAGGGTTTTTTTAAGAGATTCACGATTCATGTATGCAAACATCAATACATCCCCGTTCTCATGATCCTGCACAATTGCCGGAATAAGGTTATCTTTGAATTTCAGGTCATCTAAAGTTATCATCGAATCACCGTAAATAAAACTATAACTATAAAAACTAAGAGGAATGAATATATAAAAAGATTGGAGATTTAAATTTATAATTAATATTGGGTGATTACATGGATTACGCTTTTAATGAAAACAGGGCACAAAAATTACGTACAGGAATGCTGGGACTTGATGTGCAACTGGGGGGAGGAGTGCCCGGGGGAAGTACGATTCTTTTACTTGCAGAACCCGGAGCCAGCTCTGAAATATTTGCCCAGCAGTTTGCTTATGGGGGGCTAACTGATGAGGAAAATGTTTATTACCTGACATCAGAACAACCGGTCTCCGAAATAACCTCTGAAATGAAAATTTTTGGATGGAACATAGAAGATTACATTGAAAGCGGAACTATGAATTTCGTAGACACCTACAGCCTTCGCTTTTATAATGTTCTCCCAAAATCATATTCAGAATCCCTTTCTGCGAAAGATTTCATAAAACAAGATACCGATCCTATGAATCTTCTCAAAGCAACTGCTACACAAGAGAGAAAAGAAAAATACAGGGGAATTATAGATTCCATATCTTATTTCCTGCGAGCTTATGAGCTTAATAATGTAGTAGATACAATTGAGATAATATCATCTGTAGGAAAAGCTACAGGTGCCGTCCATCTAATAATAATGACCGCTGGCATGCATGACAATATAGTTGAAAATAATCTGAAAAATGTCTGTGACGGTGTCATTGAATTCAGAATGCGGAAAAGGGGAAGCGAGATAGAAAGATCCATATTGATTCGCAAGATGAGAGGTATGATCCCCTTAAACCGGACGATTCCCTACAATGTAACCGAGAAGGGAATTGAACTTGAAACTACTACCGGGGCACTTAATAATTAATAATATAAATTGGTGGAAATATGAAACAAAACGTTACACAAATATTGAAGGACATTTTCACATCATCTGGATACAGGATAGTGGACTCCAGTATCGCTGACTTAATCGCAGAAAAAGATGAAAAAAAAATGTACATAAAATTCAGCAATCTCCTGAATACATCATATATTGAAGATTTTGCATACAACATCCGCGATGGGGCCGGCCTTATAGTAACACCAGGAAATGCTCCTGAGGAACAAATTGAATATGCAAAGAAAAAGGGGGTTATTGTATGGGACAGGGAAGAACTTGCATACCAGATCGGTAACGCTGTGCTGGCAGACATCGAGGGGGAAAGTATTGAACTGGGAAAACAAAGTGCCCCTGTAGAAAAAGCCACGGAAGAATATATCATCGCTGATGACAAGAAAAAGAAACCAAATGTGTTTACTGGCACCAAGAATGAAGTGGAAAATAGAACAATTGAAAGCAAACCTGAAGTGAAATCTGATGTTGAAACAATACCTTCAGTTGAAAACAAGGTGATCGACCTGCGCAGTGCCCCTGTGAATATTACCGGAGAGCGTGCGATCTCAATTGCAAAACCACATCAAAGAGATGTCACAAATGCGGCACTCAAGTTTGTACCTTTGTGGAAATATACTTATGAGATTCAGGCACAGAGACAATTCAGATCCAAGATAATAGACATAGAAGGCGATGGAGAGGGGTACTTTAACTCAATGAATGAAATTTTTGAGGATTTAGAGCTGCCTGAAATAAGTAATCAGACAGAGGTAGAAGTCAACGACTATGAGGTCAAAGCCCCAATTGTTACAAAAGAAGAGGCCACCAAAGCCATCTTTGAAAGAATAATTGATCAGTACACCAGGGATGTCAAATTCGATAACACTATAGGTGAAGCTATAATTTCCGAACACAAACGGATTTCTCCTTCCAAAAAAGAGATTGAGATGAAAATTGAGATGGTGTATTTGCCCGTATGGGAAGCAAAGGGTAAAAGGAATTCGGTGGATATAAACGCTACTAATGGGGAAGTATTGTTGAATCCGGTCGATAATGATGTGGAAATAATGTAAATCGTTCCTATTTGAGCGAACAATATTTATAGGAAAAATTTATATATATAACCCAATGCTAATGGTAACCATAGCGAACCCTTAAAGGAGAAAACACATGATAGAGATAACAGAAAAAGCAGCAACAGAACTTACAACCCTGATGGAATCGGAAGACAAGAAAGACCACGCATTGAGAATTTTTGTCGCAGGGATGGGTTGCAGTGGTGTACAGTACGGTATGGCACTTGACAATGAAACCAAAGAAGATGATGTTACTGTCACCGACAAAGAAATCAAGATCGTGATGGCAAATGACATCAATGAAGAACTTTCCGAAGCCACAGTCGACTTCATAGAAACCCCTCAAGGCAATGGATTTGTCATCGACAATCCCAGTGAAATGAGTGGATGCAGTTCATGCGGCAGTGGCTGCCACTAATTTATATATAACTGCAAGTAATAGACATCATCCTTTAAAGGAGATATGATATATGATTCCAGGAATGGGCGGCAAGGGTATGAACCCAAAAAAGATGAAACAGATGATGAAACAGATGGGAATTAGTGTAGATGAAATTTCCGATGTGGAGCAGGTAATCATCCGTACCCCTGACAAAGATATTGTATTCAATGATGCAAACGTAAGCATAATGAATGCACAGGGAGTCGACACATACCAGATCGTCGGCACTCCTGAGGAAGTAGCAAGGGAAGTTGAAATCCCAGAGGATGATGTCAGACTTGTTACCGAACAAACAGGTGTGTCTGAAGAAAAAGCAAAAGAAACTCTCAAAAATGCCAACGGCGACTTGGCCGAAGCAATTATGCAGCTGTCCTCCTAAAAAAGGAGGGCAGTCTTCCGATTTTAGGATTTTTCAAGCTCTTTTTCCTTAACGATCATATGATACTCCCCTATGGAGTATTGATAATAAAAAGCTCTTTTTACAACTTCACTCAGGGAAGGATGTATATCCATTGAATGTACAAGCGGATGAGTCTGGGGGCCATCCACATACATCAAGGGAATTATCTGATGTATAAGTACGGATACCTGAAGCCCTATAATGTGAATCCCAAGGATTTGTTGAGAATTGTCCTCAATAATTACTTTCACGAAAGTTACACAGTAAAACCTACTGGATAGGCAACAGATCCTACCTACATTACTGCCAGTTCCGTTTATTCATTTCATCAGAAGATATAGAAACTATTTTATGGACATAATCTTTCATCTCATTCAACAGTCCACTATCTGCATTATAAACAAAAATAATTGATGATATTGTCACGAAACTACCCCTAGTTTAAAGATAGTTCTATATCCAATCTATCTAAATCCTCTTCCTCTAATCTTCCCTTCAGCATCAGGCTGTAATAAAATTGGAGATTTGGTATTGATTTATCTAGCGAGTTGATAGTAGGAGGAAAGATATTGCAGATAGCATAATTAAGAAAAAATATAGAGAATTAGTAAAAGTCAATAAGTTGAGTCAGCAGCGATGCATAGTTCCCAAAGGCTCTCGCACTTTAGTACAGTATACAACGCTGGCAGGCTTATCTTCTGTGTTCGGGAT
>NZ_RRBA01000018.1:0-30945 GCF_004104135.1 Methanohalophilus sp. WG1-DM | reverse complement strand
TTCGGCTATGATTTCATTCAAATCGGTAGTATTGAGGGTAAACTCATCCTCGGTTTCATTGAGCTTTATTTTAACTTCTGATTGCTCGCCCTCGATTTCTACTTCAATCTCGATTTCTTCTTCATCATCGAAATCTTCATCCTCCGCAGAATAGGTTCCTGCCCATTGCATGGTGTCAGAATCCGTGGTATAGGTTCCTTCCCCGGTAAACACCGTACTACCTGTACCCGTGGCATCAATGGAGATATTCTCCCCTGAAACCATCATAGTAAGACGGCTGCCGTTGATATGAGCATCTCCCGTAAAGTCAAGATATACTGTTGCAGGAGTACCCCTACCCATGGATTCTTCGGGAGTGATCCGCTCATATTCCCCGTCCATCTCTATGGTTGCATCACCTGCCAGATCTTTCACAACAAGTTTTGCATCTGTTACAGAGAGGTTTATATCGAAATTACCGGAAATCACGGCTGTACCATTCCCATTGGCACTGACATTTGTATCTTCTGAGAGATTAGCAAATCCCTGCCTGTGATCTTTCAGGAATTGCAGGATGTTACGGAGTGCATCGTTGGCCTGACGTGTAGCATCCACTGACTGTTGCATGTAGGCAAGGGATTCACTGCTGCCTTGCTCTGCACCCAGGGCCATTTCACGGTATTCGGATGCATTTTCTATCAGTGTGTTATAGCGCTCAAGCATTAGTTCGACTTCTGTAGTATCCACTCCACTTCCATTGAGACGCCCTATTTCAGATTCAATACGCTCGGAAATGGAATCGGCTTTATCAATATAATTTCCAACACCGTTCAGGACATTGAGAGACCTGAATTTGTATAGGTCCTTTGAAACGTCATGCCAGATCTTACGCACATCGCGTGCAATTTCTGCAAGCTCTTTCCGGTCTTCAGCAACTTCGAGTTTTTCCTGCTGATCTTCAAGTTGACCGATGTATTCATCGATTCTTTCAATGGAATCCTCTGATACACCTTTATTCTCGAAATCTTCCTTTGTATCTGACAGTCGGGTTACCATGTAGTTTATCGTATCATTGAGATACACACTGGACACATTGAAAAACTCTTCAGAGTTTGCGGAGATTTGCCCTTTTTGGACCCGTTCCTTAACATTCAGGAGACCTTGCCTGGAATTGTCATAATTATTCTTCATCCGCTCCCTCTGACCCGGGACCTTGTCACGAGCAGAAACTTCAGGGTATGGAATATTGCCAGGGTTCATATTGCCCCGATCCGTATTCATTTCCAAATTCCTTCCCGGTACATCATCAGGAACGGAAGTATTGTTAGGGCTCATGTTTCCCCGGTCTGCATTCATTCTATTATCTGGTTTTGCAACTGCAACGGCTGTAAACATACTTGCACACATTGCAATGACCAGAACAAAAGTCAGTATCTTTCTGAAATCCATTCCAATCCTCCTTGTATTTAGCATTGTTATCAATTGCATATTAGGCAAATGAAAATATAAGTATACTTTCATAACAGGCAAATTTAGAGAAAAATTAAGCATTTTAAAACTTTATAATAGTTTAATTTTTACAAACAAGGTTTTAAACTAATTTAAAAGTTAATTAAACCCAAATAAGCAGATTAAAAGACAAAAAAATACCAAAAAGGAAGAATCATATTTTCAATAAACATATATGCAATACTGTATTAAACTAGGACTGTGAGTAACAAACAACTTCGAATCGCCACAATTGTTCTTCTGTGCACCCTGATGTTTGCTAACTGTACAGCCGCCGAAGATACTGCAACAGTCCATGGCTCACTATATAATTGGTACACTTTAGAACCACAGGAAGATGTCATCCTCGAAATAAACACAACTCCTGCACAAACTGTAGTGGCAAGTAATGGGATATATGCATTCACACTGGAGCCAGGTTCATACCTTATAATCGCCAGAGGGTATGAAAATGGTACTCTCACAGCTTACTCGGAAGAAGAAATTACAATCAAAAAGCAAGGAGATTACGTAATCGACATCCTGCTTTATCCGGTATATGAAGAAGATATTGAAGACCTCAACGATACTGAGTTAAGCAACCTGACAGCCTCTGTAGAGGAAGGTACAAAAATCGTTGAACAAACATCTGATGATAAGAGCAATTCCTACTATCTCTTAATACTCATAATCCCACTCCTTATTGTTGCCATCTATTTTTATCGGCACAAAAAAGAAGAAAATGGCAAAAATTCTGTTACCAGCAGTTCAGGCATATCCGAAATTGAACAGATACAGGAATTGGAGCAAACGGGTGGAAAGTCTCATACTGCAAGGCCAGAAGACGAGGATAAAAAAGAAGAGGAACTGCCTGCGGACCTGAAGGAAATCCTGACAATATTACAGAAAGCCGGAGGAAGAATAACCCAGAAAGACCTCAGGCAGAAACTTAATTGTTCTGAGGCAAAAGCAAGCCTGATGATTGCAGATCTGCAGAGAAGAGGACTCATTGATAAGTTCAAAAAGGGAAGAGGAAATATACTGGTATTGAAAGATTAAAAAGTTCCCGAGCACCAAAACCTATAATTGTCTATTACCCGTTAAGAATGTAAAACAGATAATCCAAATTATACCAAAAGGAGGTTACCTATGAGAGTTTCAATGGATATAGAACTGAAAGACACGCCAGGTCAGCTCCTTTGCGCTCTGACACCCATATCAGAATTACGCGGGAACCTGAAATCAATAGTCCATCACCATGAAGAAAGGACACCTAGAGGCACCATTCCAGTACAGCTCGTTTTTGAAGCCGAACCTGATAATCTCGATGCAATTATAAAAAAACTTAAAAAAAATGGCATAGGAATCAGCAAAGTAGATGAAAAAAGATTGATCGAGGAAGGAGCAGTCATCTTGATAGGGCATATTGTCCATACCGATATTCAGGACACTATCGACAGCATTGACAGGACCGGGTATGCAGAAGTTGTGGACATTTCTCTTTCCATGCCCCATATAAATACCGCTTCATCTGCTTCCCTGAAGATCTGTGCTGTGGGGATAAAAGAACTGCATGAAGCAATCAGCATACTCAAAGGTGTTGCAGAGAAAAAAGACTTGCTTGTTGTTGAGCCCATACGGGCAGAATTTTCCTGAGGAGTTATACATATGAAAATTATTCGTGCATCAATAATCGG
The DNA here is from genome assembly GCF_004104135.1 of Methanohalophilus sp. WG1-DM. Lineage (NCBI taxonomy): Archaea > Methanobacteriati > Methanobacteriota > Methanomicrobia > Methanosarcinales > Methanosarcinaceae > Methanohalophilus > Methanohalophilus sp. WG1-DM. Next base: position 27,781 of record NZ_RRBA01000018.1, on the reverse strand, counting down.
TTTTGGTTCTGTAGGACAGGGAGTAGCTCAGGTATTCCTCCAGAAAAAAGAGGAGATTCAAAAAAAGGGTTTTGATCTGAAAGTTGTTGCTGTGGCAGATTCGAGAAGTGCTGCTATCGATGAGAAAGGCCTAGATCTTAAAAAGGTCCTCAGCAGTAAAAAGGAAATTGGCCGGGTAGGACCCGAAACATTAAGCGGCCTGAAAGTTATCAGAAATGTAGATCATGAAGTTGTCATTGAAACCACCCCTACAGACATTGAAACCGGAGGAGTCGGGCTTGACAACATGTTGACAGCTTTTGAAAAGGGAATGGATGTGGTAACATCCAACAAAGGTCCCCTGGCCCTCAAATATGGGGAACTTGCAGAAGCTGCCCAAAAAAACAATGCTAAATTCAGGTTTGAGGCAACTGTCGGTGGTGCCATGCCGGCAATAAACCTGATACGTGATAGTATAGCAGGCAACTCAATTATCAGTATTGAAGGAATCCTGAATGGAACCTGCAATTACATCTTAACAAGGATGATGGAGGAGCACGCATCATATGAACAGATGCTTGCAGAATCCCAGGAGCTCGGCATTGCTGAAACTGATCCAACATATGATGTGGAAGGAATCGATGCTGCCTGTAAACTTGTAATTCTTGCAAACTATGTATTCGGAATGAAAGCAACATACCATGATGTGGATGTAAAAGGTATCACCAAAATTACTCCTGAAGCTCTCTCCCTTGCACAATCCGAAGGATATGTTATCAAGCAAATAGGAGAAGTCAAGGATGGATTTATCCAAACCTCACCACGTCTTGTTCCGGAAAGTCATCCACTTGCCGTTGGAGGAACCCTCAATGTTGTATCGGTGCAGACCGATCTTGCAGGCACAGTTACCTCAACTGGCAGGGGTGCAGGTTCTATCGAAACTGCGAGTGCAATCCTGAGCGACCTTATATCAATTTACAGAGAAGATTGAGAATAGGTGTTCATAAGTGACCTCTTTTGAATATTTTGCAAAAACATGTGCAAGTATCGAACAAATCCCCGGTTCACTGGAAATGACCGATGTGATTGCAAAACTCCTGAAAGAGGTTACAATTGAAGAACTTCCTGTCGTGACCCACTTTGTAATGGGTTCGGTTTTCCCTGCCTGGAGTGACAGGCAGATGGGTGTCGGGAACAGACTCCTATATACCGCCCTCTCAAAATCATCAGGGGTTTCAGAGGAAGAAATCGAAAATATCATCCGTAAAACCGGGGACATAGGGGAAACAGCAGTACAGGCCCTGTCATCCAATCCTGCAGGACAGTCCACATTCTCAGCATTTACTGAAGAAAAACCCGGCATGGAAATCAAAGAAGTTTATGAGAGGTTCACCCATATTGCAGATGCTACAGGAAAACGTTCTCAGAGTACCAAAATAAAAAATCTACAATATCTTTTCAATTCGGCAACCCCGATAGAGGCACGTTACCTGGCCCGGCTTGCTATCGAGCAACTGCGTATCGGTGTGGGAGAAGGAATTGTCAGAGATGCGATATCCAAAGCCTTTGATACTGATGTGGCTGCAGTCGAGCGGGCATTCATGCTGACAAACGACCTGGGGCTTGTAGCCGTTGCGGCCTGCAATGGTGGCAATGAAGAAGTACAGAAACTTGACATTCAGCTGAATCGGCCTGTCAAAATGATGCTGGCACAGGTAACACCCAGTATCCGGTCAGCCCTGAATGACCTTGGAGAAGTTGCTGTGGAATGGAAGTTTGATGGGGCAAGAGTGCAGATACATAAAAAAGGAGATAACATACACATATTCTCCCGCAGACTTGAAAATGTAACATCCTCCCTGCCCGATGTAGTAGAAGCAGTTCAGGAAAATGTGAATGCAGACACGGCTATTCTGGAAGGAGAAGCCGTGGCAATCGGAGAAGATGGTAAACCTCGCGCATTCCAGGACATACTTAAGCGGTTCAGAAGAAAATATGATGTTGAAGCAATTGCCAAAGCAATCCCCCTCAAACTAAACCTCTTTGACATACTCTACTTTAACGGGGAAAGCCTGATTGATAACCCACTCAGGAAAAGAAGAGAGTTATTGTTCCAGAATGTCCAGAGCAATGACAGGATACTCGTGGACAGACAGGTTATTACCGATAATGAGGAAGAGATACAGGAAATTTATGCAGATGCCCTCAGGGCAGGCCATGAAGGAATAATGATTAAAAAGCCCGATGCACCTTATTCTCCCGGTAAAAGAGGCAAGAACTGGCTCAAGAAAAAGCCACTCATGGAAACCCTGGACCTTGTAGTTATCGGTGCCGAATGGGGATATGGACGACGGGCAAACCTCATTGGTTCCTATGCACTTGGTTGTTATGATCCGGACACCGGGAAATTCCCTGCCATTGGGAAGGTTGCCACCGGTATTACAGACGAAAAACTGGCAGAACTCACCACTCTTTTTTCTGACTTGATTGTTTATGAAGCCGGCCGAAAAATAGAATTAAAACCGGAAATTGTCTTTGAGATTGCTTTTGAAGAGATACAAAAGAGTCCCAATTATGAATCCGGATATGCCCTGCGTTTTCCCAGGCTTGTTAATGTGAGGGATGATAAATCTCCTGAAGAAGCAGAGAGCCTGGAAAGGATCGGGGAGATATACCACTCCCAGAGATCCTGATTATCTTCCCAGTTCAGCATGGGCGCGTGCCAGATGACCGGCTGCTTGTGCACCTACAAGAGAGATTTCTCCTGCAAGTACCGCTGATGCTATTATTTCAGCCAGTTTTTTTGAATTGGCACCAGGCACATCACTTCCACCGGCAACTCCCAGCAAAGCCAGGCATTCTGCCTGCGTACCTATTATAGTGCCTCCTCCTACAGTACCCAGCTGTAATGCCGGCAGGGTCACAGTACAATAAAGGGAGCCATATTTTGTAACATCCATTGTAGTTATCGCACTGCTACCCTCAACAACATGAGCAGGGTCCTGGCCACAGGCAATATACATGGCAGCGATTATATTGGCCGCATGGGCATTGAATCCCAGGGACTGCGCACGGGCTGAACCCAGAAGATTTTTCCTGTAATTCACTTCTTCCATTGCTTGCGGAGTGGTCTTTAATTTCTTTTCTACAACTTCAGCTGTTAATTCAGCTTCAACAACCACAGTTTTACCCCTACCCTTGATAGTATTGATAGCTGCGGGTTTTTTGTCGGAGCACATGTTTCCGGAAAGAGACACCGGATATACACCGAACTCATCACTGATCAGGTCCACAATCGCCTGGGTAGCAATGGTTACCATATTCATTCCCATAGCATCCTTGGTATCAAATTCAAAACGCAGATACACATTGTTACCCAGTACATATGGCTCAACACCGGTAAGTTTACCAAAACGTGTTGTTTCAGAAACTTTATTTTGAAGTTGCCCAAAAACGTCCCCGTCTTTTATCCAGTCAATAAATTCTTTTGCATGATTGATATCATTCATCCTGAACACAGGCGCCCTGGTCATCACTTCATTGAAGACCCTCACTACAGTGCCACCTGAAGCAGAAATCGCTGAACAACCACGATTCACACTGGCAACCAGAGCCCCCTCTGTAGTGGCAAGAGGAAGATAATATTCTCCTTGCGCAAATTCCCCACCTATTTTAACAGGACCTGCAATTCCCAGAGGAACCTGCACCGCTCCAATCATATTTTCAATATTGCGCTTACTTGCTTCATTTTCATTTATACTGAAACTACCAATATGTTCCAATTGTACATCTCTAATTCTTTCCAGAGCCATTCTGCGAAGGAGCACAGCCCTGTCCTTTTCGACATGTTTATCCAGACGATGCATTGAAAGGCTGCCACTTACCAGTTGGCTCAATAATTCCTTTTCTTCCATAGAAAGTTGATTTTCTGTATTCATTGTGATCACTAATGAGTTTTTGAATATGTATAATTAGCACATATTGTTACAAGTATTTCACGCATAATAATCTTTAGAAAATAAAATCTTAAAACATACTCCCTCATACTGATGATTACTATACAAGACGATGCGAATAACGTTAAATAAGAATAAATATAATTTGAACTTGCTAGTGGTATAGCAGGTGGTACAACAAGAGAGCTTACATTAATAGCGATAGTATAGGCTATCTGTTGTGCTTCTCTATCTTTATAGCAGTGGTGGTATGAGCTAATGAAGAGTGGGGATAGTCCAAACGAAGCCTCTGAGACCAGCCAGAACCCCGATTCGGAATTCAATAAATGGAGAAGGGAATGGCTGGTCAAAAAGGCAAAAGAAAGAAGTAGCCATGGTACAAGGGAAAGCAACCCCGATATGGATAATGGTTTCTGGTACTGGTACATGGAAAAAAGTGCAAAATTGCATAAAAGATACATGCATCTTTATGATGATATTACTGCCAAAGAATTCAGGAAGAATAAAGAGGGCATAGATGAGTCCAATGATGATATAGATTATATAAGGCAACAATTTTTGAAACAGGATAGAGAAACAGTGAAATTACTGGCAGACAAGCTTGCAAAAGTGGGTTTGGAAAAAGAGTCAAAAGAATTCCTGTCTTTAGAACCTATGCATAAGGAAACTATTCAGAAACTTGACCGTTTTTTTGAGGTGTTGCATAGCAAACACTATAATGACCTTGAAATCGTCGATTTTTATTTATCCCTCTCACCAGAAGAAAGAATGGAACTGGGTTGCAAACCCTGAAAATTCATAAATATCTCTTTTCTTTTGCAACCTTTCTGGTATGATTATCCGATAGTCTTAAATAAACAACTGTCCGTACAAAATAGTACTAAAGTGTACACTAAACATGAGGGACTTATCATGGAATATACAAAATTTATACTTGATGAAAATGATATGCCAGAGAAATGGTATAATATTTTACCTGACATGCCCACCCCCCTTGAGCCTCCATTGAATCCGGCAACTAACGAACCAATCAAACCGGAGGAACTCGAACCTCTTTTTGCCAGGGAACTTATCAAACAGGAAATGTCTGATAAGCGTTACATAAACATTCCCGATGAAATTAAAGATATCTATAAGCTCTGGAGACCATCACCCCTTTACCGTGCCTCAAGACTTGAAAAGGAACTCGACACACCTGCAAAGATCTACTACAAACACGAGGGTGTGAGCCCTGCTGGAAGCCACAAACCCAACACATCCATTGCCCAGGCTTACTACAACATGAAAGAGGGAACCGAAAGGATCACTACTGAAACAGGAGCAGGACAGTGGGGAAGTGCTCTTTCTCTTGCATGCAACTATTTTGATATTGAATGTAAGGTATACATGGTACAATCAAGTTTTTACCAGAAACCTTACAGGAAATCCCTGATCAACCTCTGGGGAGCAAATGTAATTCCATCCCCGAGTAATGAGACCCAGTTCGGCAGAAAGATCCAGGAAGATTTCCCTGATACAAGCGGAAGTCTGGGTATAGCCATCAGTGAAGCTGTAGAAGATGCTGCTCTCAATGATAATACCAAATATGCATTGGGTAGTGTACTTAACCATGTTATGCATCACCAGACAATAATAGGACTGGAAACCCAGGAACAGATGAAAATGGCCGAGGATTACCCGGATGTCGTTATCGGCTGCTGTGGTGGCGGTAGTAACCTTGCAGGAATCGGACTTCCATTCATCAAGGATAAAATGGATGGCAATGATCTGAGAGTAATCGGTGTAGAACCATCCGCATGTCCTACCTTAAGCGCAGGGGAATTCAGATATGACTATGGAGATATGGCAAAGATGACACCATTGTTGAAAATGCATACTCTGGGATACGATTTCATCCCGCCTGCAATCCATGCCGGTGGACTGCGCTATCACGGTTGTTCACCCATAATCAGCCAGCTTGTCAATGAAGGTCTCATGGAAGCCACAAACTACCACCAGATCGAAGTATTTGAAGCAGGCGTGACCTTTGCCCGAACGGAAGGATTTGCCCCAGCTCCTGAATCATCCCATGCAATCAAATGTGCTATCGATGAAGCACTGAAATGCAAGGAAACAGGGGAAGAAAAGACAATCCTGTTCAATCTGAGTGGCCATGGCCATTTTGATATGAGTTCCTATGATAAATATTTCAACGGGGAACTTGGAAACGAATAAAAAAAGAAGAGGATATTAAAAATCCTCTTTTCCTTCTTTTTGCCCGATGTAACTTTTTTCTGCAATCAGGTCTTTTTTGTACACCAATGTTCTGTATGGGAATGGAATTTCTATTCCTTCTTTATCGAAACGTTTCTTGATAGCTTCCCTAATCTCACATCCTGTACCATAAGCAAAACTTCTATCCCTTACCCAAACAAATAATTTCAGGTTAACTGAAAAATCTCCGAGTCCTGTTAAAAGGACAGAAACATCATCATCACTGAACTTTTCATCATATTTACGAAGTTCAGAGAAGGACATCGTATTTTTGTTTTTGCGACCTTCTTCGACCATTATCTTACGGGCCAGATCAATATCGGAATCATAGCTTATACCTATCTCAATCGGCCAGCATACCGTTGGGTCCTCTATAGTCCAATTTATGATAGCTTCGTCACTGATTACATGATTTGGCAGGATAAGCCTGCGATTGTCCCAGGTTTTAACGACCGTATGACGTAAAGTGATATCCGTAATCTTGCCGTAATCATCCCTGATATTAACACGGTCTCCCACCCTAAAGGGGCGAAATATGGCAAGGGATACGCCTGAAATAATATTTGACATTGTGCTCTGGGCAGCAAGACCAACGACTATACCCAAAAATCCTGCACCTGCCAGGATAGCAAAAGAAAGGTCTTGCAGTGTCGGAAAATGCATAATTATCAGAACTAATCCAAATACATAGACAAGAGCTATGGATGTATGCCTGATAATTCGATAAGCAGTTTCATCTACAGCCATTCTACGGTTGGCTATTTCAAATTGATGCCGAATTATCCTGTCAACCAATTTTGATGCAACAAACGTAAGAACGATAACGAAAATTACGAATAGAACATCCAGTACATTCCAGAAATTCCAGAATTGCCATGAAGTTTCAGAAAATACATCTGATGTGTTTACCATTGGACCTACCATATTTATTCTTAATAAAACATCCAATAAATAATAGTGCTTATAATTTAGTTTTTACTATTAAATGTCCAGAACGGGATTAAACCGATGCTTTTACTTTGAAGCAGAATACCTATTTGCAAAATAACCTGTATTCCCTTAATAATAAATGCCATTAATTGTATTTGTAACTTTCACCAGCAAAATGGATATCCAAACTCGCCTTTAGATGTGAAATTTTATGAAAATAGAAGAACTGGACCTGCCTTCAGAAGCCATTAACCTATATCTTCAGGCCGGTATAGAAGAACTCTATCCGCCCCAGGCAGATGCTGTAGAAAAAGGACTTCTGCAAGGAGAAAACCTACTTGCAGCAATCCCCACAGCATCAGGGAAGACCTTACTTGCAGAGATGGCGATGTTAAAGGCTGTCAAAAAGGGAGGCAAGGCCCTTTACATTGTACCACTGCGCGCACTGGCTTCTGAAAAATTCAGGGATTTTAAACGATTTGAAAGTCTGGGTATAAAAACTGCCATATCTACAGGAGATTTTGATTCAAGGGATGAATGGCTCGGTTCCAATGACATAATAGTTGCTACCTCCGAGAAAACGGATTCCCTTTTGCGTAATTCCACACCCTGGATGAAAGACATCACCACTGTGATCGTTGATGAGGTCCATCTGCTGGATTCGGCAAGCAGAGGACCCACCCTGGAAGTAACCCTGGCAAAACTCAAAAGACTCAATCCGGGGGCACAGGTAGTTGCTCTTTCAGCTACAGTTGGTAATGCGATGGAAATTGCTCAGTGGCTGGAAGCCAAACTCGTATTAAGTGAGTGGAGACCCACGGACTTATATGAGGGAATTTTCTTCGGAGATGCCATCAATTTCAATGAAAGCCAGAAGTTTATCGAAAGACGCCACAAGGAAGATACTGTAAATCTTGTACTGGACACTATTATCGAAGAAGGACAATGTCTTGTATTTGACAGCAGCCGGCGAAATTGTGTTGGATTTGCAAAGAAATGTGCTCCTGTTGCAGGAGAACTTCTCGACAGACAAAATCGCAATGAACTGGAAGAAGTTGCAAAAGAGGTTCTGGAAAACGGGGAGACCAAACTTACTGAAACTCTTGCATACTGTATTAAAAAAGGGGTTGCTTTTCATCATGCAGGACTGAATTCTGCCCATCGCAGGATCGTAGAAGATGCTTTCCGGAACAATTTAATAAAGATGATCTGCAGCACACCAACACTGGCAGCCGGGTTGAACCTGCCTGCCCGACGTGTGATCATCCGCAGTTACAAACGTTATGATCCCAATGCAGGAATGCAACCCATTCCTGTGCTTGACTACAAACAGATGGCCGGCAGGGCAGGCAGGCCACATCTGGACCCCTATGGAGAGGCTGTAGTCATAGTGAAAACATATGAAGAACTAACCGATGTGCTGGAGAGATATATCAACGCTTCTGCAGAAGATATCTGGTCCAAACTGGGTACCGAGAATGCACTGCGCACCCACATCCTTTCCACTATTGCAAGCGGTTTTGCAAATTGCCACAAGGAGGTGCTTACCTTTTTGGGTTCCACTTTTTTTGCCCACCAGCAAGAGAGCTGGAATTTCGAAGAACTGCTGGAAGACTGCCTGATATTCCTTAAAAATGAGGGAATGCTTGAACAGGATAATGAGATCATCCGGGCAACCGAACTGGGAAAAATGATATCCTCTCTATATATTGATCCTCTTTCGGCTTCAAAGATCATCCGCGGACTGGAAAAAACCACACATGTCACAGATATTACTTTGTTACAACTGATTTGCAGTACACCGGATATGCGCCTGCTTTACTTGCGCAACAGGGATTATGAAATAATAAATGATTATGTGATGAATCATACCGAAGATTTTATCGAAGTGCCCAGTCCATTCAAACAGATAGAATATGAATGGTTTCTTTCAGAGGTCAAGACCGCTTTGTTGCTCCAGGAATGGATCAATGAGAAAAGCCTGGAAAAAATTGTTGAGAACTATCAGGTCGCAGAAGGCGACATTTATGCCAGCTCTGATATTGCCGAGTGGTTGATGCATGCCACTTTAAGGATTGCATCCAGAATAAATCCACAACTTGAAACCGAATGTGCAAAACTTGAAAAAAGGATACATTATGGTGCAGGCAGTGAACTAATGGAATTGGTGGAAATCCCCGATGTAGGCAGGGCAAGAGCACGCAAACTTTTCAAGAAAGGATATAGCAGCCGTCAGAAACTTGCAACAGCAAATGAAAAGCAACTTGCAGGGATAGTCGGGCCAAAGATCGCCCAAAAAATTCTTGCATATCTGGGCAGGGAAACTGACAGCAATGGTTATGTAGAGCCGGAAACATTGGAAAATAAGAAACAACAGAAAACATTTCAGGACTTTATCTGAGATAACTATCTAATACATAAACACAAAGACGGAGACTTACCCCATGCTTTATAAAAAAATTAAAGACCTCACCAATGGTGAATTGGATAATCTTATGGAAAGGGCATCAGACCTGATGGCTGTAAGGGATGCAGTTGAAACAATTCTTGAGGATGTGAAAAAGGAGGGGGATAGTGCCCTGCGTCATTATACTGAAAAATTTGACAAAGCCCGAATTGGTGCCATCGAAGTAACTGAAGACGAAATTAATGAAGCAATGACAAAAATAGACCCGTCTTTGTTGAAACATCTGGATAAAGCTGCATCCAACATCAGGAAATTCCATGAAGCACAATTACCCCGGGACAAATGGTTTGTAGAAATTTCCCCGGGAGTTAAAGCCGGACAGAAAACAGTACCCTTAAGATCCGTAGGTGCATATGTGCCAGGAGGAAGAGCATCATACCCTTCAACCGCCCTTATGACAATAATCCCTGCCAAAGTTGCAGGAGTGAAGGACGTAGCCATGTGTACTCCTCCCGGGCCCGATGGTAAGGTGAATCCTTTGACACTTGCAGCTGCAAAGGTCGCTGGTGCTGACAGGATATACAGACTCGGCGGGGTCCAGGCTGTTGCAGCTCTTGCCTATGGAACTGAAAGTGTTAAACCCGTAGATAAGATTGTAGGACCGGGAAATGTATTTGTGACTGCGGCAAAGATGCTTATCCGCACACATGCAGAGATAGATTTCCCGGCAGGGCCCAGTGAGATCCTGATAATTGCAGATGAAACTGCAGATCCGGATTTTATCGCATCTGACATGCTGGCACAGGCCGAACATGATCCCAATGCAATCTGTGTATTAGCCACTACCTCTGAGGAAATTGCAGCGAATACACAACAACGCTTAGGGGAACTTGCAGATACTACACCCAGGTCAGAAATCGTGAAAGAAGCCCTGCAAAATGCGGCCATCCTTATAGGCGATTCCCTTGATGAGTGTATTGGATTATCCAATCGTTTCGGACCCGAACATCTTGAGATAGTGACAGCAGATGATGAGACAGTCCTGGACAGAATTGATAGTGCCGGATCGATTTTTATGGGAAAATATGCTCCCGTTTCAACCGGTGATTATGCTTCAGGAACAAATCATGTACTCCCTACAGCCGGATATACAAGACTCTACTCGGGATTAAACATCAATCATTTCCTGAAATATTCCACAATACAGCAGCTGGACAGGAAAGGTTTACAATCCCTGAGTGATACAATAATCACACTTGCAGAAGAAGAAGGGCTGTACGCTCATGCTGATGCCGTAAGGTTGCGTTTGAAGAAAAATTAATGATCCTCTCACTCGATAATTATTTAAGAGGTTAGAATTAATAATAATTTATTGAGTTGTACATCGAGCTTAATATCAGGAGTGGAATCATGAAAATCAGAGTTGTCAGCAAAAGGAAAGAAATTGAAACACTCGATGAAGGGGAAAGAGTGATTCATCTGGCTTTCCGTCCGTCCAACAAGGACATATTTGATCTCGTTAAAAGATGTAAGAATGTGGAAGTGATCCAGATACCTTCTTCTTACAGGAAAACTGTATCAAAATCCATTGAGATGTTCCTTGAGATGGAAGGAATCAGACTTGTAGAAGGAGATGTGTGGGGTCACAGGAAAGACATAAATGAGTATTACAGCATCTCTCCTTCTGTTAATGAAAGGATAAAGGAATTGAAATCTGAGGGAATGTCAGACGAAGAAATTGCCAGAAAGATAGAAAGAGAAGGAAAACTCAACAAGGACATTTTATTATATATACTCGATAAACAATGAGTATATTTTTCACTTTTTCTTCCTCCAACTTCTATCCGGTACATATAACCTTTTTAACCAATCAAATCCTTAGTTCCTCAAACACGTCAATAGAGGATTAATATCATGAATAGCGGATACGGGAAAGTATATCTTGTTGGGTCCGGCCCCGGAGATCCGGAACTGCTCACAATAAAAGCAAGAAAGTTAATAGACAACGCAGAGGTCATCGTCTATGACCAGTTGCCAGGAGAAGCAATCCTGCAAAGCATGCCTGAAACGGCAGAAAAAATTGATGCAGGAAAGTATGCAGGCAATCATAAACTAACCCAGACAGAAATCAACGATCTGATAGTGAAAAAGGCAGAAGAAGGAAAAAGTGTCGTTCGATTAAAGGGAGGGGACCCCTATATGTTTGGCAGGGGCGGCGAAGAGGCTGAAAAACTTGTGCAGGCAGGAATCGATTTTGAGGTTGTACCCGGTATCACCTCTGCGATTGCAGTGCCTGCTTATGCCGGAATCCCTGTAACCCACAGGGACCATGCATCAATGGTTACATTTATTACCGGCCATGAAGACCCGACCAAAACAAAAACCGGTCTTGATTGGGAAAACCTGGCACAATTCCCGGGGACCCTGGTCATATTTATGGGAGTAAAAAGGCTGGAGCAGAATATGAACGCACTGAAAAAATACGGCAAACAGCCATCAACTCCGGTAGCAATTATCGAAAAAGGAACCCGACCCGATCAGAGGATCACCACAGGAAATATTGAGAACATAGCAGAAAAAGCAAAAAAGGCCGGTGTAAAGGCCCCTGCAATAACAGTTGTGGGTGATGTGGTTTCCGTACATGATATTCTGGGTATGCAAAAGGTCTTATGGGGATAATATGGATAAAAAAAATAATACCATAGCAATAATGAGGCCTCGCAATTACCTCGCAAAATCCCGTGAGATGGCACAATCCATGGGATATGAGGTGTTCGAGGCGCCAATGATCGAGCTGACGGATATGAAAGATGACATGTTCGATACATTCACAGAGCATGTCCTTTCTGGAAAAAGCGACTATGTGATATTTACCAGTGCCAACGGTATCGACTATACCCTGGACAAGGTAGATGACAGGAATGAATTTGCCAATGCTCTTAACAGGACAAAAGTAATAACCATCGGCCCAAATACAAAAAAGAGGCTGGAAGAGCTTGATATTGGAGTTCTTGGTATACCAGGTGTCTACAGCTCAGAAGGACTGGTCGAATATCTCTGTCCTGATGTTAAGGGAAAGATAGTGGATACCGCGCGCAGTGCCTATGGCTCAATCCTGCTTATAGAAGGACTCGAAAAGTGTGGTGCATCAGTTCTGGAAACACAGGTATATACACTCATGCGTCCCGAAGGAGACAAGCAGAGAGAACTTATCAAAAGGGCGGCAACCGGGGATATTACGATTTTTGCCTTCACAAGTTCCATGATGGTACGCAATTTTTTCAGCCTGGCAGAAGAGATGGGAAAAACCGATGACATAAAGGAAGTAATGAAAAAGTCTATCGTGGCTGCAATTGGTACTCCCACAGCAAATACCATTAAGGAATATGGCGTGGAAACAACTATAAAACCCTGCAAGTACACCTTCGATGAAATGCTAAAAACCATTAAAGACGAATACTTTGACTGAAGAAGGTTTAGAAATGATCGGTATTTCAAAGCTCTATTGCAAAACTGTCGAACCATCGGATGCCCTGAGATATGGACGGCATTCCTCCAGATTACCTTCCCACCTCCTCCAGTTCTCAAAGGACAAGAAACCTGTTGTAGTATGGAATATCACCCGCAAATGTAACCTCAAATGCATTCACTGTTATGCCCAGGCAGATGAGAAGGATTTTGAGGGGGAACTATCCACAGAAGAAGGAAAAAGACTCATTGATGACCTGGCAGAATTCAAGACCCCTGTCATACTTTTTTCCGGAGGAGAACCTCTTGTAAGGAAAGACCTGCCTGAATTGGCCGAATATGCAGTCTCAAAAGGCCTAAGAGCAGTAATTTCCACAAATGGCACACTAATAGATATGGACATGGCAAAAAAACTAAAGGAAATCGGTCTGTCCTATGTTGGAATATCCATTGACGGCACGGAAGAGACAAATGACAGGTTCCGCGGACAACAAGGGGCTTTCAAAAAGGCGCTTGAAGGTGTCCGCAACTGCATGAAAGCAGGAATCAAGGTTGGCCTGCGTTTTACAATCAATAAAAGTAATTTCCGGGAAATCCCTGCAATATTCGACCTGCTGGAAGAAGAAGGAATTCCGCGGATTTGTTTCTATCATCTTGTGTATGCAGGCAGAGGCAGCGACCTCATAAAACAGGACCTGACACATGAAGAAAGCCGGGAAACCGTAGACCTGATCATGGATCGTACAAAACAGCTTTATGAGAAGGGAATTAAACCAGAGGTACTCACCGTGGACAATCATTGTGATGCCCCCTACCTCTACATGAAATTAAAGGACGAAGAACCCGAACGTGCAACCGAGGTCCTCGATCTTATGAAAATGAACGGAGGAAATTCCACCGGCGTAGGAATTGGTTGTGTTTCCTGGGATGGAACAGTGCACCCGGACCAGTTCTGGCGCCACTACAACATCGGGAATATCAGGGAAAGACCTTTCAGTGAGATATGGACAGATCTCAGCGACAATTTACTTGCAGGCCTGAAAGATCGCAAACCCCTATTGAAGGAACATGCAAAAAGATGTGGCCGGTGCAAGTGGCTGGACATCTGTAACGGAAATTTCCGTGTCCGTGCAGAAGCTGTTTATGGCAATGTCTGGGCAGATGACCCGGCCTGTTATCTTACAGATGAAGAGATCGGGCTGGAATAATTATTTTTTTGCGGTATTGATACCCAGATAATGATAGGGCGTACAGTGCCTTATCATTGCCGTAAATAATCCAGCCAAAGCCACCAGAGCAACCAGCCAGTTCCAGGGGGAGGTTTCTACCAGATCCATGGCCAGGGCAATCGTTGCCACTGAACCAATCAGGGCTCTGAGGAAAAGGTCAAATCCGCCGACATTTTCCTCGAGCAATATATCTTTGAAAGTCATAGTCGATTGCCTTTTAGAATTCCAATTTATCCATCTGCTTTAATACCTGCCTGCTGAAATCAGTGAAATTCTGGATACCACCTGTCCAGGCAGCGATCATCATACAATCCGTGATCTCAGTACGGGTTGCCCCAAATTTCTTGAGTCTTTCAAGAATTTTCACTGCACTTTCACTGTTATTATTGGAACAGGCAATGGAAAAGACAAGAAGATGTTTCTCCTTCATGGAGAGACCATCCTCCCTGTCTTCCCAAACAGCAGTGTAAAAGGATGCAAGGGCCTCAGAGAAGTCTTCATTTATGTCCTGGGCATACCTTATGGACCTTGGAAGGAAACCCTTGACTTCTTTTACATTATCTGCATTTGTGCCCATGAATTTCACCTAACCTTAGAGTTCGATCAGGTTCTGCCACAGGCCGTGTACATTACAATAGGACATAGCAAACACGGCCTTGAAATCGGCAACATTTAACTTAAACCTTGCAAGAGGCTCGGTAAAAGAGGGGCCAAACTCCGCACGTCCAAGATCTACTACCTGCCCATTCTCTTTCACACCATACAACTCAAGCCATACAATATGATGCTCAACCGTATTGGGATGGGCAACTTCCTTTCCCACATGGACCGTCACAAGGTCTTCCACGTCTGAACCATGGGACTTGCTGATTGAAATATCAGGTACATGTTTCTCTTTGCCTTCCGATACCTTTCCTTTAATTAATTCTTCAATATCCATATCAAATCCTCCTTTTACTGATTACTGTTCTTCCTGTGCCGGTGGGGTGAAAACCCTTGCCCCGAGTTCCTTGTCAATCATAAAAAGGCCATTGCCATCTTCACCTGCAAGTTGGAGTTTGCTGATTATTTCATTGTCATTGCTCTCTTCTTCGACCTGTTCGGTGACAAACCACTGCAGGAATATGTTTGTTGCATAGTCCTTCTCTTCATTTGCAAGAGTGACCAGTTCATTGATGGACCTTGTGATGAACTGTTCGTGTTCAAGGGTTGCCTTGAACATCTCAAGAGGCGTACCAAATTCCTTTGGTGGCTGCTCTATTGCCTTAAGCTGGATTTGTGCCCCCTGTCCATTCAAGTAATCATATATACGCATGGCATGAGTCATTTCTTCCTGATACTGCACCATAAACCAGTTCGAAAAGCCGTCAAGTCCTTTATATGAACTTGCAGCTGACATTGCCATATAAAGATAAGCAGAGTACATTTCCCTGTTTATTTGCTCGTTCAGCGCATCGATCATCTTTTCACTTAACATATTTACCTCCAAATATAGACTCAAAAAAGACAACGACAGTTAAACTGCACCACCTGTTCTCCATCTGTCAAACTCCCGTTATCCATAGAAGAGAAGATAGATAGCTATAAATTTTTATCGTTAGACAGTTTTATGTTCATTTATATTATAAAATAACAATAAAAGAAACAGTATATAGCTTCAAAGGATATATAGTAAAAAACAGCTGAAAAGCCATACATAACATAACTGTAAAACACAGAACTCAAAAGGATTTGCATGCTGCCTCTTGAACAAAAGGTACTGGAACGTATCAAACCTTCATTGAAAGAAAAAGAAAAACTGGAAAAAACTGCCGATTATCTGATGAGAAGAGCGATCCAGATAGCCAAAAAAGAACGTATTACCGATGTGAAGGTCCAGCTGGTAGGCTCAGCTGCTCGCAATACATGGATCACCGGAACACATGATCTTGATATATTCATAAGTTTTGACCCATCCCTTCCACGGGAAAAACTTGAAGAGTATGGTTTGTTCATAGGTCACGAACTCGCAAAAGAAAGCCGATTTTGGGAGGAAGGTTATGCAGAACACCCCTACACCAAAATGAACTATGCCGGATTTGATGTAGATATCGTTCCCTGCTACCGTGTAACCGACGCCTCCAGAATTATCTCAGCTGTTGACAGGACTCCTTTTCACAACCGCTTCATAAAAGAGAGGATCAAAGGTCTTGAAGATGACGTGCTTTTACTCAAACAATTCATGAAAGCCGGAGGGACATATGGCTCAGAACTGAAAACCCGGGGTTTCTCGGGCTATCTCACCGAACTGCTCATAATCCATTATGGCTCTTTCAAAAACGTGCTTGAAGCCGCAGCAGTGTGGGAGCCGAATCAGAAAATAGAGTTCCTGAAGCCCACAAAAGAATATAGCGAGCCTCTTCAGGTGATTGACCCCACAGATGCAGGAAGAAACGTAGCCGCTGCTCTATCCCTGGATAAATTTTGCCTCTTCGTTGATCTCTGCCGCCAGTATCTGAAAGAACCAAATGAATCTTTTTTTGTCCGAAAAAATCCTGTTCCACTGTCCGATGAACAAGTAATCCAGAGAATGAATAAAAGAACAAGCTCCATAATTGCATTGAAGTTCCATACTCCTGAAGTTGTAGAAGATATATTGTATCCCCAGCTTTTCAAAATGCAAAAGTCCGTGGAAGCATTACTTGAAAAACAGGACTTTCAACTCATTAAAAGTGGTATATGGGTAGGCAAGGATGTCGTACTTATCATTGAACTGGAAAATTCCCAGATTGCAACGGTCAAAAAACACAGGGGTCCGCCAGTATGGGTTAAGCAACATGCTGAAATGTTCAGGGAGAAATACACCAACAGAACAGATGTGTTTGCATTCTACATAGAAGACGGGAAATATGTAGCTGAAGTACCGCGCAAATATACTACAGCCTCTTCATTACTTGAAAATGAAATTTACAACTGTTCCCTGGGAAAACAGGTTGCAAAGAACATTAAAGACGAGTATGAAATCCTGTCCGGGAAAAATATCCTGCAAATAAAGGATAACGACTACCGGGCTTTTCTCAATGAATTTCTTTAATCCATTCCACTACCCAGTTTACCTTCACGCCTGTGCTGATAGAAAAGATACTGCTGGGCATAACCACAGTAATGTCCAAAATAGGATCGTGCCCACTCAGCCATTCTGGGTTTGGTATAAGGTCCTTCAAAAATATCGGAATAATAATTTCTGATGACCTTGTCAACATGGGTATCTACAGGAAAAGCTTCCATTTTCCCATAGGAGAAAAGGAGGATACAATCAGCCACCTTTTCCCCGATACCTTCTATATTCATCAATTGCTGCTTGGCCTGAAAATAATCCATATCATACAGCCCATAAAGGTCTAATTCCCCTGATTCTATCATCCTGGCAGCTTTGATAAGTCGGCGTGCTCTGAAACCCAGACTGCAGTCACAAAGATCCTCACCACAACAAGCTGCAAGGGCAGATATTTCAGGAAAGGCATAAATCCCATCTACAATTTCCCTACCCAGCAGCCGGGACAGTTTCTCTATGGATTTCATTATACGAGGAATATTCGAAGCAGTTGCTATCATATAAGACACAAGGCATTCCCAGGGATCCTGCCTAATCAGGCGCAACCCCCTGTATTTTGATATTGCTTCATGTACGTAAGGATCATGATCGATTGAAGAAAAGATACAGGGCAGGTCATCATCCAGCCTGAAATATTTCACAAAAAACTCAACAGGGAGACGGGAATCAATGTAAAGGGTCTCCGCCTCCTGTTCATAGAAGGCATGTACATAATCTCCCTGTACCACACCGTGCCACCAGTCATCTTCTTTTGTCCAGCGAAATACCTGACCACATCCCAGAGTGTGGTCAAGGTCAAAGCATGAAACCGGTATACTGTACATGGTAATATTGTTACTGTCTTGTTGTTTCCCTGCCCAGCCGGAATGCCTTCAGGTTGGTATCAATGGTCTTGGGGGGTACCATATTCCTTGTACATTCCACCAAGATTTCCCCGGGGATTGGAAGATAAGAGGAAATTGCCCCCAGCATCACGACATTCAGGGTTTTCATATTCCCGGCCTGCCTGGCAAGGGCCACAGCATCAAAGGCCACAACCCTGTAATCCTTCTCAAGTCTGGCAACAATTTCCTGCAGGTCAGGGTAGGTGCATTGTCCCGATGTAACGGTTATCGGATAAATCGGGGAGGTATTCATCACCACTATTCCATCCTTTGCAACATCATGAATGTAGCGCATTGCCTCTAAGGGCTCCAGTGCCAGCATACCGTGGGCACTGCCGCAGGGTATAAGAGATCCCAACTCACAACCAAGTCTTACATAGTTCACAACAGAACCACCACGCTGAGCCATCCCATGGGTCTCTGCTGCCCGGACATCCATCCCTTCAGAAACCGCTGCCTTGCCTATTATATCGGAAACCTTGACAGCACCCTGACCTCCCACACCGGCTATCACAAGATCAAAATCTGATAAATCGGAAGTCATTTTTTCACCTCCACAATAGCATTGAAAGTGCATATTTCAGCACACAATCCACAACCGCTGCACATCGAATTGATAATGGCCTTCTTGGAGTTTTCATCAAATTCAATTGCAGGGCAGCCAAATTTCAAGCATTTCCGGCAACCTTTACAGAGATCTGTATCAACCATAAACGGAGTGTATCGTATACCTTCCCTTGCTGCGGAAATAACACAGGCACGTTTGGCTATCACAACTGAGACCCCTTCATACGCTTTTGCTCTCTCAAGTACGTCCTCTGTGGCGGCCATGTCGTAGGGGTCAACCACTTCCACGAATTCAGCACCCATTGCACTGCACAATTTATCAAACGCAACCTCCACGGTTGGTTCACGGGTTGCTGTCTTACCCATACCCGGATTAGGTTGGTGACCGGTCATCGCAGTAGTCCTGTTATCGAGTATCAGTACAGTGATATCAGATTTATTGTAGATAGCATTCATTAAACTGTTAATCCCGGTGTGGAAAAAGGTAGAATCACCAATAGTACAGCATATGGGTTTTTTCTCACCGGCATCATAGATTCCAGAAGCAACACTGATACTGGCCCCCATGCAGAGAGTGGTATCCACCGTCCCATGCTGGATACCCAGAGTATAACAGCCGATATCACTGGGAAATACCGCATCTTCACCAAATACTTTTTTCATTACATGGAAAGTACCCCTGTGGGAACAACCCGCACACATTGCAGGCGGTCTTACAGGCAGTTCCATATCCTGCTTTGCAGGTTTACATTCACATGAATCAATTCCAAAGGCTTTAGCAATTCCCTCCATGCAAATATCAACATTGAATTCACCTGTACGGGGAAGAAGGCCATCTGCTTTGCCAAAGATTTCAGTTTCAAACTCTACATCTCTTGCAATTACCTTGCACTGGTCCTCAATAACAGGTTCAAGTTCCTCTATCACAATTACCTGTTCTGTATTCGCGAGAAGTTGACGAACACTGTCTTCTGGAATTGGATACGTCCCTATCTTCAAGAAAGAAACAGTAATACCAAGCCGTTCAAGCGCTTCTTTTGCATAAACTGCAGCTGTTCCACAAGCAATGATACCAACAGTACTTTCTGCTTCTATGGAAAGTTCATTCCAGCCGGAAACTTCAAGCTCGCCGCGAATGTTCTGCTGTATCGAGAGCAGGTGAGGATGTCGTACCCTCGCATTTTTAGGAACCATTACCCAGCGGTCAGGATTCTTTTCAAATTTAATTTCACCTGTCTTCTGCCTGACTGGAGCCAGTTCGATATCTGACTTCCCGTGGGATATACGTGTTGTGGAGCGAAAGATTACCGGTATTTCATATTTTTCAGATAATTCAAAGGCATAAGGAATCATGTCCTTGGCCTGCTGGGGGGTTGATGGTTCAAGACAGGGAACCTGTGAGAACACAGAATACCTGCGGGTATCCTGCTCGTTCTGGGAAGAATGGCAGGAAGGGTCATCTGCCACTATAATAACCATGCCTCCCTTGACACCCATATATGCCAGAGTCATCAGGGGATCAGCAGCTACATTCAGACCTACGTGTTTCATGGTAACCACGGAACGGGCTCCTGCCATAGAGGCACCGGCAGCCACTTCCATTGCAACCTTTTCATTTACGGACCATTCAATATAGAAGTCCCTTTCTTTCATAGAAGCCAGAGTATCCACTATTTCAGAAGAAGGGGTTCCTGGGTAACCGGACACAACGTCCACAGCCCCTTCTACAATACCGCGGGCAATGGCAACGTTGCCTAGCATATATTCACGACCGCTCATGGTAATCGCCTGCTACTTCATAATATACATTATTGATAAATATATCTCGTAATACCATGAGTACTGCTAATTTTTGGCAACATACAGCAGTTGTTAAAAGCGTTTATATATGCTGTGGATTATAGACAGTACTGTAAATTAAAAGAGGTATTGGAATGATAGACTTTGCCTGCAAAGAATTCCGTTTAAACGATGTTATCAAATGTGCCCTGAAACTTACAAGAGCCGACATGAAGGTCATCGGGTTATTCTTTGATATGCCTGAAAAATGGGTAAATACCGAAGATGTAGCAAATGATACCGGGCTTGACCTTTCAACTGTCCAGAGATCGGTTAAAAAATTACATGAAAAAGAAATCCTTACCAAATCCCAAACAAATCTGGATCGTGGAGGATACACCTATATCTATAAACTGAAGGAAAAAAATGAGATAAAGGAAATTATTATGCAAATTGTACATGAGTGGGTAAACAAAGTCGATAAAGAGCTGGAGGCATGGTGAAATGTTGAATATAACACGTTATTTGTGGGTACTTGTACTTATTGTTACTCTGGGAGGATTGTGGTATCCATACCTGGGATATGTCATGGCTGTAGTAATGCTAACCCTGATGATCACTGCCGTCTTCCGTGGACGCTGGTTCTGTGGAAATCTCTGCCCACGTGGAAGTTTCAATGATTTTGTACTGAACAAAATCTCGAGGAAAAAGAACATACCCGGTGTTCTCAGAAGTTTGTGGGTAAGAGTGCCTCTTTTCATTCTGATTATGTCATTGATGATATACAGGGTATCAATTGTATTTGCCACCCGTAATATGTTCGAAAAGATTGGAGTGATATTGGTATCCATGTGTATCGTGACAACTGTAGCAGCAATCCTGCTTGGTGGATATTACAATTCCAGGGCCTGGTGTACGGTATGCCCGATGGGAACTGCACAAAGAATAATCGGAGGAGACCGCTACCAGCTTAAAATGGCACATGATCTTTGCATAGATTGCAAGAAATGCGAAAAAATTTGCCCCATGGAACTGACGGTCAGGGATATAGGCAATAATCCCGACTGCATAAAATGTGGCCGATGTGTAGAAGCCTGTCCAAAAGATGCCCTGTACTTTTAAATGATCAAAACAACAGGCTTTCTAATTCCCGGGGATCGTTGACCGGAGGAGCGCAGCTTTGTCCTTTGCAGACATAAGCTGTAGTTCTCCCTTCTTTTACATCCATATCAAACGTATAAGGGGCAATCCTGGCCAGATCTCTGGCAGATTTGGGGTTTTTCAATAACAATATTGTTTGGGGAAGATTATTTTTCCTTACAACACCCATCATTTCCTTAAGCCCGATTTTTTCAGAATCTGTAACTATTACCACAAGGGTAGCCTCTGCTTCAAGCATGAGGCCTGTTAACATGTAGCTATAGGCCGGTGGAGAACGCTGCAGCATTCCACCAAACGCCGACAGGGTTGTACGGGCTAACTCACGGTAGCGCACATGACACCAGTGACATGTTGAATACCCAATGGAAAGGAAGACCGGGAGGTTTTTCCTTGTCGCCTGCTCAAAAGCTTCTTCTGACCACGGATACCAATCAACAGGATTTGTGGAATGTTGTCTCAGGTAGGGACTGTTTTCCCGGGCAAGCCTGTTGATTTTGGGATTCATGATTAACCTCAGGAAAAATTCTCAAACACACTGTCCAGCTTTGCAAAATCGTATTGTTTTCCTGTAAGTGGTCCCTTTTTTAGTACCTCCAGTTTGGACTCGAATGGCTCTGAATCTCTCTTATAGAACACACCTGTAGGAATCCGGTCACCCCATTCAAGAGCTTTCTCAAAAGCTGCAATCCTGTTTGCAGGATCATGCCCATCATCTTCCATTTTGTAAACTCGGTCATGATACCACTTGTATGTATTGAGTTTATTGAAGGTAACACAAGGCTGAAGAACATCCACAAGGGAAAATCCCTTGTGAGAAATCGCCTGTGAGAGCAATGATGAAAGATGATCGACATCACCGGCAAATCCTCGTGCCACGAAGGGACAATCCAGAGATATAGCAACTGCCAGAGGATTGAAAGGGGTATGGAGAACACCATGCGTCTGCACCTTGGTTTTCATGCCCAATTCACTTGTAGGGGAGGCCTGGCCTTTGGTCAAACCGTATATCTGGTTGTCATGTGCTATCAAAGTAATATCGGGATTGCGGCGAATGGCATGTATGAAGTGGTTTCCTCCCTCACCATAGGAATCCCCGTCACCACCTACCGCAATCACAGTGAGTTCAGGATTGGCAACCTTTGCTCCAGTAGCCGGAGGCAGGGTCCTGCCATGAAGGCTGTTGAATGTATTGCATTTCAGGTAGTGTGGTAATTTACCCGACTGACCGATTCCTGATACCATCAAAACTTCGCGGGGCTCTTTACCAAGGTCCACAAGAGAGCGTTTCACAGCCTCAAGTATGTTGAAATTGCCACACCCGGGACACCATTCAGTTTCACCGTCTTTATAGTTGTCCATTGTTACCATTTCAGATCACCCCCATTCCTTTAAGCTCCCTGATTACCGATTGTGGTGTAAAGGGCAGGCCATCATACCTTAACATCTTCTTTGAAACTTCAAATCCTAATTCGGCCCGCAGCAGGCGTGCAAACTGGCCTGTTGCATTATTTTCCACGCATATAGTGGTGTTCAACCCATCCAGTAAACTGACAGTATCATGAGAAAACGGGTAAATATCACTAAAATGAATCAAATTTATGGATACTTCATCACGATTCAGGATCTCAACTGCCTCTGCAAGGGGACCATAGGTAGATCCCCAGCCTATCAGGGAAATATCTGCTCCGTCTATACCATGAATAGCTGGCATCTGCATTTCATCCGTAAGTCCATCTACCTTGCGCAGACGTTTTTCATTCATACGAATGCGGTTACCAGTAGTCTGATCGATATGACCTGATTCGTTGTGTTCATCACTGTCTGCAACCACCAGTGCACCGTTCTGGCCGGGAATAGCCCTCGGTGATATACCGGATTCGGTAATTGTATATCTCTGGTAGTCACTTCCCACAGCCCTGTCTTCCAGAAGATGCCTGTTAATCTTCAGGCCGGATGTATCAAACATCTCATAGGTAAAGAGACCATCTGCAAGATGCTGGTCACTCAATATCAGAACCGGGATCTGGTATTTGTCAGCTATGTCGAATGCCCGTCTTGTCTGGTTGAAGGCGTCTTTTGCCGTACGAGGGGCAAGTACACAACGGGGGAATTCCCCCTGTGCCGCATGAAGCACAAAATTAAGGTCCCCCTGTTCGGTCATTGTGGGAAGGCCGGTAGCAGGCCCGGGACGCTGGCCCAGAAAGATGACAATCGGTGTCTCAGTAATGCCGGAGAGACCCAATCCTTCTGTCATCAGGCAGAAACCTCCACCTGAAGTAGTAGTCATGGCACGCACCCCTGCAAAGGATGCTCCGATAGCCATATTTATGGCAGCGATCTCATCCTCGGCCTGCTCCACAACAGCATTGAAATCGTCTGCATGTGCTGCTACTCGGGTCATGACACCAGTTGAAGGGGTCATGGGATATGCCGAAAGGAATTGCACTCCTGCAGCAAGGGCACCCACTCCCACACTGTCATTACCATTTATCAAAATCCGCCTGTTAGTCGGTTGTGGGCTGAGATTATAGTTACAAATCCCCTCAAATTTACCATTTTTTACATAATCATAACCTGCTTGTGCTGCCTTTATGTTTTTCTCTACAACCTCATCACCTTTTCTTTTGAAAGTCTCGGAAAGGAACTTTTTAAGTGTTGAAAGATCATAGCAAAGCAGTCCAAATACAGCTCCTACAGCAACGGTATTTGAAAATAATTTTTTACCACTTACATCCTTTGCGATTTCTGTGAAAGGAACAGATACAATCTTTTCATCTACATTGTCCCTGACAATAGATTCATCGGCAAGCACGAATCCTTCTTTGACCTCTTCAATATGTTCAGGAATTGTCTGGTCGTCAAGAGCCACCAATACGTCTATCTTTTCATCCAGTGCATATACAGGGTGATCACTCACCCTTATGTGGAAATAATTGTGCCCGCCCCGCACCCTGGAAAGATAGAACTGATTTCCATAAACATAGAAACCATCCCTTACAAATGTTCTTGAAAGAACCAATCCTATAGTTTGTATGCCCTGACCGGCTTCTCCACCTATTTTTATGTTTATATCGACGATAATGATTCCCCCTGAAATAACACCTAAACAAAAAGTCATTGTAATAATGTTGAAACCTGAAATATAAATAATGATGGTTTAAAGAGACTTTCATCTATAGCATGTTCAAATTACACTAAATCAATATCTAAATACCCTATATAGACACGTATATTTTGAGTTTGCCAAAAGACTTCCATTTAATCTTCTATATATACAATTAAAAATAACCAGGCTACTAATCAGCTTAATTGTGTTTAAGTAGTCGGGATGAAATATGAATCTATATTTAATTGTAGTAATAATTTCGGCTCTGTAGAAATCCTTTTCTCTAAATTCAGCTAAGCTGGTATAATTTTAATAAGAAGAAGTCCCCTGTGTACTTTTGCACTAGAAACACAAGGGGATGATTGTGTTTGTCTAACAAGTACTTAAATTTTATTGATATAGCATTGCAAGTAACACGGTATTCACACCGCCACTCTACAGCTGCAAATATTCCAAACAAACATACACACAACACCAGCTATTGACGTTGGTTTTGTTAAAGGAATATTTAGGAGAAGATTACAGGGATTTTGTTGATCTTGTTGAATTGATGAGTTCTATCCAGACTAAACTTGGATTAACCAAAGTGCCTCATTTTACTACACTTCAAAAATTTGTTACTCGAATCTATTCAGTAATACTTGATCGTATTTTCAAAAAGACATTAGACTTATTTTACAAGAATGGAGAGTCAGTTGAAGTTACTGGTATCGATTCAACTGGTTTTACAAGTGGGTATTGTAACAACTACTATTCCTGGAGAATCAAGAAGTGGAGGCGAAATTATGTCAAGACCAGTATTTCAGTTGATGTGCAGAAATTTGTCATAACTGGATACAAAATATCAGGTAAACCTGTTCATGATGCAAAACATGCAAAGACATTGCTTTAGCAATGTCATCGCAACAGGAAATCAAGATATTATGTAATGGATAAAGCGTATGATTCTGAAAGCATACATGAATTGACGAGAGAAAAACTCGGATCAATAGCAATTGTTCCACTGAGACAGCGTGAAAGAAAGAGTATAAAAGGACATTATAGAAAGAAAATGTTACGAGAATTTGATGATAAAATTTACTCGCTGCGAAATTTGAGTGAAACGATGTTCTCTGTATTGAAAAGAAAATATGGGGAAAATCTGAGAGCCAGGAAATATAGAAACCAAGTAAAAGAAGTGAAATTAAAAGTGGTATTGCACAATCTTGACAGATCTGTCAAGATTGTATGTTTTGTCTGGTTGAGGATTTCTACAAAGCCCAAATTTACTATTTAGTTTAAACCGGGCTGATTCCAACAAGCTTGAACCTGCCCGTTTTTATTTAATCAAGTATATGCTGCTTCCTCCTGGAAGTATGTGAATTTCCACTTCCCAACGTGGGATTCACCTCCCAGCATCAACAGCGATTCGTTATTTCATTTATAATATTACAATAAACGATCTTTATAGAATACAAACGCTAACATCATTAGACATAAAAATGCTCCAAATCCAGGAGTGGATCGATCTTCTCCAGTGTCCTTAGAATCGCTGATGTTAGTTTCTTTATTATCTTCTAAAGTCTCATCCAGGGATCCAAAATTCACATCATAGTAACCAACCACATCAATATTGTTTGTAAGCCTAAAAACAACTGGTATGTTTTCTATCCCATTCTTGTCTGCTTCTTCTTTTACAATATTGTATATCTTCTCTATTTCTTCATCAGAATACGTTGTATTATTATCATTCCTGTAAAGATCAATTGCAAAATAACCGGTTGCTGTATTGTATCCATAAAGCACAACATCTCCTTCAGGATAGAAATCGGGACCAATTTTATCATAAGAATTAGCTCTTATATCTCTCAAAGTATAGATATATGAAACTAACTGGCCAGTATTTTCAATCTCTGGGAGCTCACCGTATACTTTGATGACATTTGGATCATAGATGTTACTAGCAGGATTTGTGAAACTTGAGATCTTCTCATTTTTTAATCCAAGATAAACTGATAATGCCCTTTCATCTGTATAATAATCTACATATTCAATATCATCAAAATTTGCAGACCCCATATTAGTAAAAAGAATCAGCAACATTGAAAGTGTGACAATAATTTTGTACATGTTTATTCTCCAAAAAGATAAAGGCACGAAATGTGCCTTTAAATGAGGTTACACATGATAGTTAACCTCTTCAGAATCATGCTTCAAGAGGTGTAACATCCAATTTTGATGTCACTTCACTGCATGGTATATAGAATGTAACATCCGCATTATTATATGTTCCATCCCAAGTTTGACAGTATCCACTCCTTGCTGAAGAAACCGTCTCCTCTTCCAACCTAAAAATTTCACTTTTTTGTCAGGAAAACCCATTTGACAGTCTTAAATAATTCACGTTAATTTCTACGATTTCATCCTTTTTTGCCTTAAAATCAGTGTATTTATAGCATCAAAGTTAGCGTAAATGTATCTTTTTGCCTTATTTCTCATGTAATCCACGGTAACTGTCAAATTCAATAAGCTATTTTTAATGAATTTTGTAGACTTAGCCTTCAATTCATCGTACTCATATCGCATCAGCGATATTAACAATTGCGCAATGAATCCAATAATCACAGCTCCATAAATGCTAGCATCCGTCCACACTCGCAATGGTTTGATCTCAATCTCATTCTTCAACGAATTGATGATTTTCTCAATAGAATCCTTCTTTCTGTATGTAGAAAGAGCCTGTTTTAGTGTCAAATTCCTGCTTGATTTCAGACAGAAAAATCCTTCTCTGCCTGTAATCACCTTCTCCTCCAGTAGTTTGATACACTCCTTTTCATCCATATTCACCAGTTTTGTCTGCAAAGAATAAGTTACATCAACAAGTGCATTATTGATCCTGAATCTCTTGGGCAGTTTCTTATTCTTATCAATGGATTTCTGTATATCTTTTGCCTGTTTTATCTGCCTCATAACCTTTCTTGCTCTGGAA
>NZ_RRBA01000017.1:0-32714 GCF_004104135.1 Methanohalophilus sp. WG1-DM | reverse complement strand
AAAATTGGTGTGGCTTTACTAAAAAGAATTCTTAAGCAGGCCAAAATCGCCAGGGACAAATGGCTTGAAACAAATTAATATTGTTATTTTCACTCCCCCACAAACTCCGCCAGCCCGTCCTCCAGGGAAACTTGCGGGACAAAACCCAGTGTTTTTGCAGCGCTGATGTCGGCCACGCTATTGATGGTGACTGTTGGAGTATTGATTTTATGTATGTGCAGGCATGTCCGATTATTAGAGGAGGGTGTGTAAATCTGATTTTTCCGGGAATATAGGAGATAATGCCCTCTCATCGATATAATATTGATGTATTCAATTACATTGGATAGAAATTTGTACTTATGGCATACATTGCAGACGGAGTGGTTTCCTTTCAAAAAATATATATAAGAACCATTTCAATATTGGATTACTGAAGTGTGGCCCCATAAATTTTTATGATTCATGAGAGGAGGTATATTTAGTGAGTAATTATCCCACACCACAAGAAAAACAGCGCCTTATTGAAAACTTCAAACAGAGATTGAAAAACCGGGCTTCACAACAAAATGAATTAAAAAAAGAGTTGACCCATATAGACGTAGAAGATCTCTTAAAGCCAATTACTATTTAACCATACACTTTTTCTGAGGGCATGTATGAAAGTGTACCCATTTTCATCGACAAGCGATCAACTCTTTGATATAATGGGTACATCAGACCCCAGCAGCTATCTGTTAAGATATCTGGGATATCTGAATGCAAACACCGTTGTCATAGAAGAAGACTACATCGATAAAGATTATCTAATAGACTATGCCAACTATTATGCACGTTCATTCAAAGATTATAAGAAAAAGACTACACGACTACACTTTTTTACTAATTGTTTCAGTGAGAATGATTTTAGAGTGGGGTGTAGTACCTAAAAAGAGATATATTTAAATAATCACAAACCAATTTTCAATTATGTCAGAAGTGATCGACTCTGTAGAGATTGTGCATGAATTAAAAGCAATAAGGGAAGATCTTGATTTCATCAAAAGTCATATGATAGATATAGATTCAATTATGACGGAAGATGACAATCTGTCTTTGAATCAATACAGGTCTGAGAAGAGGGCTGGTACACTTATCTCCCACGAGGAACTAAAAAAAGAATTAGGATTATAATGTTTGATATAAATTATTCCAGGCAGGCTGCCAAATTCTTAAGGTCCCTTGACAACACCGATCTATCCAGAATGTTGAAAAAAATTGAAAAACTGAAACATCACCCCATATTACATGATTCTAAAACTGTAATAGGGTATAACGAAAAACTGTATAGGGTCCGGGTTGGAAATTATCGAATATTATATGAAGTTAACTATAAGGACAACTTAATTGGAATTATCAAAATCCACAAACGTTCGAGGGTATACTGAAATTAATATCTTTTTAATGCTGCAAGGATGTCTTCTTTATCAAGTTGGGGATAATTTTCCAGAATATCATCGTATGTCCAGTTATTTCCCAGAAGTTCAATGACAAAATCTACCGATATCCTGGTCCCTTTGATTACAGGTTTGCCTGCGCAGATTTCGTGACTGATCGTTATCCTATCATTGGAGGGCATATTAATCCACTTCACCGTTTGACCGTAACAACTCGATATAATCTTCTTCGGACATTGGACAATTGAGCAAATCTTCAATTTGTTGTTTTGATTGTAATTTGAGTTGCTTTTTAATTGCAGATATCAGGCTTGGTCCATATTCTTTTTTCCCATGGCTGATACGGGTCTTGATATGAGTCCTTTTTCCATTATAGTAGAGCCAGAAATATTCGTGGTGGGTATGTTCAACCTGAAAGCCTTTTGATAAAAGAGCTTTTTCAATATCCCGGGGTTTAAAAACAGCCACCTGTAACACCATCAATCTCTACTTCAGTTACAAGTTTGAGAAGATTTTCTTTTATCTGCTGTGCTTTTGTGGTAAGATTGGAATCCGGCTCCCTGGAATAGACTTCCCATATAACAAAAAATTCTTCCCGGAAGGAGGCTATTAGTTCGTCCATATCAGATGCAACAAGAAATATATCCAGGTCTCTGTTTTCCCCTTCCCATAACTCATCAACAAAATTGATATCCAGTTCAAGCGGCCCGGATAGTTTGAATTTGTGATTATCCCATTCTATTTCATTGAATAATATAGGGCTTGGCTGAGAAGCGAATAGGTCTTCTTCAATATTCAAAGATGAACTGACCTGCCTCCACGTCGATTTATAGATATTGCCATATGCAAGGGCTTTCTCAATTATTATTGGAGAATCGGCTGAATTCGGTTCCTGAAATACAAAATCGGTATTGTGCAGACTCTGTGATTCGGACCGGCCCAGCATATCCATTGAATTATACATTTTTAAAACAGTGTCTGGATCAAGACTTTCTGTTGAACCCGGGGAAGGCAGGTACGTTTCACTCATTGACTAACTCCTCCAGCACTCTTCGGGATTCAGCCATTGCTTCACCATGCATTTTTATTATGTTCTCAATATCTGAATTCTCATTTAGCCCATAATGAAAATTGAAATCGGCCTTTATTTTTTCATTAATATCCGGCTGGATAATTAACTTTACTGTGAACCCACTGAATTCGTATTTGATTATACCACCAAGCTGGAAATTTTCCGAAAACAGAGATTCAAGCTTGTCGCCGGGACAATATATCTTCTGTAAGATGGAGGTTTTATGTTCTAGCTCATATCCAAAGTTGAATCCAACTGCTTTATACGGCGTTTCAGGAAGATAGCGAACATATGATAGGATTTTTTCACAAAGAGAGTTTGCCTCTTTAATAAAATTCTTTTTTATTCCCAGTTGAAGGCGGTCAGGATCTACGAAAAATGAGAAACGTTCGGTTTCCACAACTGATAAGGCAGGGGTGTGTGTAAAAGATTTAATGCTGTCTGTCAAGATTCCTCTCTGCGACAACCAATCATTGGAAACGATTGAAGGATTATGGTTTTTGGCTAAAAGAACAATATTTGCTCCGATTAAGGAAATTGTCATGGATTCACCCCTTTCTCGTAAAAGTCACCACCATGATATATAGCCATTTTGATATATATGTATGCTGCACTTCCCCAAAGAAAGAAGGGTACTGGCTTTGCCTCATTCCCCCGCAAATTCGGCCAGCCCATCCTCCAGGGAAACTTGCGGTACAAATCCCAGTGTTCTTGCAGCACTGATACCAGCCACGCTGTGGCGGATGTCGCCGGTGCGGGCCTCCCGGTATTCCAGGGCCAGGTCACTGCCAAAAACCTCCTGCACGATCCCGGCGAGCCGGTTGACGGTGGTCTGTGTACCGGTACCGGCATTGAAGACCCTGCCGAGGGCTGCGTCCTTTTCGACCAGCAGTTCTACCAGATCCACGATGTCATGCACCGAGATGAAATCGCGGGTCTGCTGCCCGTCGCCGAAGATTACCGGGGATTGGCCGGCTTTGGCACGCTCGATGAATTTGGTGATGACGCCGGAGTAGGGATTGGAGGGGTCCTGGCGGGGGCTGTAGATGTTGAAGGGACGCAGCACTGCCACGGGCAGGTCGAAGGCGCGGTGGTACATGAGGGCGTACTGTTCGCCTGCGAGTTTGCTGACGCCGTAGGGGGAGAGGGGTTGTGTGGGATGGTTCTCATCGATAGGGGTGTGCAGGGTGTCGCCGTAGATGGCGGCGGAGCTGAAGTAGACGAAGCGTTTCAGGTTTGTCTGGCGGGCTGCCTCGAGGAGGTTGAGGGTGCCGAGAATGTTGTTTTCGCAGTCAAACAGCGGCTGGTCCAGGGAGCGGTTGACATCGATCTGGGCGGCGGTGTGGATGATTATGTCGGCCTGCTCGACCAGCCGTACCACTTCCGGGCCCTGGATGTCGCCGATGACCAACTGGACTCCTGCGGGCACTTCATGTCGGCAGGGAGAGGATGTGTTGTCCAGCACGATTACCCTGTTGTCGGTGCAGAAGCGGTCGGTCAAATACGAGCCGACCTGACCCAGCCCGCCGGTGATGAGGATTGTTTGGGAGTGCATGGTTTGTGGGAGGTGTTTTTGAGATATAAATTTGGTGTACACATGCATTTCAATATGATTGATAATTGCAACATTTAGATAGCAATACCTTTTTTTATAACAAGCATTATATGTATCTCAACATAGTTATATATGATAAATCCAATCCCCATAACAATATTTCACAGGGTGGTAGAAATTAACAAAATCCCATTAAATACTGTGGCGGTGATTTCCTGACCAGCGTGGCTGCTGTCCTGCCGGCACTTGATGAGGAGATCGCCATTGGAAGTATGGTGCTTCTTGTGAAAATTTCAGGCCGGAGGCACTAAACTTATGCCAACTATAGCGGCAATGCCGGCCTACAATGAAGCCAGGTCCATTCAAAATATCATCATAGCATGCAAGGAATATGTTGATGACGTCGTTGTTATCGATGACGGTAGCAGTGATAATACGGCAGAAGTGGCAGAAGCAGCCGGAGCATATGTGGTAAAACACCCGCAAAATATGGGTTACGGTGCGGCAATAAAGAGCTGCTTTGAAACTGCACGCAATCTCAATGCAAGACGAATGGTTATAATCGATTCTGACGGCCAGCATGACCCGGCTGAAATTCCCAAATTGCTCAAACCTTTAGAGAAAGGAATTGATGTCGTGCTTGGATCCCGCTTCATAGAAGGAAATTCAGAGAGAATTCCTGCCTACCGCAAAATAGGAATGAAAGTCCTGGATATTGCTACCAATACAGTGGGAGGAATAAATGTCACAGATTCCCAGTGTGGTTTCAGGGCTTACGGCAAAAAGGCCATCCAGAACATAAGAGTCGATAGTGATTCAATGTCTGCCGGCTCCGAAATTCTGATGGAAATTGCAGACAATAACCTTCAATTTGAAGAAGTCCAGGTGAACTGCAGTTATGATGTCGAAGACTCATCAACACAAAACCCAGTAAGTCATGGTGTCGGAGTTTTAATTGCTATCTTAAAGGACATGGAATTCAGAAGACCGCTGTATTATTTCACTCTCCCAGGAGCAATTATGGGAGGAATAGGACTATTTATGGGACTGAAATTCCTGCAGGATTTTTACCTCGGAGAATCTTTACGTTTTGGACCTACACTGCTGATGATGTTGCTGACTATCTTAGGGATGTTCATGGCATTTACTGGGATCATATTGCATGCGATGTCTAGAATGATAAAGATGAGATAAATATTATACATGGAATAATTATGAAAATATTGGCATTCACATCTACTATTGATCTTAAATATCGTCTGGGATGCACCCCTTCTTGGTGGCAGTTACTGAAAGCACTCCATGAGACCGGAAATGAAGTAATAGTCCTACCTTATTTAGGGGCTCCTGTAGAAAGTCTCTGGTGGCGTACCTACGATAACCCATGCAAGATTGAGAGCATCCTGTTCAATAAATTCCTGAACAAACATAAAAAAGTGGTTGACCCTGCAAATACCAAAAATCTGCTGACTCCTATTACAAAGAACCTGATCGAGCATGATGTGAAGCCAAAGGTTCGAAAACAATTACACGATATAATCGAAAAAGAAAAAGACCTAGATCTTATCTTTTTCATGAATATTCCCCTGAACCACATTACTGGAATTGCTTCTGAAATCAAAGATGAATATGGTATTCCCTGCATCTACTATGATGGCGATATGCCAACAATCCTACCTAAATATGCCACAGAACGCGGTTTTAAGTTTGATTATTACCAAGATGCCGATGTTTCAGAATATGATGCATTTTTCGTCAATTCAAAGGGTGTCATCGATGATCTCAAAAATGAAGGTGCAAAGAACGTAAAACCGTTATATTACGCTGCAGATCCTGATTTATTTGCACCGATCGATGTTGAAAAGACAATGGACATCTCTTTTTTTGGTTTTGGAAATCAGTTCAGAGAAGAGTGGATGACCAAAATGATTACAAATCCCAGCAAGAAACTTCCAGAGGTTAATTTTTCAGTCGGAGGGGGTGGATTTGAAATTGATATGGGCAATTCTAATCTTGTGGGTGACGTACCATACAGCGCTTTCCGTGAATTCTGTTGTAGGAGCAAGATCAATCTTAACATAACCCGATGGTCACACACAAATGTATACGCATCTGCCACAGCCCGTCCTTTTGAACTTGCTGCATACGGTGCATGCATCGTCTCTCAGCCATATAATGGTATCGATGAGTGGTTCGATGTCGGAAAGGAGCTAATTGTGATCAACAGCGAAGAGGAAGCCATTAAAACTTATGAATGGCTGTTGTCGGATGAGGAAGAGATGCTGAAGATTGGTGAAAGAGCACGTGAAAGGATTTTGAAGGATCATACTTATAGGCATCGTGCAGAATTAATAATCGATGTAGCTAAAATGGTGGGTATAAATTGAATATTTTATATTTTCATCCACATTTCACATATCCAGGAGGGGCGGGGAAGTTTGTGCTTGAAACTGGTGAAAGGCTTGCGAAAATGGGGCATAGTGTGACCGTTTTAGCACAAAGTGGGGATGAAGCAATAATTGGAGATTATCCAAATATAGAATTCAAGTTCATTGGTGGTCCACTTCCAAATACAATGTCACATTGGTTACAGTTTCCAATATTAATGAAAAGAATATTTGAAGCCACAAAGGGTATGGATATTGATATTATTTTTCCACAAGCTTTCCCTGCTAACTACTGGGGATTCTTATTCAAACGGAAAAATCCTGATATTCCATGCATATGGTATTGTCATGATCTTGGTTCTTTTATATATCAAAAAGACTTGATAATGGGATTGAAAAATCCAATAAAAACAATGGCAATTGCTGCAAATCCTTTCGTTAAAAAAATTGACAAACAACTTATAAAAAACGTTGATGCAATAGTTACAAACAGTCACTTTACATCAAAATTCATCCATAATACATATGCCCTAACTTCCAAAGTAATCTATCCAGGAGTTGACATTAATAAGTTTAAGCCATTGAATGAAAAAGAAAATATCGTATTTAATGCAAGCAGACTCTACAAATTCAAAAAAGTAGATATATTGATAAAAGCAATGTCTTCAATAAAAAATGCCCAATTATATATTGCTGGCGATGGAGAAGAAAAAGATAATCTAGTGAATCTAACAAATGAATTAGGAATCACAGACAAAGTATTTTTTACGGGCAATTTGAATGATGAACAATTAAATAATTATTATTCAAAAGCAAAGGTGGTCGTATTTCCAGCAGAAAATGAAGCGTTTGGCATTGCCCAGCTTGAAGCAATGGCAGCAGGAACACCGGCGATTTCAACAAGATCAGGTGGAGTTGTTGAAACAATCTTGGATAATGAAACAGGCTTCTTGGTAGAATCAAATAATATAGATGAAATATCTACAAAGATAAAAGAAATATTAGATGATGATGAATTATGTATCTCCATGGCAAAGAAAGCGAGAATACATGTAGAAAATAACTTTACGTGGGATATTGCTGCGAAAAGATTGGATGAATTCTTTTTGCAAATAGGTGGATAATATGAAAATAACAAAGGTTGCTTTAATTCATAACATAATATCTCCTTATAGAATACCTTTATTTGCAGAAATCGCGACGGATCCATCAATCGACTTATTTGTATATTTCACATCCAAATCTGAAAAAAATAGAGAATGGGATGTCAATATTGATGAATCATTTAATTACAAAGTCCTTTCTGGCACAGCACCAAATATTTCTAAAGAAGCCTTTTACCATATCAATCCTTCAATAATTAAAGAGCTAATGTTTGGAAAATATGATGTAATTATTTCTGCTGGATATAGTTCATTTTCAAATCAAATTGCTTTTTTTATTGCAAAATTATTGAATGTACCATTCATATTGTGGTCAGGAAGTACCAAAAATGAACCGAGTAGGCTAAGACGTCTTTCTTTACCCTTAATAAAATTTATAATAAAACACTCTGATTCATTTATTGCATACGGAACTAATGCGAAAGAATACTTAATGCAACTTGGTGCCCCGGAAAATAAAATATTTATTTCTTATAATACAGTTGATACATCCTTTTTTGCGAGAGAATCTGAGTTAGTGAAAAATAACAAAGATTTAAAAAAAGTATATGGTTACAATCATGAATATCTCATATTATATTCTGGACAATTAATTGAGAGGAAAGGTCTGAGATATTTATTAGAGGCTCATAAGAATCTAATTAAAAAACATGATGTTGGATTATTGATTGTTGGAAATGGAGATCAAATATCTGAACTTATGCAATTATGTAAAAACAATAATATTAACAAGGTCTATTTTGTAGGTTTTGTACAAAAACAAAATTTACCAAAATATTATGCATTAGCTGACATCTTTGTTCTTCCCTCAGTTGAAGAAGTATGGGGTTTAGTTATTAATGAAGCAATGGCATGTTCTTTACCAATAGTTACAACTAAAAGGGTTGGTGCAGCAATTGATTTAGTCGAAGATGGAATAAATGGTTTTGTTGTGAATGAAAAAAATGCAGTAGAATTAGAAGATGCCTTGAATAAAATTCTGTCTGATCAAAGTCTAAAAGACGAAATGTCAAATAAATCAAAGGAAATCATATTTAATCATTTCACAATAAAGCATTCTTCTAAAGGTTTTCTGGATGCAATTAGTTGTGTGAATAAATAAAGCAATGGAATTTTTTTATGTATCTATTAGTAACTCCAGCTAAAAATGAAGAGGAGAACATTCCTCAACTGATAACGTCTGTCTTAAATCAAACAATTAAACCAAATTTATGGGTAATTGTCGATGACAATAGTGATGACAGAACATCTTTGTTGATTCAAGATATTTGTGAGAAATATCGATGGATTCGGTCTAGAAAAATTACTAATAGTTCTGAATATGATTGGTTAGGGTATGGGCGTGTAGTAAAATATGCTTTTAAATGTGCACAACAAATTGCAAAAGATGAACAGGTATATTACAATTTCCTTGGTATTTTAGATGCAGATATAATCACTAGCAATGATTATTATGAATCTTTGATTAACATTTTAAAAGATGACTCAAAAATAGGGATAACAAGTGGAACTTTGTATATTAAACATAAAGATACTACCATTCCTGAAGATAATTCTGATTCCCCACGAGGAGGGGCTAGATTATATCGACGGTCTTGTTTTGAAGAAATCGGAGGATTTTCAGAATTGCCATCTCCAGATACCGTTTCAGATATTAAAGCAATGAATAGAGGATGGAAATTAACAAGAGTAAAAGAAGCTAAGGCTTTGCATAATAGAAAATCTTCATCAACTCGTGGTTTGTGGAATGGATACAAAAAGATGGGAGAGGGAAGATATTATTTAAATTATCATCCATGCAACGCGATGCTTTCAGGAATTTATTATTCTACAAAATTTCCTTTTTATCAAGGGGTTGCATATATTTATGGTTATTTCAAATGTTATTTAATTAGCAGTTCAAAAACAAAAGACGAAGAAGTCCAAGAATATTTTTGGAAGAGTTGGAACAGGTTAAAAGAAAGGTACATCTGATACTCAGAGACTTTGTTATTTCGAGGATGTATTATGGCTTTTAAACAGAATAATAAATCTTTATTTTTGAAAGTACACTTAATTCTTTGTTTCCTGCTGCTTTCATTTCTCTATGTCCAAATAACTAGTAAATCTGTGCCTGGTTATGAGTTTTCAATATATCTTACTGATATCTCTCCATTTTTTTGGGTTTTTTTTAGCATTCTAATTATAAGTGGACTTTTTATTATTGTTAGTTCAATAGTTGGAATAAAAGAAAATAACTGGTGGAAATATGGAATATTATTGATTGTCCTTAGTAATCTTCTTGTAATTCTTATTTATTTTTTGAGAGGGTATCCATTTCCAGCTGGTGGAGACCATTTAACTCATGTAGGGATTGTGAAAGATATATTGCATAATAATACAATACCGATAAATTTAATATATCCCACAATTCACATATTAATTACTGAAATTATTTTAATGTTGAACACTTCAACATCAACGATATGTTATTTTATTGGTCCCATTTTTTATTTGTTGTTCATATTATACACTTACTTATTATCTAAGTACCTATTGCCTTTTTCTGCAGCAGTACTTGCTACCACCGCTAGCACTATACTCTATTGTTACTATTATATCCAAATTTTTCCAATGGGTTCTGCTTTCATCACATTTCCTCTTATATTTTATCTATATTTCAAACGTTTGAATGGAAATTTTATTAATATCAACATTTGTTTGTTGATTTGTTTGTATTCAATGGTTTTTTTCCATCCAGTTTCCTCCTTTGTACTTATAATCTCAATGTTAATTATGGAATTTGGTCAAAAGATTATTTCTATAGATGCTGACAACTCGTTCCGAATATCTACATTTAATAAACCATCATATAAAATTTCAGTAATACCCTCTTTAATTTTAACAATCTCATTAATATTGTGGATCTGGACTAATTATTCTGTATGGAATCAAACTGTATCTTCTGTATTTAGCTGGTTTGGTAATGAATTGCTAGTAGAACCTATGATTGGAAAGGCACAAGAAGGCTTTGATAAGCTGGGTTTCAGTTCGTTAGAAATTTTCTTTCTTTTTATAAAAAAATTTGGACATATATTTATTTATTTTGCGTTGTCCATATTTGCAATATGCATTTTCTTTTATAACAAAATTTCAATTGGCAAAAAAGAAAAGTATAGTTATTTAGCATCATATATAATCTTCTTTTTAATGATAAGTGTTATATGGATTACCGATTATGTCAAACCATTAACAACACTTAGTAGTGGAAGGATGATATGGATTATGACTTCTTTATTACCTCCTCTTGTTGGATTAGCAATCTATTATTTTTTACATATAAATAAAATTCATAGTTTACATATTTTTCAAAACCAAGACATTAAAAATAAATATAGATCTTACATAGTAATTTTTATATTTGCTATTTGCTTATTAATCGGTGTTTTTTCAATACATCCGTCTCCTTTTGTTGTAGCGTCTAGTTCAGAACTAAGTGAGGGGATGATAGATGGGCCCATATGGTTGATGAATAATGGTAATTTAAATATAAATGTAACAGGTGCTGGAAATCCGGAATTTAGAAGAGTTTCATCTGCTATATATGGTAATAATTATAGACATTTTCCTTCTTGGGAAGGCAATGTACTTGATCATTTTGGATATGGTGCTAATAATTCAATAGGACAAACCTTAAATGGTGAAAGATATTTAATTTTACGACCTGACTATCTATTACAACTATATAGAGACTTATTTCCAACTATAAATAGATATACTGAAAATGATTTTGATAAGCTAAACTCTGACTCCTCAGCATGTTTAATTTATGATAATAATGATACAATTATTTTTCATACCAGTAGAACTTAAACGTATCTATGATTTATAAGGATTGATTATCTTGAATAGTATATATGTCATTCATACTCCTTACCATCTATTGATCACTTGTGGGTTAGCTATTTCGTATGATTGTTCAAATGAAAAATACTTAGTTATTGTTCCTGACTTTAAAGATGCTACTGTTTTTTATCAAACAATTATAGATTGGAAGGACAATCCCTTTACAGAAGTAATATTACTTTCTGGAGTTTACAATGTTAAATTTGGGAATACAATAAAAACTATGAAATCGAATCTAAAAACTATAAACCAATTATTTCGCAAAAAAATCAAAGATTGTGGTTCATCCTATATTTTTAATGACGGGAGAGTTGAAGGTCAACTCATAGCATATTTGAATTATACTAAAAATGGGAGTAATTTTTATGTGGAAGATGGATCTGCTGCTTATAATTGCTATGTACAACCAGATATAAATTTTTATTTAAAAATTATCTATAAGCTAATCTATGGTTCTTGGTATGAACACGTTCGTATATTAGGAATGTATAAATATATTGATCGAATTATGGTATTTAGACCTGACTTAATCAGAAAAGAATTACAAAATTAGAAAATTACAATGATTCCTAATTCAATATTGAAAAATATAAATGATAGTTTTATTGATGATCTATCAAACAATTATTCTTTTGATATAAGAAGTCTAAATTTTGATTGTGTCTTGGTGCTCCCTCATTCATCCTTTGTTGAAAAAATAGGAAGCAAATACTTTAAAAATATATATTCTTTGATATTAGAATCTCTACTTAACCGTTTTGAGAATATTGGTGTAAAATATCACCCTCGTGAAAATAGTGGGGACTTTTTAGAAATTGACAATGATGTAGTAAAATTGATTCCAAATTCAATACCTCTAGAATTAGTGTGGATTTCTTTAATGAAAAATCCTCCTCTTATTGTAATTGGAGATATTTCAACAGGATTATTAACCTGCAATCTTGTATTCAAAAATAAAACAAGCATCATATCAACAGCAAATATTTTGGACGTTCCAGTTGAATATAATTTAGTTCAATTTTTCGACAATATTGGGGTCGAAATGCCTATGAATATAACAGAGTTCTATAAAACAATTAATAAAATCAGTTGATTAGTAATGTCTACTATCCAACTTTGTAATTGGTAGTGGCCCTATTTTGCTGTAAATTAATCCTATACCCACCTAATCTTAGTCTTTAATCGTTAAATATCTATTTCCTGTAATCCAATTTCCGTTCTGGTCAATTAACACTGCAACCACTAATCGCATCAAAGATTCATCAGTTGGAAAGACTCCGACAACTTTTGATCTTGTTTTGCCTTCTATGTTCGGTCTTTCAACCATATTTATTGTATTGATTTTTTCCAATGTTCTTTTGGAAATGATTAATGATTAGTCAAACCATGTTGAAATCTCTCAATTACTGCTGCTTTCTCAAATCCTAGCCTTAGGAAGTAAAATTAACTATTAAGTTTTAATTGATCCTGTTCAAGACGATTTTTGATAATCTCACACAAAATACCTGCTGCCCTGTCCCAATTGAGTTCTTGCTTTGCTCTCAAAAATCCAGCTTGGGCCATATTTCTTGATTTTTGTTTATCAGATAACAATTCGATGATGGAATGAGAAATATCTTTGATATCTAGGGGATCTACAAGTTTTCCAGTTTTACCATCAATTACAGCATCTGGAATTCCACCCATTTTACTTCCAATTACAGGTTTACAGCATGCACTTGCCTCTATGTAGACAATGCCAAAGCCCTCAGGATCTCCTTTTTCAGTTCTACTTGGCATGATAAAAACATCACAAAGGTTATAGTAAAATGGCAATTTTGAATCGGAAATATAACCCAGGAAATAAACGTGTTCTTCTAAATCAAGTTCTGATACCAATTTTTTTAATTCAGCTTTATATGGACCATTGCCGGCAATTAAATAAACCAAATTTGGAATTTTTTCGATTACTTCGGGTAATGATTTTATCACCATATCATTACCCTTTCTTTTTACCAGGCGGCCAACAGAGAAAAGTATTTGTTTATCGGATAAGTTCAATTCTTTCTTCATATTTGAAACATTGATGGGCCTAAATTGTTCAGAATTGACACAGGGATGTATAATTTTAGTTTTTTCTTCTGGTACTTCAAGTTCCATAACCAGATTGCGTGTATATTCACTGTTAGATACTACAGTGAATGCATTT
This sequence comes from Methanohalophilus sp. WG1-DM, assembly GCF_004104135.1. Lineage (NCBI taxonomy): Archaea > Methanobacteriati > Methanobacteriota > Methanomicrobia > Methanosarcinales > Methanosarcinaceae > Methanohalophilus > Methanohalophilus sp. WG1-DM. The sequence continues at coordinate 19,049 of NZ_RRBA01000017.1, read as the reverse complement.
TTGAAAGAGTATTTTATCAACCATTTCACAAAAGGCATATGTTGTAAATACAAGATATCTTTGCCATGTGTAAATATTACATATGGAACATTATTGACCTTATTTAATAATCCAAGAACTATACCAACAGGAACACATTCACTACATAGCACAATATCAGGTTTTTCTTTTTGTATTGTTCGCCATGAATGCCATAACAATGCAATTAAACTAATCAAATAACCTATAGAATTCGAATAAAATTTGTTTTTAAAGAGCCAATGTTGCCGGTGATAAAGAATCTTTTTCCTGATAATTTTGAAATTTTGATTCTTGTCGAATGATTGAGAGTTTGGAACATTGGGTGCTAAAACAGCAGAATCCGGGACTCGTTTTATTAAGTTATAACTGTAATTCTCAATACCTCCTGTCTCCGGAGGGAATTCAATAGTTATTAAGAGTGTTTGCATACTAATATCCAAATATCATCAATAATATTATTTTTCTTGATCATTAAGGAGGTGTGAAATTTCGATATCTGATTCTTCGCAATAAATTAAACAGTTTCTGTCCAAATAGATTTAATATTAAGCAATCCCTCAAGGATGTCATTAATGTGGTTGATATGATGTATGCAGTTTCATGATAAGGAACTTTGTTCTTTCTGAGTATTTTATATTTCCGTGACAACCGCTGTAATTGGAATTTTATATTTTTTTCAGAGCTCACTCCACCCAATCTAAAATTAGCTAATATAAAGGGTGCTCGAGCAAATTTTACGTCATTGTATAGGAATCTTATTGTAATATCTAAATCAGCAGATACTGGAAAATTTGTATCAAATCTGCCCAGATTATCATATATCGACTTTTTTACAAATAGAGTCGGGTGATTTAAACGAATTTTACTTATCTTTTTGTGAGATAGATCCCCGGTACGAATATATCTTTCAGATGTTTCAGGAATTACTTTGTACAAATCACCATACACAACATCAGCATCGCTTTCTTTAAATTTATCAACCACCTTTTCTACCGCACAAAGCTCGTACCAGTCATCGCTATTGATGATTCCTATTATCTCCCCATTACACAAATCGATTCCTTTATTCATTGCATCATAAATACCCTCATCGGGCTCCGAAACCCATCGCATTTTGCCTTTGAACTTAGGTTCATATTCTTTTATGATGTTAATCGTATTATCAGTCGATTCACCATCTACGATGACATATTCTATATTATCATACGACTGATTCAAAACAGATTCTATAGTGTCCCTGATATGCTTTTCACTGTTATAGCAAACAGTAATAATCGACACTAATGGATTATACCCCATCAAATATTCCTCAATTTTCTACATACCATCTGTAGGTTGCTTTAATACCTTCTTTTAACCCTATATTGGATGTCCAGCCCAAACCATTTAATTTAGACACATCCAGCAATTTACGCGGAGTGCCATCGGGTTTGGAGGAATCATAAATGATATCACCTTCATAACTCACCACATCCTTAATCAGTTCTGCAAGTTCCTTGATGGAGAGATCTTTTCCTGTACCAATGTTTACAAATTCACCAATATCCTGATAATCATAATTTTCCATCAGATAAACACAGGCATCAGCCATATCATCCACATGAAGGAATTCGCGTTTGGGAGAGCCGCTTCCCCAAATAGTAACTTCCGGATTTTTATTTATTTTTGCTTCATGGAACTTGCGAATAAGAGCAGGCATTACATGGGATGTTTCAAGATCAAAATTGTCATTGGGCCCGTAAAGGTTTGTAGGCATTACCGAGATGAAATTTGTACCATACTGCTGGTTGTAGTGTTTGCACAGCCTTATTCCTGCAATCTTTGCAACCGCATATGCCTCATTGGTAGATTCAAGTTCTCCTGTCAGGAGGTATTCCTCTTTCATGGGTTGCGGGGCAAATTTGGGAAAAATGCATGAAGAACCCAGAAACAGAAGTTTCTTTACACCATATGTATGTGCGGCATGAATGATATTTGCCTCAATCATCAAATTGTCGTATATGAACTCAGCCGGATAGGTACTGTTTGCCAGAATTCCACCTACTTTGGCGGCTGCCAGGAATACATATTCAGGTTTTTCTGATTCGAAGAATTCATTGACTGCTTGCTGGTCGGTGAGGTCAAGTTCACTGTGGGTGCGACATATCAGGTTTGTGTGACCCCTGGATTCTAAGTTTCGTTTTATTGCCGAGCCCACCATGCCGCGATGGCCTGCTATGTAAATCTTATCAGTTTTGTCCATTGAAAATCCCCAGAAGGGTTTAATCATATTTCAGAATATAAATCTGTATATTTTCGGGCAATATATTCCAGTTCAAATTTGTTTTCAACATGTTTTCTGGAAGATTCACTTAAATGTACTTTACGTTTATCCTGTTCAACAACCCACTCTAAACCTCTTACAAGATCATGCACATCGAATGGTTTAGCTAAATAACCATTTTGCTTATGCACGATCATATCTGACATCCCACCAATATCAAAGGCAACAGATGGTGTTCCACAGGCAAGGGCTTCCATAACGGTATTTGGCAAATTGTCCTGCAGAGAAGGAGCCACAAACATATCCGCTGCAGAGTAGACAGAGGTCAACATGTTATCGGGGATTCTGCCAGCCATTTGCTGGTGTAACAGCAGTAAAATCCAGATCACTCCAAAATTTTTTTATATTTCCATATTCATTAAATCAAATCATTTATATTGTTGAACCACAACTTCGGACAGCTGCCACATTTTTGCTTATATTTGTCACAGGTGTTATTATAATGATACCCTCTCTGTAAAAGCCCATATATCATGGGGAGGTCCAAAGTTCGTCCAATAGGTTGTTTTATTTTAGCAATTTGACTAATGGGAACAAAACCTCCACATATCCAATGCAGATGTACAATTCCAAGTTTTATCTGGTCGATTTTTATGGGCCTATGCCATTAGAGATTTCCAATTAACTCATCTTCTCACCAAACTAAATAAAAATAATTATAACAACATAAAATTTTTGTATTAGTGTATTCAGTAATTTCACTGAAAAAGAAATATGACCATTTGATAACCGCAAACGACAAACTGATTGAATGCAACCATTTCGTTCCATTCTGAAACTATGTATACCAACCAGGACAGACAAAGAAGGCCGATTCAAAAATGATGTTGTAATGATGCTCAAAATGTTTCTAGTCCAACAGTGGCATGGTCTTTCAGCCCCAGAACTTGAACATCAATGTATTGATTGTATTTCATTCAGAAAATTCCGAGGTTTTCCAAGACGAATGCCTGACGACACAACTGTATGGGCATAAAGGGAGATAATTGCAAAAAGTGGAAAAGAAGATAAAGTATGGAATGAGATGCAGAGACATCTTGATTGTATAGGATTGAAGATTAGGAAAGCAAGGATGGATCTGTCAGAAGAGAGGAGGAAGTGGTGTATCGGGATAAGGGGTATTCCGGAGAGGCGGCAAAAGGATTTGCAGCAACGATGAAAAGAGTGATAAGAGGAAAGCCGCTGCATATCAGACAAATAATGAGCAATGACAAAATTAGTGTACAGAGAATGCCGTGAGAGAGAGTGTATGCGGTGACAAAAGACTGATGGTTACGACGGTTAAAAGAGTCAATGTGAAAATGGCTCTGTAGAAATCCTCATTTGAATAATTATACAGAGCAATGAAGCAACAAATATATCAGCGTTTAATAAGCATAGGCTAATATAAACATAGTATACAAAGTTGAACTAATGCAGATGTACTAAAAGACGGACGTTATCTATAAAGTGCCATATTTAGAGGTTATCATGAAATGGAAACAAAAAATTAAAGCCTTTCTTCCACCGATCATGATTGAAAAAATATTTGAAATGAAGAATATAGCTAAATTTAAACCCTACAAAAACTTGGTTGTTAAAAATAAACAGCTTGAAGATATTCACAAAGAAAGTCGTTGTTTTATACTTGGAAGCGGACCGTCAATAAAAAATCAAGATTTAACTCCTCTAAAGAACGAAATTGTTTTCGCACTAAACAACTTTTATGTTAATCCAGATTTTCAAACAATCATGAGTGGAGAAAAGCCCAAATATTACTTGACAGCTCCCATACACCCACCACAAAGTGAAGCCGAGTGGAGATCATGGTTTGAAAATATGCAATTGCATATACCAGTTCAAACAACAATGCTTTTTGGACTAAATAGTAATCGATGTAATGCAAAACATATTTTTGAAAAATATAATTTATTTACAGAGTATAAGAAATATTGGTATTTTGCAGGCAGACACACAAATGAATATTACACATTTAATTCCAAAGATATTGACTTGACAAGGATGGTATGGAGTGCGAGTGCAGTTAGTATTTATGCATTATTAGCTGCCATCTACATGGGCTTCAATAAAATATATTTGATTGGTATGGACCATGATTATTTTTTATATAATCATGAAAAAGACATGAGGATGTATGAAAGTGCCATTCATCAAAAGAATGAATTGCATAGAACTTTTGGAAATTCATTTTATGTACAAGAGTTTTTAAGACAGTATAAAATATTCAAACAATATGAACTTCTTAATCAAGAATTTCCCAATCGAATATATAACGCATCTGCTGGAGGAGTGTTGAAAATTTTTGACGAAGTCTCTCTTGAAGAAGTGCTGGAGGAAACTAATTGAAACAATTATTTAAAAATCCAATAACAATCTGGATTCATTGGGTTTTTAAAACATTTGTATTATGGTTCAAATATCGAAAAAATAACCTAAAGGTTGGTTATTTGTCAATTCTGACTAATTGCTCTTTTGGTATTTACAACACAATTTATGAAAAATGTAGCCTATCTGATGCTAACCTTGGTAATTTCACATATGTTGCATCCAATACAAAAATTAGTCGAACGAGGATTGGCAAATTTTGTTCAATCGGACCAAACTGCCAAATAGGAATTGGAAAGCATCCTTCAAATAAATTTGTATCCACCCACCCTATATTTTACTCTACTCGCAAACAAGCACAAATAACATTTTCAAAAAAAGACCATTTTCTTGAGTTTGAAAACATCGAAATCGGAAACGATGTCTGGATTGGGTCCAATGTAATTATAATCGATGGAGTCAAAATTGGAGATGGAGCAATAGTTGCTGCAGGATCTGTAGTTACAAAAGAAGTGCAACCTTATTCAATAGTAGGAGGAGTTCCTGCTAAAATTATAAATTATCGTTTTAAGGAATCACAAATCGAATTTCTAATGAATTTAAAATGGTGGGATAAAGATATAAATTGGATTAAAAAAAACCATATGAAATTTCATGATATTGATTGTTTTGATTCGACGATAAATGATAAAGTACATGATGAAAAATAGGCTCTGTAGAAATCCTCATTTGAATAATTACTGAAACAGAGATATATTTGTCTTGCAAAATGATTTAATCCAAATTTTGGTTGACTACAAATTTTCTGTATGTGAGGAACTGAGAGATGCCATTTTAAATCTAAAATAAGGATATTCTACAGCATACCCTCATGTTTTTGGGAGCCAGACCGAGAATCCAGTATATCGGAGTTTATAGCCGTATTATCGCAAAAATAAAAGTTGAGTTATCTGTGATATAAAAGTGATTTAAAGAAAAAGATTTCTTCGTCCCTGAATGTATTTAATGCATACATCAGTACAAAGTATATAACAGCACACAATGCAATAATCAATAATATATTGTACAATCCTGCTGGCTCATAGATAATGATTGGTATGCTCATCACAGAAGAGGAAAATAGACTCTTTAATATTGGTCGCAGGCTCATATCAAAGGGAAGCATTTTGCTGGAATAAATAAACGCTATTATGAAACTGAATCCAAATGCCAACAGGGTTGTAAAAGCTGCCCCTATTATTCCAATATAAGGTACAAGAAAGAAATTCAATAGAAGATTAAATATTGCAGCAATTATCCAGATCTTACCGCTGATATGTGTTTGTTTTTCAAGAATTATAATTTGTAATATGATCGTATAAGCCCCAAAAATAAGCATACTCACAGCTACAAAAGGTGTTATCAAATATCCTTTCTCTGCAATTTCTGGTGTTGAAAGAATTGTTAACAGAGGTTTGGACAACAGCGATAATCCAAATGTGGCAGGTATTGCAATTATCATGAAGTATTTGAAGGAATAGCCAAGTATATGCTTTACATTTTCTATTTGTTTATTATCATAATTCTCTGAAAGAATGGAAGGTAATAAGAATGAAAGAGGTGATACAAACATTCCCACAATTCCTCCAAGTGAATAACCTGGAGAATAATATCCAACCGAAGATACACCGAGTAAAATGCCTATCACATAACGATCACTGGAGTTTACAACCCAGCTGGAGAGATTGCCTGGTACTGTAGGAATTCCAAAATGGAGGTATTCTTTAAGATTATGGAAATGAGGTACTGCAAATCCCACATCATTATAAACCAGGGTTGTTAAAATTAGAAATAACATGATATCAATAAGAAGTAAACCATATACTGCACCGGTGATCCCATATCCACTGAATACAAAATAACCAACTATGGAAATCATCAATACGGTCTTGGCCAGCATTATGGTCGAATATTTTTTTATGTACTGTTTTGCTCGAAGATAATTTATGAAAAATAATATCAAACATTCAAAGAAAACTATAACTACCAGTATATGTGCGACCAGCAAGTTTCCTTCAAACAGTATATTAGCAATTTTTTCAGAGAAGAGATATAATATGATTGAAGAGAATATAGTTGATGATATTACAATACTAAATATGGAATAAAAAGTCTCCTGCAAATCATTTTTGTTTTCAATAGCAGGGATATAACGCACCATGGTAAAAGGAAGACCAAAAAGTGCAATTTGGGGGACAATACCAATGGTTACCATTATTTGTGCCCATATGCCATAGTTCTCAATGGAAAGGTTTTTTGTCAGGATTGGTAGTAAAATCAATCCTTGTAAACCTACAACTAATTGAGTTAAGCCAACAAGTCCTACTCTGCGGGCAAAAAGATGGGATTGGGTCATGTAAACTAACCTTAGTAATTACTGTTTATATAAATGTTTGATTGAAGACAATCTTATTAACTTACTTAGTATTTCAGTCATGGTAATTCGAGAGTATGTTCAAAAAAATTTAAATACTCTAATACAATGAAACTATAAGCATATAATCGTCGTTCAATTTAAATTTATACAAATGAAGAGGGTTTTTGATGGAACCAAATCCTTACATAATCTATCCAGAACAAAAGATAAAAATTGCTCTGGAAAAGATAGACAGAAATCGACATGGATTTTTAATTGTGGTTGATAATACCAATAAAGTAGTTGGAACACTAAGCGATGGTGATATTAGAAGAGGACTTATAAGCGGCAAAGGAGTAGATGATTATGTAGATTTAGTAAAAAGTTCTACTTTTGAATATATATCCATTGATTCATCTTTTAAAGAATTGATGCAAAAATTTAAGTCTAGTAGAATTGATTTTTTACCAATAGTAACTAATTCATTAAAACTTATGAACATAATAACAAAAAAACAATTCCATGTTTTACTTATGGAAGATGTGAAATACGATCTGAATTTTGATTTTTTTTCGTTGGATGAAGCTAAATTGGACCATGAAATATACAATCGTCCATGGGGCTATTACAAAACAACTTTTTTAAATGAACAGACAAGAGCAAAAATAATAAAGGTTCTGCCAAAAGGTGAATTAAGCCTTCAGGAACATAAAAAAAGAGAAGAACACTGGGTAATCATTAAAGGTTGTGGTAAGGTGATAATAGGCGATTCTGTAAAAAATGTATACCCCGGTGATTATGTTTTTGTTCCAAAAGGATGCAAGCATAAAATTTCAAATAAGTCTTCAGATGATACGTTACTGGTTTCAGAAGTACAGCTCGGGGATTATTTTGGAGAAGATGATATTATAAGGTACAAAGATATATACGGTAGAATATGAACTAAATATTTATGGCCCATTTATGTGATGAAACTTAAACTAAATTAACTTAAAAGATGATTAATATGAATGATTTACCTGGTAAAACCCCAACAGTGATAGCCGAAATTGGTTGTAACCACAAAGGTGAAATGAATATTGCCCACGAGATGATCAAAGTATGCGCCCAATTTTGCAAGACAGACGTGGTGAAATTTCAAAAACGTAATCCTAAAGAACTGCTTTCGCCTGAAGAATACAATGCACCACATCCTGTTCCAGCAAACTCTTATGGAAAAACTTATGGTGAACACAGAGAGTATTTGGAATTTGATTTAGACCAACATCGGCAATTGAAAAAATGGTGTGAAGAATGGGATGTTGTTTATTCTACTTCTGTATGGGACTTGACTTCTGCAAAAGAAATTACCTCTCTAAATCCAGAATTGATCAAAATACCGTCCGCATGTAACCTAGAATTTGTTATGCTCGACTACCTTTGTGAGAATTATAGTGGCGATATCCATGTTTCTTTCGGTATGACCTCACAGGAAGAAGAAGATAAAATTGTCAAATTTTTTGAAGAAAGAAATCGTGCAAATGATCTGGTGATTTATAACTGCACGTCTGGATATCCTGTTCCTTTTGGAGATATTTGTTTGAAAGAAATACTCAGAATTAGAGATAAATTTGAAAACCGTGTTAAAGGCATTGGTTTTTCGGGCCATCATTTAGGAATTGCTGCTGACATTGCAGCTCTGGCATACGGAGCACAATATTTTGAAAGACATTTTACATTGGACCGAACCTGGAAAGGAACAGACCACGCTGCAAGCTTGGAACCCGATGGAATGCGAAAACTTGTCCGGGATATTAAAAATGTATCAGAAGCATTAACCTATAAGGAAAAAGAAATTCTCGATATTGAAGAGGTACAGAGGAAAAAACTCAAGAGGTTTTCTTGTGCTGAATGAATATGTAGCACTTATTCCTGCTAGAGGAGGAAGTAAAAGTATTCCTCTCAAAAATATAAAGGAAATTGCAGGTAAACCTCTTATCCAGTGGACCATTGAGGCAGCTGCCAATTGTAGCAAGATCAATCAAGTCTATCTATCAACAGACTCTGAAGAAATATTTTCTGTTGGCCAATCACTAAATTGCAACAAATTGAATGTAATAAGCAGAGATCCTGAAAATGCAACAGATAAAGCAAGCACAGAGTCTGTTATGATTGAATTTGCGGACAAATATAAATTTGAAAATATTGTCCTTATACAGCCGACTTCTCCTTTACTTACAGCAATAGACCTTGAAAAAGCAATTGAAGCCTATGAAGAAAAAAACGCTGATTCACTACTTTCAGTCATTGAACAAAAAAGGTTTATTTGGAAAATAGGTGAAAATGATTTTGTGTGTCCTGTTAATTATAATCCACAATCACGGCCTCGAAGGCAGGAAATGGACGGATTTCTTGTTGAAAACGGCGCATTTTACATAACAAAAAAAGAGTTACTTATTGAAACTGGTTGTCGATTATCGGGTAACATTGCCCATTACAAAATGTCTGATGAATCATATTATGAAATTGATGAGCCTGAAGATTGGATCATAGTTGAAAAATTACTTCAACAAAAAAAGAAAAAACAATTCCCAATAAATAGGGAAATAAAACTCTTTTTAACTGATGTTGATGGTGTATTAACAGACGCAGGCATGTATTATAGTGAAAAAGGAGACGAACTTAAAAAATTCAATACTCATGATGGAAAAGGAATCGAGCTTTTGAGAAAAGCAGGGATTAAAACAGGAATCATCACTACTGAAAATACAGTTATAGTAAAAGATAGAGCTCAAAAGTTGAAAGTTGATTATTTATACCAAGGCGTACAGGATAAATTATCTGTTGCAAGACAAATTTGTGAAAAAGAGGGTTTTTCATTAAATGAAATTGCCTATATTGGTGATGACATAAATGATATTGAATTGCTAGAAAATGTGGGAATTGCTGCTTGCCCTTCCGATGCTATTGATGACGTTAAACGGGTTGATTCGATCATCCCTTTACAGAAAGCAGGTGGGAATGGAGCTTTAAGAGAATTTGTTAAATCAATTTTGGAAATGGATTGAAATAAATCAGTTATATGTCAATGTAGGTGAAGCATGATTTCAAATAGATACACTAACAACGGAAGGCCTTCATTAAAATTAAACAAACTTCAAAAAGAAATGGTTTGCCAAATTAATGAAAACATCAAACAACATACATATAATTTTGAACATGTACCATGTACTATTTGCAATAATAAAGATTTTACAAATCTTTCAGAAAAAGATCGATATGGCCTCTATATGCCAGTAGTGATTTGCAAAAAGTGTGGTTTGATTCAAACAAATCCAAGAATGGACCAACAATCATATAATCAATTTTATGATACCGAATATCGTAAATTATATGTGGGTACAGAGGAACCTACTAATGATTTTTTTACGTCACAGTTTGAAAATGGTGAACGTATCTATAATTATATATCTAACTATATGGGAACCCCCCCCACAACCTAAATGTTCTTGAAGTTGGAACTGGTGCAGGAGGAATATTATATTATTTCCAACAAAAGAATAATTCAGTATCAGGTATTGATCTAGGTTCTGAATACATCAAATATGGAGTTGAGAAATATGGATTAAATTTATCCACAGGAACAATTTATGATCTTGACTTAGACGAGAAACCTGATATTATAATTTATTCTCATGTATTAGAGCATGTTTTAGGTCCTTTAAAAGAAATCAGAACTCTAAAGAACATATGCCACAAAGATACTTTGATTTACATTGAACTACCCGGGATAAAAAATTTATCTCAAAGCTATAAAATGGATTTTTTAAAATATTTACAGAATGCTCATGTTTATCATTTTACATTGACAACATTAAATAACCTATTTAAAAAGGAAAATTATGACTTGCTATGTGGGGATGAATATATTCATGCCATATTTAAACCATCTCTTGAATATATACCAATAGGCTGTAAAAATGACTTTGAAGATTCGCTTAAATATTTAAAACGTCTTGAATATATGAGATATTTGCCCACACCTTACAGGATAAAGGAATTTTTGTATTCATCATTGATAAGCGTATTGAGAATTACAAACACACTAGATATAGCAAAAAAAATCAAACATAAATTATAATATATATATTAAACTAAACAGATTTAACTTTTATACTTATGTTTGATAGATAAAAATACAGAATTGTATGAAGGCATAAACTTAAGTGTCTCTAATTTTCCACCTTGCAATATGATTCAATCACAAATTTCCTTCGACATAAGATCCTGAAATTCTAAACAATTGTATAGAATTTCCTTTTTATGATAATTATAAGACAACTATGCTTATGAAAGTTCTGCCCCAATAAGTCGAATTTAACCTCTTTGACCTGACCTCTATATTTTCACACTTTGCTTTTTCCGATATTTATTCAAATAGTGGAAAACTTCTGAAATATAATGGTATTTTTATTTTCCTTTATTTGGTTAAGATTATTTGAAATTTTAAGCAATTCGATTATTGATTCCCATACTACCTTGAATTACTTCACCTCATGCCCGTTCTTATCCCCTCTGCCAATTCCCTTATACACAAACCCTGCATCAATGAAAGCATCCGGCTCCACCACATTTCTGCCATCCACGATAACAGGATTTTTCTGTCCTGACAACTGCTGGGGCTCCAGAGAATAATACTGCCTGTGGCCCACATAAAAGAAATAATTTTAACGAATTCGTATAGAATTTATCTAACAAATATAATCAGAATTAAAGAAGTTTGCCCATATCTCCTTTAACCATCATTTTAACAAGTTCTTCAAACCCAACATTTGAGTTCCAACCAAGTTTTTCCCTGGCTTTAGAAGGGTCACCTATCAAAAGCTCCACCTCAGTAGGCCTGTAGTAGCGCGGATCAATCTCAACAAGAACCCTTCCGGTTTCACTATCCAACCCCACTTCATCCACGCCTTCACCCTGCCATTCAATATCAATCCCAACTTCCCTGAATGCAAGTTCCACGAATTCCCTGACTGAATGCGTCTCCCCGGTTGCTATGACAAAATCCTCAGGTTGATCCTGCTGCAGCATAAGCCACATGGCTTTGACATAATCCCCTGCAAAACCCCAGTCACGTTTGGCATCCATGTTACCAAGATATAACCTCTCCTGCAAACCTTTCTTGATATTTGCCACAGCCATAGTGATCTTTCTTGTGACAAAAGTCTCTCCTCTTATAGGAGATTCATGATTGAAAAGTATCCCATTACACGCATACATTCCATAGGCTTCACGGTAATTTATCGTGATCCAGTAGGCATATAATTTTGCAGCAGCGTAGGGACTTCGCGGATAAAAGGGAGTGGTTTCACTCTGGGGAATTTCCTGAACCTTGCCGTATAATTCACTGGTGGAAGCCTGGTAAAACTTCACCCTTTTTTCCATACCCAGGATTCGGATAGCCTCCAGAAGCCTCAGGGAACCTATCGCATCTGAGTTTGCGGTATACTCAGGAGTCTCAAAAGACACCTGCACATGACTCTGGGCAGCCAGATTGTAGATTTCATCGGGCTGGGTTTCCTGAATGATCCTGATCAAGTTTGTGGAATCTGTCAGATCCCCGTAATGCATATAGAAGTTCACATTCCTTTCATGAGGGTCCTTATAAAGATGATCAATACGTGCAGTATTGAATGATGAAGACCTTCTTTTAATCCCGTGCACTATGTAGCCCTTATCCAGTAAAAATTCTGCAAGATAGGCCCCGTCCTGGCCTGTGATTCCGGTTATTAAAGCGATTTTTGGCAAAATTCCACTCCTTTATAAAATTATAATTTTACGATTAATAGGACTTTATACAAATATATTTTACTGCCGCCCATACACATCATCGAACCTGACGATATCATCCTCTGCCACATACTCTCCCAGCTGTACCTCAATGATCTCCAGTGGAATCCTGCTCGGATTACCCAGCCTGTGTCTTTCCCCTGCACGGATAAAGGTACTCTCTCCAGGCCTCACAAAATAATCGTCGCCATTGACATGAACCTCTGCCATACCTGTCACAACTACCCAGTGCTCACTCCTGTGATAATGCAACTGGAGACTGAGTTTCTGCTCTGGCAGCACACTTATCTTCTTGATCACATGGCCATCAGAAGATTCGAGGACTGTATAGGAACCCCAGGGCCGATATACCGTCTGTCCGATTTTGGCACGGGGATCGTTTTTTTCCTTGAGTTGATTCACAATCTGCCTGACCTTCTGACTGCTCTCTTTAGGGCTTATCAGCAAAGCATCCGGAGTATCAACGACCACCATATCATTTACATCGATAAGGGAGACAAGTTTCCCACTTCTGGAATGTACCAGATTCTTCTGTGAATCCAGAGGCAGAAGTTCGCAGTCATACACCACGTTGTCATCAGAATCTTTATCCAGTTCATCGTAAAGCGCAGCAAAATTACCCAGGTCACTCCATTTGTATTGCAGAGGTACTACGGCCACTTCCTGTGATTTTTCCATGATTCCGTAGTCCACGGATATGGAAGGAATCTCTGTATAAACCTGGTTTATATCTTCATTTTGTTCAAATGATTCGTAGATTTCAGGTGCAGCCTTTGCCAGTTCACTGAAGAAGGTTTGCGTATTGAACAGGAACATCCCGCTGTTCCAGAGACAGCCTTCCTCAATGTATCTACGCGCAGTTTCTTCATCGGGTTTCTCCCTGAATTCAGAAACTTGCATGCCAATATCCAACTTTTCAGCAGGTTTAATGTACCCATAACCGGTATTTGGGGATGTGGGCTGAATACCGAAAGTTAGAAGATAGCCATCGTCTGCCAGGGATTCAGCATCTGAGATTGTTTGCATGGCCTTAGAATCCAGTACATGATCAGAAGAAAAAATGCCCACATTGGACGGCCCGAACAGGTTTCGAATCTCTTTCATCCCGAAACAGATTGCAGGTAAGGTGTTTTTGCCTTCAGGCTCGATGAGTACATTCTCTTTTGGAAAATCGTAACCCAATTCCTGTATCTGGCCGATGACATAGAATTTCTGTTCCGCATTGGTAACCACGAATATTTCCGATACATCAGATACTTCACAGCAGCGCAGGAAAGTCTGCTGGAAGAGGGAATAATCTCCGATTTTCAGGAACTGTTTCGGATAATGCTCTCTGCTGAGCGGCCATAGACGGGTGCCGCAGCCTCCTGCAAGAATGATGGACTTCATGTTGTTTCACCAAAATTATTGAGTGGGAATTAGGGAAATAGTTCCCTATATTTTGTTATATAATAAGAATCATTTGCAAATGTTATACACATAAATATTGGAATTATGTATCGGAACTAAGCATTCAAAGTAATTCTCGCACAGTTTGCCTGACACTTTTCCCAGAATCTATTTCGGGCTTCCAGCCCAGATTCTTAAGTTTCTCCACAGCAAGGCGCATTTTCGGTACATCGCCTTTCCAGCCGCGGGAGCCTCCGGTATAATTGAATGTAACATCTGCCAGGCCCATTTCTTTTACCACGGCCTCACCTATCTCAGTGGCACTGATGGTATCCTCTGAACCAATATTGAAGATGTTCACGTTTTCAGAATCTACACCTTTTGCATATTCCACCACGAAAAGAATGGCTTCTACACATTGCCTAACATGGAGATAGGATTTGGATTGTTTACCGTCTCCAAGGATCTCCAGTATTTCTGGATTGTCTTTTAGTTTTCTGATAAAATCAAAGATTATACCGTGATTACTACGGCTTCCAATGATATTGGCAAAACGAAATAGCCAGCAGTTCATATCAAACGTATGGCAGTATGATGTGATCAGCGCCTCACTTGCAAGTTTGGATGCTCCGTACAGGGAAATTGGGACAAGTGGCCCATAATCTTCGGGCGTGGGAATAACTTTTGCCTCCCCGTACACCGTGGATGTAGAGGTGAAAGCAATATTCTCTACATTATTCTTACGCATGGCCTCCAGCAGATTATAGGTAGTAAGAATGTTCTGGTCGAAGTGTACCTTTGTATTTTCCGCACCCAGCCGGACATCGGGGTTGGCAGCCACATGATATATCAGATCAATTTCACTGCAGGCTTCATTGATAGCGGGTTCGTCAAGCAGGTCTGCTTCCAGAAATGTGAAATTTGGTTTGTCGAGATGGGGTCCTATGTATTCCTTGTTACCTGAACTTAAATTGTCAATCACTGTGACTTCATAGCCTTCAGAGACTAGACTGTCTACCAGATGGCTGCCGATAAAACCTGCACCGCCTGTTATCAGTATCTTTTGTATCTGTTTCTCCGCCACTATTTGAGCCTCACAACAATGATGAATGCTGCTTATAATATTTTTTTATAGTATAAGATGTATTCGGAAGAGGTGTTATTGGACATAAAACGTTTGAATTAAAATATGCATCCTTAGTATATTATAATGCTTTTGTGGACTGCGGAGAAAAAATAGTGTTTCCGGTACATCCCAGGACGGCCAAATACATGAAGCAGTACGGCCTGTGGGAAAAAGCCAGTGCAAATCTGGTGCTCACAGAACCCGTGGGCTATCTGGACATGCTCAAACTCACGGGTAATGCAAAGAAGGTGCTGACCGACTCCGGAGGGTTGCAGAAGGAGGCCTGCATGCTGGGTGTGCCCTGCATTACCCTGCGGGAGAATACCGAGTGGGTGGAGACCGTGGAAGCCGGCTGGAATGTGCTGGTGGGAGCGGAGTATGGGGAGATTTTCAAGCAGATCAGGGAATTTGAAGGCGCTGCTGTGAAGACGGATGCATTTGGGTGTGGAGATGCTTGTGAGAAGATTGTTAAAATTATCCCGATTATCCAATTATTTTCTATGGGAAGGAGAGATGATACTTGACATCAACAACAACGAATGAATGTCTTCTTAAATATCAAAAATTCATTGAAACCACGGAGTTCAACCCGAAGATCATACGATGTCTCTTTGTGAACGCCTATAATCAGTTCCTCGCAGGAACCATATTGGCTGAGAAGGGGCTGAACACCCCGTCATTTAACTGTCTGAGGATGGGACTGGAAAGCGAGTGGATTGGAATTATCCTCACAAGAAACCGTGAGATGGGGCTCTTCTGGGCTTTTGGTGTAGGAAACGATGCCACACAAAAACAACTGATCCAGCTGGAACGACCATTCGAGATCAGAAAGAACCTCGGGAATACGGAGAGAATCACCATCAAAGACCGAAACGAGATCTATGCGGCTCTCTCTGATAAAAGCCATACAAAGATGGGGAGTGTGACACGGTTTCTGATCCCACGAGATGCCCATCCCTCTGATGGATATGTAGACTGTATCCCGCCTGGTGGTATGCGGGAAGAAAAGGCTGTTGAGAATATCCTTCAGGGAGTCCGGGTGGTACTCTCGTTCGCTCTGGCGGAGATTGAGGACAGTCTCGGGTGTCACCTTCTGGAGAACAGGTGGACATGGAACCGTAATGAATTGAGATATATCTCTGGCGGGGGATATGCAGATTCCCATGGGGAATTTGAACCCCATATTACATCAAAAGGGCATCCTGGTAGAGACTCGATGCAGCTCATGTCCCTCCTGAGTGCAATCCGCCATGGAAAAATCTGATTTCGGACAAATTGCAATAAAAACCAATTTATTTATAGCCTAACGACATATTTGAGTATACCAAAGCAATGAGGAAATTACATGTCAAACACAAGCAAACTACCAACTGTTCATTCTATCTTTGATGGACAAATCGGTGCACCAACATGTAAAGACTTCGCGGATTTGCCACGGGATGAACAATCTAAACGCCTTGAAGAAATGGCACGGAAGGCAACAACCCGTGCAGCAAAGGATGCTCTCGAAAATGGCAGGTCTATTACATTCCAACAGGGTAATGCTATTGTCAGGAAACATCCGGATGGTAGGATTGAAGTACTAAAAACACTTGAAAATGCATTTGTAACCCCAAAAAAACGTGTTTATAAGATATGAAACGGATTCGAATAATCGCGGGTCCAAATGGATCAGGCAAATCTACCCTGGTCAAACAATTTACTGAAGGTAAGCCCTGGTTACTAAATAAACAATTGCATGTTGATCCTGACAAACTTAATATCACAGACACTATTGATTTTGGAAAATTTGGGATACAAACAAATATATCCGAATTCAAAGACCATCTTTTAAAATCAACCCTATTCCCAAAAAGTAATATTGATATTGAAGATATCAAATTTGGAAACAATTGTCTTATCAATGATCTAAACAATCCATATGTTGGTTCACTGGTAGCAGATTTCATTAGAGATCAGCTAGTTGAGTCAGATATCAATTTATTTTCATTTGAAACAGTATTTTCACATGAATCTAAACTTGAATTCATGGAACGAGCTAAGCAAAAAGGTTGGAGCCTATACCTTTATTTTGTAAGTACATCAGATATTACAATTAATCAAGATCGAGTGAAAGAACGTACTGAGAAAGGAGAGCATAGTGTTCCTGATCAGAAAATAATAGATCGATATATAAAATCAAATAACTTTTTATATGACGCATCAAAGCTATGCAGAAGAGCATATGTATTCGACAATTCAACTGAAGGTTCAGCTGTCTTAATTGCAGAAAAAGATGTTGATGGAACAATTTTGATAAAAACTGAAAATCAGTTACCACGCTGGGTTGTTACATATCTTTTTTCGAAACTTGAATCTTAATTTATCCTGTTTCATAAAATTGATACTGATGATATGAAAATATCATTTTGAATTATTTTTTGGTCAGCGATGTGAATTATCGGTCAAATCGATTTTTCGGACAAAATAGTAGTTCAGCCCTGATCTTCACCAGGATGCACTGTTCGGGATAGCCGTAGGTTGTGTTTTCAAGAATAATGGAACCAGAACCTACATCTGAAGAGTCGTATATTTTGGAGGAGAGATGGATTGTTCTTTTTGTAGTCGTTGTTTGCCCAGGTCTTGTTAAACAAAACCCTGATATAATATATTAATTGTGCAAATAGAATACAGATGTCTAATGCTCTTGTCTGACATAACTCCATAACTAAACAGGCTGTCCGACAAAACTCATACCCTCGTCCCTCCCCTATCCGCAAGTTTCTCAATAACCCTCTCCGCAACCTCATCGATCCGACCTTTCCGTTTACGTCTCTCATACTCTCCAACAATATGATCAACCGCCGCACTTTTCTTGCACTTCCTCTCCTTCATCACCCTGTGGATTACCGAAAGAGTATTTTTATCCACGGTTGTATGGATAATTGCCCTCAGAAAGCCACCTCCTGCAAGAAGATCAGTCCTTGTCCTCCTCGTATAGTTCATTCAGTTCTCTGGACAATTCGTTGACCTTCTCCAGCACCTCCGGTGAATTGGCGATTTTGGCAAGATTTACCTGCGTGCGGGAAACGTTCTGGTTCACATTGACCTCCACATTCCCTTTTCGCTAAGTTCCGGACAACTGCGCTCAAGCCACCAGGCAACCGCCCGCCAGTTTTTAGCCGGGCCCTTTAGATAATGGCAACATTGCACGCTATGGCCTCAGCTCGGGCCTCTTGACCTCGCAATAAAAATAAAATTTGATTTGTGGCTCAGATATGATAGCCACAATTTGAGGTGTTGATAACACTAAATTAATCAAAATATTTCATGCCCGTTCTTATCCCCTCTGCCAATCCCCTTATACACAAACCCTGCATCAATGAAAGCATCCGGCTCCACCACATTCCTGCCATCCACAATAACTGGATGAGCCTGTCCGGACAACTCCTGCAACTGCCCGGGATACAGAGAATAATACGGCCTGTGGCCTGCAAAGATCACGCTATGTCCACACACATTACGAAAGGATACTCCTGCTCTAAAAGTTGAATATATACATACAGTACTTAGCTAATTTTGAGCACCTGAACTTAACAACACCTCCCGATAGCTTTATATGTGGCGAGAACGCCGCCATATGTCATTTCCACCATCCAATT
>NZ_RRBA01000016.1:0-36444 GCF_004104135.1 Methanohalophilus sp. WG1-DM | reverse complement strand
CTGATTGGCATGTCCAGGTTCTGCAACAATAAAGGTTGCATCCTGAATCATTCCCTTTTTAATTTCCAATCCTCTACAATCAATCTGTCTTTGTAGTTCAAGTTCTGGATCAAAAAAGACCATGCCATTGTTGTAACACAAGCATTTTGAACATCATTACAACATCATTTTCAGGTCGGCCACCTTTGTCTGTCCTGTTGATATATATAGATTCCAGTATGGTACGAAATGGTTTCCAGTCGATCAACTTGTCTATTATCATATAGTTTGTCACCAGCAGCTATCAAACGGTCATATTCTGTGTTTCAGGGTGAAATTAATGAAAGTACTCGTATGATTAAATTTATCTTGGTTGAATATAAATATTATTGTTTAGTTTGGGTGAGGGGAGGAGTTAATCAGAAATCTCAATAATAATCCAGGATGAGGCTATAATATTTGCAAACCCTAAATTCAGGGAGATAATCAGTGATTTAACAGAGAGAAGGGATGCAGAAAAAAGAAGATGGCCATTACTATCAACAGAAACATAAACAGGATACTGGAACTTATTGAAAATGCATCTGTTTTTGTAAAACTTGATACACTCACCGATATCAAATTCGAAAAAACAGGCCTTGCCATGATGTTGCAAAAAGTTGCAAACGAATATGCAGTAAAATTTAAGAAAAAGAAATCGACCTGAAAATAAATGTCAAATATCCTGCAAACATCCACAAATCAATTCAGGAAGCATTTTCCAACCTGCTTTCAAATGCAATAAAATACGGACCTGAAATGGGCCACATTACCATAGATATAATTGAAGACAATGACATGTGGGAAATACGTTTCATCGATGAGGGGAGGGAGTACCCGATGATAAAAGAGAAGTCATATTTGAAAGATTCGAAAGAGCAGGGTCATCTGTCAGTATAAAAGGAACCGGGCTTGGACTTGCAATTGCAAAAAAGACAACGGAACTACATGGCGGCCAGACTGGTGTTGAAGACAGGGAAGATAGAAAGGGGAGCATTTTCGGGATCACCCTCCCCTGTGCCTGATCAGGCGTGTTTTACCACACATTTATGCAGGCCGGTGACCTCCACAATATCACTGTTATCCGGACTCTGAATTATCATCTGTCCCTTGCGAAGATAAGGAATCCTTTTTTCAAATTCCAGTGGAACATTTAATGCATTTATGGCATTGTCGTTTGAGAGATTGAGAATGATCCGACTATTTATCTGCTTGAGCACGGTGTCATCGATATCCTGTGGATCCTGGGTAATCAGGAAAAGACCAAGTGTTTCCTTGCGCCCCTGCCTTGCTGCATCTGCAAATCTGGATACGATACGTCTTGAATGAGCCGACATCGCACCGGAAAGATACCTGTGTGCTTCATCAAGAGCCAGTAATACGGGAGTTTTCTTAACAGAATCATTGCCTGATGTACTGAGTTTGTTATCCACTACAATTGTCATCAAGGTGAGAGTAATGAGGTCCCTGATACGGCTATTATTTATATATTCAGTCGGAAATACACTGACCCTGCCAGGCTTGAAAACCTCATCAAGTATTTCGGTTATCGGTTTTGCCGGCTGGTCGAATACCCTGCTGAAAGAGCGATTTTTGACCTTACGCACAATGGCATCATAGGAGGATTCATGGATTTTCCCACTATCCACATAAACAGAACGTGTGCCTTCATCCGCAATGAAAATTGTAAATCCCTGATAGGTATGATTTGCAGGAGTCTTGAAATAATCCTCAAGCAACAGCTCAAGGCCTATATACTGGTTTTCCGTCAATTCAGCTGCTGATATCAACCAGGAATTATTCCTTACAAGTTCGAAAGGAATTGTAAATTCCATTTGTTGTGCACGGGATTTACCCGGATAGGACTGGCCGTCCACACTTGCCAGGAATGTCCTTGTATCCTGATGTCCTCCATGCAAGACGCCCTCTTCTGCAAAGGTTACTTCATCGGCATATCCTATATCCGCATTTTCTTCAAACAACTGGGAATATTCATCCTGCGGATCCATTATCACAAGACATGGGTTTTTCTTCCTGCCCTGCTCACCCCTTACAAGATACTGATTATCCGATGCCAGGAATTGACGCAGAATATTTTTTGTAAGGAAGGTTTTTCCCGTACCGGTACTTCCGCACACCAGCATATGACGGAACATGAGAGGATCACCCATTGAATAATCGTTGCGCAGATAGTAGGCAACTGTTGGAGGAGAAGCATGTGTCCTGACAAGTTCACCCCCCACACTCAAATGTCCCAGAAAAATACCTTCAGTCGGAATGTTGAGACCTGTCTGGATCTTGAGTTTTTCAGAAACCGGTAGTATTGGAGTATTGGGACGGGGAAGCCTGTCGGCCATGCGACGCATTAGGCCTGCCTTTGCTGGAGACAGGATACATAGAGGGTCAAGATATGCAAGGAATTTGTAATCTATCTCATTGGTATTATTGGCCTTTAACATGCGCCGGGAATGCAACTCTGTCGCATCATCAACTTCAAATTCCTGAAGGTACTGCAGTTTCCAGACCCTTGCAAACAGATCTTCATCTCCGTAGGGAACCAGTACATATGTACCAAGCCTGACATTCGGCCTGTGCGAAGAAGTAATATAACCAGTAAGTCGTGCACCTGATTCAGTTATTTCCAGCGGGTCAATTCCTGTTGTAATTGTACCCAGCGCATTATCAAAGGATGACCCATCCGGATTATCCACTGTATCAGGAACATATTCCTCAAAATCTTCAACCGGTTCTTTCGAGGATACATTGCCCCCTTTATTACCTGTGGCATAAGCAAGTATGTCGTCATCATTATCCATCTGTATCACTCCAGCGTATATCGTTGTATTTCGTATCAACCCTGAGTTTACTGAATTGCCCAAGAATCTGTTTCCTTTCTTTTGTGCGTATCTTTGCTATCGAATCCACCTTGGAGAGTGTCGGTGGGATACCGCCTATTGAAATGTCATATAATACTTTGCGGGTGAGCAGGTGCCTCATATCATCATCTTTTGTCAGACCATAAGGAGACTCTACTTTAAAAAGAACATTCATAGCAGGAACATAAATTACAAAAAATGTTAATGCATAATCCTCTGCAGCATACTTGTGGGAAAGAGAACTATCCATCAAAGGACTTGTGGTCTGGAGCATATTCTCATAGAACTGGTTGGGTTGCATGAACCAGTTTGTATACGTAATACAATTGCGTGAGTCTTCAGCAGAAGGATGAAGGACGTTTTTGAAAAACTGGGCATCTACCAGCCAGGGTATATCCAGTTCCATTTCCTTCCTTTTAAGCGTTTGTACGATCTGCATATCTTCAGGATTTTTCACAAATCCTACCAGTGGAAGACTATTATCCATTGCATGATCCATGATGTCAATATAATTTTGCAATATTTTCAATGCTGAGGGGTCATATCTTATTCTGACTTCTTCAGAGGGGACAACCATCCAGTACATTAGCTGTTTAGGATATATGGGTCCATCCATTATGAAAAAATCCTCTTTTGTAAAAATATCTTTCATCCAGAGAATATGTTCGGACTCGGAAAGGTAAAGAGCAATATTGTGAACGAGGCGTTTTTCCCTGGTCTCCAGCAGACCTGCCTCAATTTTTACCAGGCGACTTCTGCCATTGTCCCTATCAAATAATCTCCAGTCCTGTGAAGTGTTGATAGTAACATTTGCAGAAGAGGAATAAGTAGCAGCAACTATTGTTCTTTTGGAATGGATATCAAGATCGCTTGGCGAGGAAGCCATCGCACAATGGCAGAAATCCAGTGCAAGCCCCGAATCAAAGAAAAAAGTGTTAGTGCTTCCACTATCAGAAGAAAGAGTTCTTTCAACAGGGTCTTTTGATTGTGACATTCGGGTCATGTCTACCTTTCCCCTGTATAGCCTCCCGATGGATTTCAAAACAATTCTGGAGCCGTATTTTAGTTCTTTCAAAAAATCAAGAAGATCATTAGCATCGCTATCTTCATTTTCCTGCTCTACATCCATTTCAATACCGGATGCGATTTCTTGTATGGCTTTTATGTGAATCGGTTCAAGTGACATTTAATGCTAAAAGAGGTCCCTGACAATATATAATCATTCACATAGACTGGAATTTTCAGCAGATAGCGCCATTTTTTCATAGAAAATGTATCACCATAAAGTATAAAAAGAATTAAGCCATTTATAATTTGAATTCCAAACGATTATTCCCTGTTTAATATTGAAGTATGTTTACAAAAAAGATTGTTATAATCTTTTACTAAATAACCTATAAAAAAAAAGGGGTTATTTTTATTTCTGAGGAAAGAATGAAGAAAATTGTAGTTAGCAACTTAACGAAGATATTTGGTAAGCATCCAAAGAAAGCTTTGTCCTATGTTGAAGAAGGTCTTTCAAAAGATGAAATCTTCAACAAGACTGGCCAGACCGTAGGACTGTATAATGTGAGTTTTGATGTGTATGAAGGAGAAATTTTTGTACTTATGGGCCTTTCAGGCTCCGGTAAGTCAACTCTTCTACGTTGCCTAAACCGGCTCATTGAACCCACATCCGGATCGATAACTATTGGCGATGAGGATGTTACAAAGGCCTCCAGTGAGAGACTCAGGTTGATCAGGGAAAAGCAGATCAGCATGGTCTTCCAGAATTTCGCCCTTTTGCCACACAGAACCATCATTGATAATGTTGCTTATGGTCTTGAAATACAGGATTTCTCAAAGGAGGAGAGACATGAAAAGGCATCAGTCGCAATAGAAACTGTTGGACTGAAAGGTCATGAATTCAGTAAACCATCCCAGTTGAGTGGAGGTATGCAGCAGAGGGTCGGACTTGCGAGAGCCCTTGCAACAGATCCTGAGATACTTTTAATGGATGAAGCATTCAGTGCCCTTGACCCGCTTATCCGCAGTGAGATGCAGGACGAGTTGCTTGAACTTGAGGAAAAGATGCAGAAAACAATTGTTTTCGTATCACATGACCTTGATGAGGCCCTCAAGCTCGGTGACCGTATTGCCTTGATGAAAGATGGAGAAATTGCCCAGATCGGGACTGCTGAAGAGATCCTCTCAAACCCTGCGAACGATTATGTATCCAGGTTCGTTGCCGGTGTGGACAAAACTAAGATCCTTACCGCCGAGAATATAATGAAGAGACCCGACCCGGTTGTATCATTCAAATCCGGTCTACAAGTCGCCCTCAAACTCATGGAAAAACATGGCATATCCTCCATATACGTGGTGGATAAAGCCAAGCGTCTTCAGGGATTCCTGAAAGCTGATGATGCGGTCCGAGCACAGAAAGCCGGAAAAACCATGGAAGATGTCATCATAAAAGAGTTCCCTAAAACTACAATGGATACTCCGCTTCAAGATCTTATATCAATCCGGGCGGAAACTGACCAGCCAATTGCGATTGTTAATGAAAATGACAAACTTGTAGGCGTGGTTGTCAGAGGCAGTATTCTTGCTGCACTTAAGACCACAGAAGAGGATGATGAAGAACAAGTTGAGGAGGTAACACAATGATAGTACCACAATTACCCATAGGCAGCGTTGTCGAATCTGCAGTCTACTGGATTAGTGATACTTTTGGCTTCGCCCTTGATGCATTCAGTGCCCTCTTTGGATTTATCATTGATATTTTCAAAGATGTGCTGATGGCAGTGCCTCCCCTCTTGTTTGTTGTGATTATTGCAGCTATTGCATATTTGGTCGGCCGGAAGGACTGGAAGCTTGCTTTAGGTACGGCTCTGGGATTTATAGTAATACTGAGTATGGATCTCTGGGAATACTCCATGGAGACCATTGCTCTTGTAATCTCGTCTGCCGCACTGGCCCTAATTATAGGTATTCCGTTGGGTATACTTGGAGCAAAAAGTGAAACTCTTTACAGGATACTGAGGCCGATTCTGGACCTTATGCAGACAATGCCTTCTTTTGTTTACCTGATCCCGGCAGTCATCTTCTTTGGACTTGGTAATGTACCGGGTATGATTGCAACCGTTGTCTTCTCAATGCCCCCGGCGATCAGGCTTACAACCCTTGGAATAACCCAGGTGCCTACAGAACTTGTGGAAGTTGCCGATGCTTTTGGTTCAACCTCATGGCAAAAACTTATCAAGGTGGAAATACCTGTAGCTTTAAAGACAATAATGGCAGGTGTAAACCAGTGTATTATGCTGGCACTTTCAATGGTCGTTATTGCTTCAATGATTGGCGCCCGAGGCCTTGGATACCAGGTATTGATAGGAATCCAGAGAGTTGATATAGGAGTTGGATTCGAAGCAGGCCTTGGAATTGTCATAATAGCAATTGTCCTTGACAGGCTCACACAGCACCTTACACCAAAGTAAGTGCCAGAGCCTTCATTCTTTTTATCCAATCACACAGGAGGAATTAAAAATATGGATAATAAATACAAAGCAATTTTAGTAGGAATTCTGTTAGTGCTTTCCCTCTTTGCTGCAGGCTGTGCCCAGCAGGGAGACGAAGGCGATACTGGTGATGGAAACCAGACACAGACCGAAGAGAAAAGTGTAACAATTGCATATGTACAATGGGCAAGTGCAGTTGCAACAACAAATGTAGTTCAGGAAGTATTCCAGAAAGCTGGATATGAAGTTGAACTCAACAATGTTGCAGCCGGTATAATGTACCAGGGTATCGCAAATGGTAATGCTGATTTCTCAGTATGTGCATGGTTACCGAACACCCAGGCGAACTACTGGGAACAATATGGTGACCAGATTGAAAAAGTCAATGTAAATACGCCAAATGTCAAAACCGGACTTGTTGTACCTCAATATGTTGATATTGATACAATCCCCGAACTCAAAGGTAATGAATCAAAGTTTGGAGGCACAATAACCGGTATAGACCCTGGTGCAGGTATCATGTCCCAAACCGAAGAAGCCATTCAGGAATATGGTCTTGACGGATACACCCTGCAAGCCAGCAGTGGCCCTGGAATGACATCCGCACTTACAAGTGCCATAACCGATGAAAAACCAATCGTTGTAACCCTGTGGAATCCACACTGGGCATTTGCACGCTGGGATTTGAAATATCTGGATGATCCAAAAGATGTCTATGGATCAGACGATATTGTGACCATCGCAAGACCAGACCTTAAAGAAGACAAACCTCAAGCATATGAAATACTCACCAGATTCAAATGGACTGTTGCCGATAATGAAAAGGTCATGTCCTATATAGACCAGGGCATGAGTGCCGAAGAAGCTGCTGAGAAATGGGTTAACGACAACCCCGATAAAGTTAATGAATGGCTTGGAACTGAATAAGGGTAATTTAACCTTTATTCCTATTTTTTTATCGTGCCATCTATTTTATTTTTGAATAAAAAGAGGTGATTAGTTTGAGATATAAGCTTTTGAAAATAGAGATTTCCGATTAACTCCCCTCTACCAGCCAAACTAAACAACAATATTTATATTTAATCAAGATAAATTTACTTGCATGAGTACCTTTAGTAATTTCACCCTGAAACAGGAATATGACCGTTTGATAGCTGCTGGTGACAAACTATCCGAAATAGACAAGTTGATCAACTGGAAACCATTTCGTACCATACTGGAATCTATGTATATCAACAGGACAGACAAAGGTGGTCGACCTGAAAATGATGTTGTAATGATGTTCAAAATGCTTGTGTTACAACAATGACATGGTCTTTCGGATCCAGAACTTGAACGACAATGCATTGATCGTATTTCATTCAGAAAGTTCCTGGGGTTTCCAAAACGAATACCTGATGACACAACTGTATGGGCATTCAGGGATAGGATTACAAAATTGGAACTTGAAGAGCAAATCTGGGGAGAACTACAAAGACAGATCGATTGTAGAGGATTGGAAATTAAGAAGGGAATGATTCAGGATGCAACCTTTATTGTTGCAGAACCTGGACATGCCAATCAGGATAAGTTGAGAGGAGATGAAGCGAAAACAAGAAGAAGCAGGGATGGAAATTGGTCAAAAAAACATGGCAAATCATATTTTGGATACAAACTGCATACGATTATTGATAAGGAAAATGAATTGATTCGAAGGTTTGAAACGACTGTGGCATCAGTACATGATTCTCAAGTCGATCTGTCAGAAAAGGGAGAAGTTGTGTATAGGGATAAGGGATATTTTGGAGTTGAGGCAAAGGGATTTGCAGCAACGATGCAAAGAGCGGTGAGAGGTAAACCGTTGAATATCAGGCAGATTATGCGTAATGACAGGATTAGTGTAAAGAGGATGCCTTGTGAAAGGGTGTATGCGGTGACAAAAGGCGTCTTCAGAGCGGGAAAGGTGATGGTTACGACGGTTAAAAGAGTAAATCTGAAAATGATGATGACGGCGTTTTGTTTCAATTTGCATCAAATGAGGACATTAAAAAGAAAAAAGGTGATAGCCTGAGAGCGGAAGCTATCTAAAAATAAGCATAAATTTCAGGAAATTGCATGGAAAACAGGACAATAGAGCAATAATAGGAACAAAATTCATTCAAGTTAGGCAAGAGGAACGTTAATCAGAATCCTCAATATTAGCATGCCTTATAGTGGCAATCGCTTTAATCGGTGCAGGTTGCACCTCCCAGAGCGATGAAACTCCTGGTGAAGAGACTACAGAAGAACCAGTACGAATTGGAGTCGTCCAGTGGGATGACTCACGTGCAACTGGAAATGTATTTTTGCACATCCTTGATGAGGGAGGCTATGAATACGAAACTGTATCCGCTGATCTGGGTGGTCTGTATCAGGCAACTGCACAGGGTGATGTGGATGTCCTTATCCTTGCCTGGCTGCCGGCTACACAGGGTCCCTACTGGGAACAATACGGTGACAATCTGAATAAGGCACAGGTTGTAGCTACAGGTGCAAAATGTGGTCTTGGAGTTCCGGATTATGTTTATGACGCCGGCATTACTTCAATTGAGGATTTACAGGGCAATGCCAGCAAATTTGACGGCAAGATCACCGGTATTGAGCCGGGTGCGGGCATAATGCAAAATACTGAAACCGTTATGGAAGAGTATAATCTGGAAGAGTATGAGCTCTATTCCAGCAGTACTGTAGGAATGGCCACAACACTCCAGGATAAAGTTGACAATGAGGAATGGATTGTTGCAACCCTCTGGAGACCACACTGGACCTTTGCCCGCATGGAAGGGCTGAAATTCCTTGAGGACCCAAAGGGAATATATGGAGGAAGCGATGACCTGATTATTCTTACCAGAACCGGCTTTGCAGAAGACAGGCCCGAATTCTATCAGCTCATCCAGAATTTTGAGATGGACCTATCCGAAATCGAATCAATAATGATCGCTATCGATGAAGGAAAATCTCCTCAACAGGCTGCAGCCGACTGGCTCGCAGAGCATCCTGAGAAGTACGATGAAGTACTTGGCACTCAGTGAGGATAAACAATCCTCACTTCTTTTTTTCCGCAACCTTTAATAACTAGCATTCCCTCTAAAGTAATCCACATATTCAAATAATCAATATCATAGAGAGTGATAATTATGGGCAAAACCGGAAGTATTGAATGGGTAAAAATTAAGGGACGCAAAGGCAACACAATCAAAGTTAAAAAAGCCAAAGCTAACAAGGCACACACTGCACCTGCACAGAGATATTCTTCTGCAGGTACAAAGAGGAGATTCAAAAGAAGATCCCAGAAAGCCATTGTTCGCTGATTTTCTTTTTTTTATTATATTATTTTTTTGAATGTAATTTCCAATAGACTAAGGGATCTTCCATTGCAGCAACATTTATATAGAACCACAAACATGTACAAACGACCTGTATAATGCAGGGAATATCAATTTGATGTATATAATACGGAGGTAAAAGTAATGGCAGGACAGATGGCTGGCGGACAGCCAATTTTTATTTTAAGAGACGGAAATCAGAGAACCAGGGGCAGGGATGCCCAGAGCAACAACATAATGGCTGCAAAAGCTGTGGCTGAAGCTGTCAGGACTACACTCGGACCAAAGGGAATGGACAAGATGCTTGTAGACTCCCTTGGTGACGTAGTGATCACAAATGACGGTGCGACCATCCTCAAGGAAATGGATATCGAGCACCCTGCTGCCAAGATGATCGTGGAAGTTTCCAAAACCCAGGATGATGAAGTAGGAGACGGAACAACCACTGCTGCTGTGATCACCGGTGAACTGCTCAAAAAAGCAGAAGACATGATCGAGCAGGATGTACATCCAACAATCATCGCATCCGGATACAGGATGGCAGCTGAGAAAGCTGGCGAATTGCTCAAGGAACTTGCACAGAATGTTACAATCGATAACAAGGACACCCTGATAAACATCTCCAATACTGCCATGACAGGAAAGGGTGCAGAGGCTTCCAAAGATGTACTCAGCGAAATCGCCGTATCCGCTGTCGCAAGCATTGCAGACAAGACTGATAGCCAGACAATTGATATCGACAATATAAAGGTTGAAAAGAAGGTCGGTGGCAGTATAGAGGATTCAGAACTCATTGAAGGTATGATCCTTGACAAAGAGCGTGTACATTCCAACATGCCAAAGAAAGTCACCGATGCAAAGATTGCACTTATCAACAGTGCCATCGAACTCAAAGAAACTGAAGTCGACGCGGAAATATCCATCACCTCTCCTGACCAGCTCCAGTCTTTCCTTGATCAGGAAGAAAAGATGCTTAAAGGACTTGTAGACAAAATCGTCGCAAGCGGTGCAAACGTTGTCTTCTGCCAGAAAGGTATTGATGACATGGCGCAGCACTTCCTTGCCAAGGAAGGAATCTTTGCAGTCAGACGTGTCAAAAAGAGTGACATGGAAAAACTCGTACGTTCCACTGGTGGTAAATTGGTTACCAACATCGAGGAAATGACCGCAGATGATCTTGGAAAGACCGAAGTCGTGGAAGAAAGGAAGGTTGCTGGAGACAACATGGTCTTTATTACCGGCTGTGTCAACCCAAGATCCGTATCTATCCTCCTGCGCGGCGGAACCGAACATGTAGTCGACAATATTGAAAGAGCACTCCATGATGCTCTGCGCGTAGTCGGTGTAGCCATAGAGGATGAAAAACTCGTATCCGGCGGCGGCGGTCCAGAGGTAGAAGTGGCCCTCCAGCTGCAGGATTACGCGTCATCTCTCAGCGGCAGGGAACAGCTGGCAGTTAAAGCATTCGCAGAGTCCCTTGAAGTTATTCCAAGGACCCTTGCAGAAAACGCTGGTCTGGACCCAATCGACATGCTTGTAGAACTTCGCTCCCACCATGAAAAGGGCGCCAAGACCGCCGGTCTTGATGTCTACAGTGGAAAAGTCATTGATATGTGGGATGCAGGTGTCGTTGAACCCCTGAGAATAAAGACCCAGGCAATCAATGCTGCAGCAGAAGCATCCATAATGATCCTGAGGATCGACGATGTAATTGCATCCTCCAACCCATCCCCATCAAGCGGCGGTGGCGAAGGCGGCATGCCACCAGGAATGGGTGGCGGTGGAATGCCACCAGGAATGGGCGGCGGTGGAATGCCACCAGGAATGGGTGGAATGTAAAGTAAAGACAAGTATATGATGCATAGCTTTTCAAGGCTATGCATCAACTTCTTTTTTTGTCTATTTTTTCAGATAATAATTCAGATTCTACGTTATTATTTCTGGATTACTTGTAATCAAGACTATTCATGAGATCAATCACTGAGTGTAATTAATATATAAACACAATCAACTCGTTCCCATTTCCCTTGCTATCCAAAGAGACACTCCAAATGCAATCAAAGTAAACATTCCACTAAAACCGGGAACTTTGTATGAAGATTGCCCCGGCTCATCAGTCTCTGCATCCTTCAGGTAATAGTAAATTTCACCTTCATCAGTATCGATATAAAAGGTAGTGACAGCGGGACCTGTTATGTAAGTCACAACCCAGAAAGGATGTGAATCCCGGAATACAACATGGATATCTACCGGAGACACCGACGAATTCATCTCCTTTGAAGCTATATGGAGTGCCTGTTCCTTATCCACGGATACCTGTAACTCATTGAATGTCTTGACCCAGCTGATATTGCCCTTTTGTTCCATGAACATAAGTTCCCTGAAAACATCCCTGTCGGCTACCAGATAAACCAGTGAAGAAGTCTGGTTCATGTCTGTAGGTGTTTCTTTCCATTTCCGTGGATCATAGGAGTTGATAAAAGAGACTATCGTATCATTATTTTCAGCCTCGGGATGAGCAGTGAAAAAATCATCCAGAGGACCTGATGGTTCAAAAGGAATTGTCTCATTCATCCCGATCTGCCGGACCCATACAATTTCTCTTTTCCATTTTTCGTCGCTTCCTTTACTTATTTCAAGAAATACTAGTTTTTTCGAACAATTTCCTTTTGGAATTATGTATTTGTATCTATGAGTACGGTTAATATATGCTATTTCATAATCACTGATCCCAAATGTATTTATAAAATCCATAATTTCTTGATTTTCTTCTATCAGATACATATGTTGTAAACGAAAGATTTCTGCTCTACTAAAACCATCTCCAGGAGGAGGAGTGAGATCTTCGGCAAACGCAGGCGTAACTACCAATGTTATTATAAGTAGATAGGCTATGATTAGTTCTATTTTTTTCATGCATACACCTAGGAAAAAGTGTAGATAAGATAGCTTCAATCGTTGAAATAAACACGAATAAACACAGAAGTTTCAGATCTGTGTTTATTCAAGATTTACTCTGCATTTTGACTATTATTAATTATACTTGTTCAACAATCCCAAATATTCTCTGTCAAAATCGAATTTGTAATGCAACAATCCGTCTCCACTGGGATCACTCGGATCAAGATCATCATCTGCGTCCTTTAGATTCCAGAAATACATGCTTGAGTAATTTTGGGAAATGTAGATGTCTGGATTGTCAAAGGATTTCCATGTTGGATCAGAGTGTATCCATTCCTGCCCATCCCAAATTTCTGCTATTTCATGTGCACTTCTGTTCCCTGAAGTGTTAGTCATATTCATATAGTACTGTTTGGAAGGTACTCCAAGCGCTCTATTAAATGCATTAAAAAGGGTAGCATACTCGTCACAAACACCAATATAGTACCCACTGGCATTTGTGTGACTAATTACCCATAAATCGGAAGCAGTATAACTTCTATTTATGACCATTTCTTCATCATAATGCATAACATCATAAACATAATCTGTAATTTGGTTTGCAGTATCATAGGGGGTTGTACTGTTATCCCCTGCAACTGCAGCTTCAAATATGATATTATAGCCTTCATTGAATGGGAAGTGGTAAATATCACTTGTATTCAGGTTCACTCCATTATCAGGATCAGCTAGATGATTTGCATCATTATTGTATTTTTCAATTCCATCATACGGCATCCATACAAAATGAGTAGATGTATCATCCGGATCAACCCGCACTTCAAGAGCAATAGGTTTTATACCTATGGAACTCTGCGTACTTGTTGGCTGGAAGGGAACAGTTACTGTCATGTTGGAACCTGGAGCCAGATTACTGAATGATTTGTAGTAACCATAGCCATCTTCTGCTGACCAGAAGAGAACTTTTCCGCTTGCAGTTGAGGTGCCGTAATTATGGATGGTAACGTAATTATTGAATGTGGTGTCCTGTACCCAATACCACTGATAAGTTATTTCCGTGATTTTTACATCAGGATCTGATCTTGTCTTATCTTCACTTTCAGACAGTTGCGTTGCCTTTGCAGGTATATTAATTGAAATCTGCCCGCCTGATTCGAATTTTGCTTTCGGGGATGTGGTTTCTTTAGGAATACTATTGAGTTCTTTTTTTTCCGATTCATTCAAGGCAATTATAAAAGGATTTGTTTTTTCAAGTTCCTCCGGCGACAGAGGTTCCTGTTTTACCTGAGGTTTATGTCCGTTGTATTCCGAAAGATCCATGGGTTTTACCCATTCTTCAAATTCCGGAATATCCGAAGTTTCATTCTCCACTTTACTGTCATTTACTGTGGCTGATACGGGTATCAGTGCCAGATTTACCAATAATATTGCTGCCAATACTATTGAGTATCCAATCTTTAAATTTCGCATTATTTCACCTCTTGTATTTAATCCCCGAGGCAAATCTGCACTTATATACTGTTAACAGCAAACTTGAGCCTGCCTCTGGGCCAATGTGGAGTTCTGGCTGGTTAACATTCATCGGAACTCCACATTGCAAACTCTCATTCGACGTGATAGTATATATTATTTGCCCTAATTCAATTTAACTTGATGGTTGGGTGTTCATCACTTCGATTACCAACTGAAATCGCTGAAACAGATATGTTCCTGAAAAACCAGAATATTTAAAAGCACCAGTGCTTCCCATCAGGTGCTACAAGATTGTCAAAGATACTACAAAAGATGAAAGATCGATTATCACAAAACGTAAAAGGTAAACGGTCTCTGTAGAAATTCTCGTTTAAATAATTACTGAAATAGAGATAGCCCTGTCTATATTATGGATTAATAATTTGAACTTGATCTCTTTCACCTGATTTCTTTATTTCCTTGCCCTCAGTTCTTCCCCATATTTCCTTTTCAAAACAGAAAACATCGTTTCTACCAGATTTCTGTAATGATAGATCTCTTCATCAAATTCATTTATCATTTTTCTACGGTATTTTCATTTGATCTTTTCATTTTTCTGCATCTTACAGGGATTATGCTGGCTGCTTTCAATTCTTCATTTATTAGAGCATGTATCTTCTCGGAATCATATCCTTTATCAATCAGCTTTTATCTTTTAGTGGCATTGTTTTAATAATTTTCTTGCATGTTTTGTATCATGTGCAAGATTTGTATAACTTCTTACCCATCAGTAGAATCTTCATATGAGTAAATAATGTAATATCCAATATATGACTGAACAAAGCTTTCAATCTATACTAACAGTAGAACCATTTTGTCTTATCTCTGTAACTGTCTCAACGACTACTCCTTTTTCTTCATCAATTAAGAAATCAATTATCTTGTTTCCTGATCTAATTCTTAAAGCAGGAGCACATCCTGGGCCGTCATAATCCTCTGGAGTTGGATGACAGGAATAAACCACACCCATAATTGTTCCTCCTTCCTGAATTACCTGTCTCGCACGGATGTCATTGAGTGCAATCTTGGCTATATTAGAAGGATCTGTTTTGAGCCATTCAGACTCCGATTCATCATAAGGTGGAAGTACTTCAATCGCAGAGTAATTAATATCTAAATCCTCCACTTCTTCATTTACAGATGTATCAACACCATTTGATATCTGAGAAGATTTTTCAACTGATTCAGGGCCTATACATCCAGCGAAGCTACTGATAAGCAAAAAAATAGTCAGACAAATAACATTAAATTTAATATTTTTAGTACAAACAAAATCTGTAAACAAGTTCTTTTCCTCCGATATTCTCTTTGTCTACTTTATTTTTTAATTTTATAATTATCAAAAATATAAGAGATGATGAAACTATTTTTATCTTCATTACCTTGAATATATTAATTTATTTTAAATTTATGTTCTCAATTTGACTTGAGATGATGAATAAATGACAACATCTAATCCATTAATGGCAGAAGGTATACCAGAACCATACTTTTCATCCCAATAAACGGTGATTGTATTATCATTCTCATCCTTGAACAACATATTGTAGAAAGTTGTATCACTTGGCAAGTCAGCGTTGTCATCTACATTATATGTTTCCAGTGTTGTGAAAACATCAAGATTTGTATCATCAGCATCTGTAGAGTATATGTACACAAAATTGTTGTCCGTAACATCTTCAAAGCCAATGTACCATCTATTATGGTAATCATCCCATAGCATAAGACCTTCAATCGTGTCACCAGCATCAACATTAATCCTATTGCTATGGAAATAAACACCATTTGCACCACTCCATGATGCACCAGTCCATCGATCGCTACCTGCCTGATTCCACTCTAAGACAGGTTGAATGATCCCACTCTCTCCATAAGGTACAATTGCATTAAAAAGGAAGTTTATTGCATCATCGTCTGGGTTTGAAGGCTCTGAAGGAACGATCCAATCTGCTCTAAACATTGAAAGATCATCAACATTTCTATCGACTGAGTATTCAAGCCATCCAGTATAAGCTGGAATTGTTTCAGTTTTTTTATTGTCATCATTGATTACAGTGAGGATTTTTACTCCATTTTGGTAAACATTAGTAATGTTTTCTTTTGTACTAATCTCAGATCCAGATGGAACTTCAAACACATGTGTTGCTGCTTTCATCCCAGATGGTGTGGAAATATTACCAGTTTCTTCAGCAATTGCAAAGAAGGACTGTTTTCCCTCAGAATCAAAAACAGTCGTTCTTCCATCAGATGAATAGTGAACTATTGATCCATTTTGAATATTGTGCAATCCATTGTGGCTGTTAATACTAAATTCAGAAGTGATAACTTTCTTTTTGCCGGAATCATTGAATTTCAACAACGATCGCTGAAAATCGTTTTCTTCAGCTGCACATACTGCCGGTGTAAATGCAACGCCCAATATTAGCATTGCCACAAACAACGTTCCAAGTTTATTTTTGTTCATTTCTTCTTACCTCTTTCAATCTACCCCAGAGGCAAAGCTACGCTTATATACTGTAAACAACAAACTTGAGCCTGCCTCTGGGCCAATGTGGAGTTGTGGTTGGTTAATATTCATCGGAACTCCACATTGCAAATTCTCATTCGACGTAATGGTATATATTATTTGCCCTAATTCAATTTAACTTGATATATGGATGTTCATCACTTCAATTAACAACTGGAATCGCTGAAACAGATATATTCCTGAAAAACCAGAGTATTTGAAAGCGCCAGTGCTTCCCATCACGTACTACAAGATTGTCAAAACTACTACAAAAGATGAAATGATCCATAAAGTGAATTTGATTAGTCGAGTAGGATTACTGTTGTGTGTGGAATGCCGGTTTGTAAGCAACAATAACAATATTATAACGCCGGGATCGATTATCACAAAACGTAAAAGGTAAACATTGATTTTGTACTGAATCTTTATTTGTAAGAGTAATGCCTACCGGGCAATGGTCAGAACTTTAGATTTTTACTATCATTCATAGACATCCCATTTATGCTTCTTTTCTAGTGATTTCAATCATCACCGGATATTCGGCTTCAACCGAGAGCTCTCCCTTCAAATGTTAGAGAAACTTCGGCTCTATAGAATTCCTTTCTTATCACAGTCTCTTTGTACTTTTCAATAAGTCGAATCTTCGGAGATTTTTATAGTATTATCCTGTAGCTTGACCATATAGTAATAAAGTATTGCACCTATAAAATTCAAGAAAATTAGGACGATTGACCAGATTAACTTCTCATATTCTCCTGCTCGCGGAAATTTTTCTGTGCTTCGTTGAAGGCAGTCAGATAACATGAAAAGCCAGAAAACAATAGCTATTGCACCTACACCCCATAGTAGTTGACCCATATAAAATGCTACTGTGATTATTATTACAAATATAATTCCGATGATTATCCATTCGATTGTATTCTTGTTCAAATTACCATCTCCATATCATTCATAGATATAATGGCTCTGTAGAAATCCTCATTTGAATAATTACTGAAATAGAAGTTGCCCTGTCTATATTATGGATTAATAATTTGAACTTGACCTCTTTTGCCTGATTTCTGTATTTTGTTGCCTTCAGTTCTTCCCCATATTTCCTTTTCAAAACAGAAAACATCGTCTCTACCAGGTTTCTGTAATGGTAGACATTTTCATCAAACTCATCTCTCATTTTACGACGGTATTTTCCTTTGATCTTCTTCCTTTTTCTGTATCTTACAGGTATGATGGCTTCTGCTTTCAATTCTTCATTGATTAGAGTATGTATCTTCTCAGAATCATATCCTTTATCCATCAGATAACAATCAGCTTTTCTCCTTTTGTGACATTGTCTAAGTAATGACGATGCATGTTTTGCATCATGCACTGGTTTACCTGAAATCTTAAAACCAGTTATAATGAACTTCTCAACGTCAACAGCTATACTTGTTTTCAGATACGACCGTCTCTTTTTTCCTGTTCTTACAGAATAATAGTAACTACAATGTCCTCCTGTGAATCCACTTGAATCAATAGCAACCAGAGGTATTTTTTCACCATGCGAATAGAAGAGTTTCAGAGTTTGGTGAAGTAAGCTATTGAAATAGAATGAAGATATTCTATTGGTAAATTTATGTAATGTTGTGAAGTGAGGTACCTGTTTAATACCAATCTTGGACTGAACTCTATCCATCAACTCAACAAGTTTAACAAATTTTCTGTAATTTTCATTTATGTAATCTTTGAATAATACCAATGTCAGTAACTGATGTTGAGTATATTTTCGCTTGGAGTATTTACAACTATAGATTGGAAGATGGGATCTTCCAGCTACAGACATAGCTGTATCGATAAAGTTTAAGTAATCGCTTGACAAAATGCATTCACCCCCTTTGTGTTTTTGTGGTCAAAATCACATTGGGGGCCTCTTCTTATAAAAATGATAATGTATTAGTGGAGGTTAGAGGAAAGGGTTTCTACAGAGCCGATATAATTTTTATTTATCCCTGTCTTAGTTACATTTACCAATACCTTTGGAGACAGATATAAATAACCCGTATCCTCTGGTTCTATGGCACTCAATGTACACCATGTCGTCAATATAACCATCAAAATACACATTAACATCATTTCTGCCCCATCCAGTATTAATTAGCAAAAACATCACTTTAGACCATGGGATTCAACCTCAAATGATGTAATCCAGTCCTGCCAGGCTCCGACGCAAAAACATCACTTTAGACCATGGGATTCAACACCCAATGCAACCACATGCACGGTTTGAAAACTCTCTTTTTGATTTCCTAATTATTAATCACAGAAAAGTTCCATTGAAAATTTACTAATGGTACATCATAATAATATTTCTTGTTAACATGGGAACAAGAATCATCACTTTCTACTTATTGCCAGCATCACCAATCCAACGATAAGCAGAATTGAAGTGAAGCCTGGTAGTTGGTTGTTTGCCCCCTTATCTTGTTCTGTTGTTTCAT
The DNA here is from genome assembly GCF_004104135.1 of Methanohalophilus sp. WG1-DM. NCBI lineage: Archaea > Methanobacteriati > Methanobacteriota > Methanomicrobia > Methanosarcinales > Methanosarcinaceae > Methanohalophilus > Methanohalophilus sp. WG1-DM. The sequence continues at coordinate 17,316 of NZ_RRBA01000016.1, read as the reverse complement.
TACCTACTATTACAGGATTTCCATCTTCATCAGATGTGCTTTTCTCTTCAACGATTGCTTCATCTAAAACAGCACGTTTCTCCCATCTAAACACCACAGGTACCCCAGTTATGCCAGCTTCCTGTTCAAAGTGACTGTCTATTGCTTGATAGACTTCATCAATTCCTGACTCATTTATTTTTTCAGGGCTGTCCATATCCATGCCCACAAACAGATATCCATTTATGCTGACTCCGTAACCTGTTACAGGTCCGCCAAATTCAGCAGAAAATGGGCGAACTTCTCCGTCCATTGAATGGCCGAGTGAATCTATCCACCTTCTTTTTTCACTTTCTTGTTCAATTACGGGCATTGTCCCATAGACCGCTATAACAGATGGATCGTTTTTAGCATTTTCAAGGGTCTCCGGTCCATAGTCAAGAAGCGGTATATCTTCATCATCCTCTGTCCACATAAAAACCACTGGAATTTCATTGATTACTGCTTCCTGTTCGCAGTATTCATCTATTTTCAGGTATATCTCATCAATCTTTGACTCATTTATTTTTCCCTGATAAGAGGAACTCAAGTACACTTCCAGAAATTCACCAGCATTACCGATGGCATATACCGACGGATCAAATTCGACAAGCGATTTTTCGGTTGATATGGATAACCAGCATTTAGATACCGAATTATTCCATTCCTGATCAATTGTTTCGGGAAAAGTTCCCCTGCTGGCTATGAATAGCGGTTCGTCCTTATATTCTTCAAAATAGGAATTAGAACTATTCGAATCAGAGATTTCATCCGTATGTCCAGAATCATTTACCTCGTCATCAACTGCACTTGCTGAAACTATTGATAAGATAGAAATAAAGAACATCAGAATTACAATTTTGTAAATTTGATTTTTTATAAGCATTTTCTTCCACTCTTATATGCTTCATATGATTTATGCCAACAGTTTAATAATTATATGGACAATATATAAAACTATTTAACTTATATACGAATAAATCTAAAATATAAAAGCCAGATTATACGTCAATAATCTGGCTAAACCACAGAATACATGATATTCTTACGTCAAAGGTTCTACATCCAAATCTAACTCAACTCCACTAATTGGTGAAAAAAGGGCGTTTGTAGCAGTGCTGCCCCAGTGTACACCAGAGATCATTACTTGATTTCCATATTTCTTAAAGATAGGTGCACCACTATCACCATTGTCGGAATCATAATCTGCAGAAAGTTGATCATAAAGAGTTCCAAAAACGGGGTGGTTTATTTCATCCCACTCTTCTTCGACATAGCCATATGTCCGGCCACTGGTAATTCCTGACATGTAGACTTTGCTGCCTAAGTTTGGATCGTAATAATTACGTACATCCCTAACATCATCAACATCTTCATAATAGATATCATCTTCAACATTACTGGCTTCAACCCATGCAGCATCTGCAAAATGGCCCGTGATGTAAGTTACTTCACCCACTTTTCTGGTTGAACTGGGTTGATAAATGTCTCCTCCGACACTACCAGCTAGCAGAATGTCCAGATATTACAAACCCTTTTGTTCCAGTGCTGTTTTCTGCAGCAAATGATAACGTTGACTCATACCATGTGTTTGTTGCATTTTGGTATATTATCCTTATACCACCAATCATATCTGACCATTCATCGTCACGTTCATCAAGATAAACTTCTTCTCCTTTTCTGAAAACTACCGGCACATTAGATATTTCTAATTTTTTTGCATTTGTATCCACAATACTGTAAAAATTATCAATTGTAGATGGGTCAATATCTTTCACTTCCTTATCAAATTCTACAAATATATATCCCCCATAGTTTACACCAAACCCTAGCAGAGGACCACCGTATTCTTTCATATAAGGATGAAGTTCACTTCCAGAATTGTTAAGACTTTTTCTGAGAGTCGCCACCCATTCCACTTTTGTTTTATCATCTGTAAGCTCAGGTACTGCTCCCCTGCTCTCAATTACACTTGAATCTTTCTTCAGGGAATCAAATGTGTTTGCACCATACGCCGGGAAATAATATTCTTCTTCGAAAGAGTCATCATGGCTGGAATCGGACGCTCCTGCCCATGCAAACCCAATGAGCATTATGCTTACAAGCAATATGCTCAAGCTTATTTTTGTAATATTCTTCATGTCTTTACCTCATTTGTTCAGTTCCACTCCCGAGGCAAAGCTACGCTTATATACTGTTAACAGCAAACCTAACCCTGCCTTTGGGCCAATGTGGAGTTCTGGTTGGTTAACATTCAGCGGAACTCCACATTGTAAATTCTCATTCGACGTGATCGTATATATTATTTTTGCAACACAACTTTATCTGAGTGATTAATATTAATCACTTCGATTAACTCTGAGAGTGCACTGAATTTTATAGTTCCGGGCAAACCAAAACCGGATACAAAATATTAATCCTGTATCCTCCAGTTATTTTAACATAGGAAAGAAACCGCTGTTGTGCTTGACAGTGCAGGAATCCTGCTTCATATATACAGGATTGCCAGATAAAGGGCAGGGCCCTGAGTTCATCAATTAATACCTCTGACAAAAATTACCATCCAGAACAGAAAACAACATATCGAAAGAATGTTGTACTCTATTTCTTTCTTTGATGCAAAATATCCTTCCATACCACCCAGAATAATAAGGATTCCAAAATAAGCAAGAGTCTCTGTCTCAATAAACTCACCTGATACGATTAAGCCCAAATATATGTCAAGAAAAAGTCCGATAACAGGAATAACTCCAATAATAACAGACCCGATCCTATCCCCTGTAAGCAACCCATATATGATAGGAGCTAACGGTAAAAGGAGCATACCGAAAAACACAACAGGAAGGGTCAGTAAATCACCAATTACTGGACGCAATGCATCTCCCAGAGAATCTATTCCAGTTACAATAATAATGATTACTGAAGATATGATTACTGGAAGTATTAATTTTTTGAAATTTGTCATTTTTTCACCAAAATTAAAAAAATAAAGGGTGGATTGAACCACCTCCTGAATACTATTTAATTTCCATTTATCACAGTTGCTTTCCCATCATTTTCTGGAGTTGTTATTTTATTGTTTAGCCAGTAATCATCCTTATTGACTATCCAGCCAGTTCCATAAAATCCGGCGATCAGATCTTCTGCCTGCTCATATTGATCAGCTTCGTGAGGGAAGTTATCATCATGATGTGCATTTGCTACAACATCCCCATATGATGTTTGCCATAGCCTTGCATGGTATCCACCATATATACGGAATTCATCATCAGCCACACCATCAGCCAACACCCAACCCCATTGTGGATCAGAGGCATATTGGGGATTCTGCGCCGGATGATCAGTCCAACCCTCATCCAATATTTCAGATTTAACCATATTTGCAGAATTATCATTCCATACCAGATTTATAGGGTCCTCTTTTTCATAAATCATATATCCGACATTTGACCATGTCCACTGGGGATAATCATAGTTATCCCACCAGTTGTATGCTTTAGTGGTCAGTACAACTTCTTTTTTTGTCACAACTACTTTTTCAGTTTCTTCTTGTTTGAGGATATCTTTTCTATCAATAGGAATTTGCTGCACCTTTGTTATGTTCTTGACACTGAACCTTTCTTCAAGCTCTTTTCCCGTGTATATCTCTTTTACTTCCAGATGGCCTTGTTCATATCTGTAAGTTGTAACTGATTCAACATTTACAGTATGATTTTGCATCCATTGGTCCATTGTTTCTTCTGGTGCTGCACTTACAGTTGCCACAAGCGCTATGCTGCCAAGCAACATCGCCACGAGAATCAGGCTTACTCCTAATTTTACATTGTTCTTCATGTCTTTACCTCATTATTCAATCTACTCCCGAGGCAAAGCTACGCTTATATACTGTTAACAGCAAACCTAACCCTGCCTTTGGGCCGATGTGGAGTTCTGGTTGGTTAACATTCAGCGGAACTCCACATTGTAAAATCCTATTTGACGTGATGATATATATTAGTTGTTGTTGATCAACTTTACCTGAGTGATTAATATTAATCATTTCGATTAACAAATAGAACACCTAAAACCGCCATCTCCCGGGAAAACCAGAACTGGAGAAAATATTAACCCTTTCCAGCTTAAAACGAGATATTCAGAATCACTATTGCTTGCGAAAAATTCAGTCTGCTAAAACATAAGATTCAAAACCATAGACTGCAAAAACAGACTCCCAACAAGATTACAGAGAAGGATTCTCTCTTCATTGTTGGCCCTTAAAATTGAAGCTTAATTCCAACAGGACAATGGTCCGAACCAGTCACTTCCCTAAAAATAGAAGCCTCGATTAAATTCGGCTCCATATCATCACTTACAAAAAAGTAGTCCAGCCTCCATCCCACATTACGATCCCTTGCCCTGGTTTTCAAATCCCACCAGGTATAATTACCATCATCTGAATTGAAAAGCCTGAAAGTATCAATGAAACCATGAGAAAGGAACTTATCTATCCATTCCCTTTCAATTGGGAGAAACCCGGAATGGTTTTCATTTTGCTTTGGTCTTGCAATATCAACCGTTTTATGAGCCGTATTCAAATCCCCACAGACAACTATGGAATATCCCTTGTCTTTTAAGGCCTGTGCATATTCCAGGAAAGCTTCATAGAAATCCATTTTATACTGAAGTCGCTCATCCGAAGAATTACCATTGGGAAAGTAAATATTAAAAAGTACAAAATCATCATAGAAGGCGATTAAAATCCTTCCTTCGTGGTCGAAACGGTTTATACCAAAACCATAACGAACCTCTTGTGGCTGGACCTTACTGTAAAGGGCAACCCCGCTATAACCTTTCCTTTCAGCAGCACTGAAATAACTGTAATAACCATCTATGCGCCTGATATCCGGCGGCAGCTGGGAAGGGCGGGCTTTTGTCTCCTGCAAACACAGGATATCAGGCAATTCAGAATCCAACCATTCCAGAAATCCTTTTTTAGCAACTGCCCGCAAACCATTGACATTCCAGGAAAGCAGTCGCAGATTTATTCCTCCCCATTTTTCACAGGAGAAATATCTATATCTACAGCCCGAATAGTAGCAATTGCTTCTTCCCCTTCATCGATATCCAGATTTGCCAAATCCTTTTCTCCCATTATAGAAGTTAATACTGCAGACTCAAATTCAAGTTGAATTCTGGAGATGCCATCAGAAGATTCTACTTGCCTGACCTTACAGGCAATACTATTGATCTCGCCCACATTTTCAGAGGATAATTCCTCCTCCACCATCCTGTCAACATAATCCCGATTCAGCTCATATTGATTTATCAGATCCCTTCCATACTCTGTAAGAAAAGTACCCTGCTCCTTACCTCCTCTTACAGTCCTTACAACATCGTGTCCGGTTCTTAAATTCATCTTCTTCAATATGTTCCAGGCATGTTTATAGGAGATCTGGAGCTTTTCACAGGCTTTTTTCAGGGATCTCTCTTCATCTATAGCCTTCAGGAGACGTACCTTACCGGCACCAATCACAGGTTTGCCTTCATGTGTCAGCCATACTTTTGTACGGGTTTCCAGAATATCAACCCCTAATGCATTTTATTACATCATCTGCAGGATAATTCAGACGAATAATACGGGTTCTGCCCCGCATACCTTCACCTGAAAACGAAACATCCAGATAATGCGAATCTTTTAATTTATTCACCAAACTATAAAACCGGGTATATCCCAATTCATTATTGTCATTGAAAAGTTCATAAAGTTCGCCTGCTTTGATTCCATCATTTTCCGCCACAAGCCGCAAAATCTCTTTTTCATTATCTGAAAGGGATGATATGTTACGCCTCAGATGCAAAAGGCGTGACGATTCATAGGCCTTATCCACATCATCCTCTGAAATGTTTTTGCTTGCCCTTTTTTCTGCATTCAGGCCTGATCTCTTGAGTAGATCGATACCAACACGCAGATCACCGGTCAAATCGACATAATTCACTATTTTCTCTCTGACTTGATCCGGGACTACTTCCGGATAGAAAGCCAGCTGGATTCGGGAAGAAATGATGTCTCCTATTTCGTCATAAGAATAAGGAGGAAATTCAATCTCTTCAGGCAGGAATACAGAACTCACCTTTGGATCAAACCTGTAAAGTTTTCCCGTATCACTTACAATCGCAATTACACCCATTTTCACACCGGGATACTGTTCATGGGCTCGTAGTATGGAATACATGATCTCATCGGCATGCCCGCCGTGGAATAAATAATTGATATCATCCAGACACACCACCATTACCCTATCCTTTTCGATAAGTTTCAGGACAATTTTTTCAAAAAGTTTCCTGAAAGCTACTCCTGAAGACGGCGGGTCTATATTGAAAAGTTTGCGATATATGCGTGAAACAACAGCAAAGCGGGTGGAATCCATCTGGCAATTGATCTTTACCAGGACCACATTCGAGGTGTGTGCTTCTATTTCTTCAAAAACCTTCAATACAGCACTGGTTTTTCCGGTGCCGGGTGGACCATAAACAAGACAATTAATAGGTCTCATACCTTTTACTGCAGGCTTTAAGCTATAGATGAGAGATTGCAACTGAGAATCCCGGTGCATAAATTGTTCGGGGAGATAATCCAGTTCCAGTACGATGGGATCTCTGAAAATTGTCTCATCCCAGAGAAGCATATTATCTTTCATATACCTGACTCCTAAACCTATTATCAAATTCCCCTGTAAATATAATAGCTTTTTTGCAGGGCAATTTGCGCTTTGTCCGAAAAATTAATTTGTCCGAAAATTACATTGAAAAGCTTGATGCATTCTAATGCAGATCACAAGCACATCGAGCTTACCCTAAAAGTCCCATACATTAGAGCTTAAAACATAACTTTGTAGTCAAATGTCATACATTGCGATCAAATTCGATGATTCAGTTCAAGAAAAGAACATCCACAAGATCCTTTTGTTAAATTTTTCCCAGTGGCCATTTTATTATAGATGTGATTCATATAATGATATACCAAATCATAATGGTGGATTGAGGGTAAGAACGGATGAATAGAAAAGAAGGATTGCTAGTGTTATGTATTGGTATGGTATTGTGTCTGTGTCTGACACTGTCAGCAATAGCTTCGACTGGAGAAGAAAACAACACCCCAGTCAAAGATGCTGCTCAATTAAAAATGGAAGAGTTGGAGGCTGAGTTGGGTGAAGAAGGAATGCAAGAAGTCCAGGAATATTTGGAACTACAGGCATCTTTGCCACATGTGGTAAAGGCATCTCCTTATTCATATATTGCCTTTGCTGCAACTGATGAGGAAAGTCAAATTGCATATATGACTGGATAGATGAGTCTGATTTAACTGAAGAAGAAAAAGAAAAGCTAAAAGCAGAATTGCAAGATATCTGGGATAGGTATCCTGATGGTTTCAAAATTGAAGACAATGAGCCCTTAGAAGTGATTGCTGGAATAATGGAGCAAAGATTCATTGAATCAGAAGAATCTAAAAGAGATGATTTAGATAAATCGGTGAGTAATGAGCATTCAAGTAGCCAGTTTCAATCCAATATAACTTTGCTTAGTATACTTGTGACAAGCCTGCTTATAGTAACGATGTGATTCAGGCGACCTTAAAATAGATTTGTAGTCAAAAAAGTACTTTATAATCAGATTCCAAATTTTGTAGGCAAGAGCACTTTATAGACAAGCCCGATTGTGGATGTAAGTTATTTTGCCAACAGGTGCGCAACATATTATTAATTGAACCAACCGCTTTGACCGAAAATCACTTTGAAAAATCTTGATACTTCTTGATGCAATTACACCACCATCCGTTTTGTCCGATAAATACCTTGTTTGTCGGACAAAACGGGCAATTTGGAATCCTTTATATATTTGCTCACCTATGGGTGATTGGTTAACGTATGAAATGCAGGAGAGGAAGACCAAAATGCCCCCGCAGGATACGGGCAGAGCCCAATATTATGTGCTTTAAACCCTGCGGCATACCAAGGTCTGAAGTTGAGGTAGTAGAACTCGCATTTGAAGAACTGGAGGCCATCCGGCTTGTGGATGTGGATGAGCTGACACAGGAAGAAGCAGCCCTTGAGATGGGAATTTCCAGAAGGGCTTTCTGGGAAGAACTGAAAAATGCGAGGAAAAAAGTCGCCAGAGCTCTTGTTGAAGGGCAGGCCATAGATATCAAAGGTGGAAATTACACTACTGAATAAATGGAGTCATTAAAATGAGTCAAAACATACAGTCAGCTGAAAGTCTGGTAAATTCCAAAGTTGAAGAGCCAAAACTCGTATCGAATCTGCGCGGAATAAAAAACAAGCTAATGGTAATGAGTGGCAAAGGCGGCGTAGGAAAAAGTACTGTTTCTGCAAATCTCGCTGCAGCCCTTGCCAGACGCGGGAAAAGGGTCGGGCTGCTTGACAGTGATATTCATGGACCAAGTATTCCCACAATGTTTGGAATTGCTGACAAGAGACCCGAAGTTGGAGAAAGGGGGATCCTGCCTGTACAGGTTGCCGATAACCTCAAGGTTATGTCCATAGGTTTACTGCTGGACGATCCGGATTCCCCTGTTGTCTGGAGAGGGCCTGCCAAGATGGGAGCCATCAAGCAGTTTCTGGAAGAAGTTGACTGGGGAGTGCTGGACTACCTGATCATAGACCTGCCTCCGGGCACAGGAGATGAACCATTGAGTATAGTACAGTTGCTGGGCAAGGTCGACGGTGCCATCATTGTCACAACTCCCCAGGATGTAGCACTTACAAGTGTAAGGAAATCCCTGAAATTTACAGAAATGCTGGAAGTACCCCTTATCGGAATGGTCGAAAACATGAGCGGTGTAATCTGCCCCCACTGCAATGAAGAAATACAGGTCTTTGGCGGTGAATCTGTAGAAAAGGCTGCAAAAGATTTCAACACCCCCATACTTGCTACATTGCCCATCGAACCCGATGTTTCATCATCAGGGGACAAAGGAGATGTATATGTCAATGATGACAAATCCATCTGGAAAGAAAAATTCGATTTAATCGTTAATTCTGTGGAGGAAAAGTTCAACTAATCTTCCATTATATTTTAAGGGCAAGGGAATTTTTATGGAAAATAAAGAGATAAGTGACAAACTCAAGGAAATACTGCAGCTAAGATACGAACCAGTAGCCGTGAAATTGGTAAAAAAGAGCGAAGATATTCCTGCAGACTTTAACCAACCCGAGAAGAAAACCCGTCATTGCCAGTCTATCATGAAAGCAAGGACTGGCGAATGTCTTGTGATACCGGCAGATAAACATGCATGTGTGGTAGGTGGTTCCAGTCTGGGACTTTTAGAAACACCTGACAATGTAAGAAGCGGGGAATTCCACTCCAAAATCGGCATGTTTGATACAGCTGAAGCAGCTGCTAAGATGATAGAGGAGAGGGCAGAATTCGAAGAGTGTTCCATGCAGGCAACAGTAGTTTGTCCTCTTGAGAAGGCTGACTTTAAGCCCGATGTAGTGGTTCTGGTCGACCTTCCGGAGACCCTTTACTGGATCGTACCAGCGTTTACTTTTGAAAAGGGAGGGAGGGTAACCCTGAGCACAGCATCGTTCCAGGCCACCTGCGTAGATTCAACGATAATTCCCATCCAGACCGGCGATGTAAATTTTTCCATGGGATGTTTCGGATGTCGCAGGACAACCGATATAGGCAGGGATGAAATGCTGGTGGGAATTCCAGGCCCAATTCTTGAAAATATAGTAGAGCATCTTGAAAAACTCTATGAAAAGCCTATCAAGAAAGCCAGGGGATTGTAAGATTCAGACAAAGGAAACTAAATATAAAGATGCAGCAAGAAGAGGGCTTGATTGGCTGGATGAAAATCAGCCTGTGACCCTCAAGGAATATGCCAGAAGCACAACAGCCAGCTACCTCTGGGGCAGGGGATATACCCGTACAGCCACCCTCATAAAAGAGATTCACAGGTCACAATCTTTCAGGGAAATTTGCAGAGGTGTATCGGCCCTTGCCACAATGGGGATTTACTATCCTGCAGTTACCCATTATATCAAAACCAAACAGAAAGGTGGCAATTTAGAAGATATATATGATAGAACTTATGCCCTGATTGCCCTTGCAGATCTCGAAGTGTCCTGCCCCGGCGAATGCCAGAAAATCATAAAGGATTTTGATAGCACATGGGAACATCCCGGTACAATTGCATTGATCATAATTTGCCTCATGAAACAATCAAAACTGACAGGAACAGATCACACTGATTTTATCCGGGAAAAATCCGACTGGTTATTGTCCCGGATGCAGGAAAACGGTGGCTGGAAGTTCATAGCAACCAGCAATCTTGTAATGCAGGCACTTATAATGACCGGTCACTCAGGCGAGATAGGCCAATCAATCCGTTGGTTACTAAAAGAACAAAATGATAATGGTAGCTGGGGCAAAAATAACGGAGATATTACGGCTACTGCACAGTCATTGATTACTCTTGCTCTGTATATCAATGCCTAAAACAGAAGGGCTAAAATACAAGCCATCTATAATATTAAAAACATGAATGAAGACCATGAGAACAACATGAAATTCCATCCACAGAGCAATACCTACATTCTCCGGAAAAAATCCTATTTTGAGCAAAATGTAAGCCTGGATGGAAATCTCATTACAGGACCCGATACTAATTTCTGGAAAAACCTGAAAGTTGCCGGCAACGTAGAACTGGGCAAGGGTACAGTTATCAGGGGAAGCCTACATGCAGAAGAAGTGATATTGGGCCCTGATTGCAGGGTTGACGGGGATATTCATGCCAGCAGGAATGCGACTCTGCTTGATCGTTGTACAATTGGTGGCCATGCCACTACAGATGGCTGGATGAAAGTACGACCTGGTTGCAATCTAAAGTTTGTAAGGGCAAAAAAAGAACTGGAACTTGTTGGTAAAGTCAATGTTGAAAGTATAGAATCAGGCACGAAAGTAATCATACATTCTGAATGAATTACTTATTTTCTTCAGCCAGCATATTCAACAGATTGTTACGCAGTTTATTTGCAGAGGTACTTGTCCTGTCCCTGGGCCGGGGCAGATCAACATCAATCATTTCCTTTATTCGCCCGGGTCGAGAGGTCATGACAGCAATCCTGTCGGAGAGATAAACTGCTTCATCCACGCTGTGTGTTACAAAAAGAATTGTTATCTTTTTAGATTCCCATATCTGTAACAGTTCCTGCTGGAGTTTATTGCGTGTCTGGGCATCAAGGGATCCAAAAGGCTCATCCATAAGTAAAACCGCCGGATCATTTGCAAGGGCTCTGACAATAGCAATCCTTTGTCTCATTCCCCCTGAAAGTTCATAAGGATAACTGTTCCGGAACTGCTCAAGGCCTACAAGCCTCAGATATTCTTCAGCAATCTTCCTGGATTCTTTCCTATCCATACCACTCATATCCAGGCCGAAGGTCACATTATCCATGACTGTACGCCAGGGGAACAGGGAATATTCCTGAAAGACCATACCCCTGCGGGGATCGGGAGAGGTTATTGTTTCGCCATCCAGCAGGATCCTGCCCGAATCCGCCCTATCCAGACCGGCAACAATACGCAGTAAAGTGGTTTTTCCACAACCTGATGGACCAATGATACAGACAAATTCACCATCCTTAACCTCAAAGTTCACATCCCTGAGGGCATCGGTAGCCTCACCTTTATCCTTCTCAAAACTCTGTCCCACATTCTCAATCACAAGTCGGCCCATTTAAACAACAACTCCTTTTCTCCATTTGAGCAATTTTCCATCCACATACCAGCGGAAAACACGATCTATCAATAATCCCAAAAAGCCCAGAATGAGCATGTAGACCAGCACAAAATCCATCTGGTGCAGATAATAATGCCACCATATCTTGTAACCCAGACCGTTTTTACTGACACCGAACATCTCAGCTGCTACCAGACACATCCAGCCAACACCCATGGCAATTCTTATGCCTGCAGCTATAGAGGGCAGCGAGTAGGGTAGTGCAATATAACGAATCTGAGAGGTGCTTTTCATGCAACCCAGTACCTTGCCGGCTTCCACATAAATTTTTGAAACACTCTTGAATCCGGTCAATGTATTGATAATAATCGGAAAAACGGCCCCTACAAAAACTACAAATCCGGCAGATATGTGAGTCAGGCCAAACCACACAATTGCAAAGGGAATCCATGCAAGAGGAGGAATTGGACGCACAATTTCAATCAGAGGATCTGCTATTCTGTCTGCATTATGGAACCATCCCATTGCAATCCCGATGGGGACACCTATAACAAGAGCCGAAATGATACCTATTCCAAAGTGCAGCAGGCTTATTGCAAGGTCGGTGAACAGAACTCCCCTTTCGATTACTGTGATGAAAGCATAAACTACATCTGTAAAACTTGGAAGAATGAAGGTATTCCCTATAACAAAATCAGCTATAAGTTGCCATATAATAATGGCTGTTACCAGGGAAATGATTTCTATGCCTTTTTTTGAGACCGGTTTGGTTTTCATGATACCTCCGGAAAATGTGTGGAGGAATTACCTCCACTTCCGGCGACCTATAATCAACAGGTCTTTAAAAAGGTTGCTGTTTATTTTACTTATTTATGGCCAGTTCATAGAAACTCATGTCGAATATATCTTCCCGGGTGAATTCCTCATCGACATAACCAAGTTCATACTGCACCTGTGCATAATCCACAGTGGAATCTGCAATTATGGCAGGATCAGCAATCCACTGGCCATCCCATTCTTCCAGGGAAGCATTGACCACATCAACATCCCATCCCTGTTTATCTGCAAATATCTGTGCAGCTTCATCCTGGTGCTCAAGGTTATAATCTGTGGCTTTTATGTGGGTTTTTACAATCTCAGCCACCATGTCAGGATGATTGCGTATGAGGTCGCCACTTACAACAAGCACACAGCATGCATGGTTGGGAAGCATTTCACCGGAAGATACAACTGATCTGCCGTTGCCTTCCTGTTCAATCAGGGTTGGAGCAGGATGGGGAAGGAATACAGCATCAATCTGGCCTGCGGAAATTGCAGAGATAGCATCACCGGGACCCATTGGTTTTATATCAACATCATTGTCCGGATCAATACCATTATCCTTCAACCAGTCACGCAGAATGGTATCCTGAATTGTACCTGGTGGGAACGTTGCAATGCTCAATCCCTTGAGATCTTCAGGACCTTCATAGGGATGTTCCGGACGCAGGACAAGATCGGAGCCCTGGGAATTCACGCCTGCAACTACTTTGGCATCAAGACCGTTACTCAAAGCTGATACGAATGGTGCAGCGCCGACATAGGCCACATCCAGGTCACCCGCAAGCATTGCCTGCATTTCAGGAGCACCGGTCGGGAATTCATACTCTTTCACTTTTTCCACACCATAGGAAGCAAGGTCCTCTTCCCACCATCCTTTTTCCCTGGCTGTCATATAGGAAAGCTGATGGGTACTGGGTTGATAACCCATGTTAAGAGTGCTCACGTCCGCCGCCTCTTCTGTGCCATCTCCATCCTGAGAAGTACAGCCTGCAAGGAAGACAGCACCTGCCACAACAAGCATGAGGATTAGTATTTTACTGATTTTTTTCATTATGATCCACCTTTTTGTATTTATTACTATAGTCTGCTATATAGTCAATTTTGTAAATGTCACCGAGACATTATTTATAACTTGCCTATTACCGTCATATTATGTCCTAAAAGTATTAATACACCACCCATCATTCTCTTTTAATGCTATAAATAAATGGAGATAGGAAAATGAGTATTGCAGATAAAGTTATCGAATCGGCATTTGAATCCGATGAAGCGTTCCAGCATACTTTACTGAAGGTCATCAAGGAAGACCTGGGTCTTACAGCGATAGAATTTTCCGAGCATTCATCCATTCCACCAAGTACCCTTTACAAACTTATGTCAGGCAACCGGGAACCCAATTTACGCACGATGCGCCAGATCGTGAAAACCATAAAGAAACTCGAAGGCAATGAGGGCGGAGAATTCATAGCCGTAATAGCATCCCGTCTGGTACTGGATAATATTAAAGAGACAAAAAGGAAAGTTCACGGGAACCTGTGCACAATACGAGAGTATGCGGCTACCTCCATGGAAGAAGCGATCATTGCGGCTGTGCGGGCTGAAAGGGAAGGAGCAAGGGCACTTGTATGCGCACCTATCGTAAGTCCTACAGTAGAAAAAATTATCAAAATACCCGTATCCGCCATTATGCCAAGAATGTGGCACGAAAACTGGAAATGGAATAAAAAAAAGATAAGAGCGCTTTTGTAAGCGCTCATATTCTGGTATTACCTGCGCAGCATGGAACGCAGGGATTCTGCGATCTCAGCGAATTTGGCAGTTCCGCCTGTGGCAAATATGTAGGCTGCACCTCCACCAACTACAAGGAGAAGGCCACCAAGGACATACCATACAATACTTGTTCCCTCTTCCACATCCAGAGTTGTTGAAAGGCCGCCTGCCTTTACAAGATAGGTACCTGGCTCACCTGCAGTAGAGGTGAATTCAACGGTTGTGGAATTGTTCTGCCCAAGAGTGATTTCCTGACTGTCTGTCACATTATCATTGATCGATAACTCGACAGTGTAGGTGCCCTTTGCATTACCCGTGTTGGTCGAGTCAAGCATTACCGTGAATTCCTCACCGGCAGTGGCAGGTGAGGGTTCGATCCTCAGATTACTGAAGTCAAATTTTGCTGCCAGTTCATTGACCTTGATGTTCAATTCTGCATCAAGGTAGCCATCCGCCCTGGCTTCCAGCTTGTGGGTACCGGGCTCTTTGGGATTGTAGGTTATGGTGCCGTCCTCATTGGTCTTACCCAGGGATTGGCCGTCAAAGAATACCTCAGCATCCTCCAGTGGTTCTGAACCTATTGCCTTGACCACAGAGATGGTTATCGGTGTACCCTCAAAGACTTCCTCCGGGGAAACTTCGATACTGATCTTTTTGCTTTCATCCTCAGGAGATATCACTTCAAAGTTCCCTTCTGATGAAACATAACCTTCCTTTTGCGCTGTTGCAGTAAAGTTCCCGGCCTCATCAGCATCATACTCGAAAACACCTTCATCTGAGGTGGTTCCGACCTTTTCACCATCAATTAGTATCGATGCATCCTTGATAGCTGCTCCACGGGAGGTTACTGTGAAAGTGATCTCCTCACCTTCGACAACGGTGGTTGGCTCGATATCAATGTTCAGGGATTCATCGGGTTCGGTTTCCACTTCAACGAATGGGTAGTAACGGACAGTACTGCTGTCATCGGCAACCTTGAACTTGATCTCGCCCATGATGTCGATGGTGCTGTCTTCATCAAGGTCTATGTCATCTTCATTTTCCAGAGTAATTGGATTCGTACTAGTGACTTCCATCTCCCCAAATGTATCGCCATCGTCGACTTCCAGGTAATCTTCGGATATCTGGAAGATACCTTCGACAAAGACTGCACTTGTTTCAGTACCGCTGAATACATTATTGAAATGGACAACGATTATTGGGACATCGTCTTCACTGCCAAGATCTTTCTCATAAACATATTCATCGTTGGAAGATATTACACCCGAGTCAACTTCATCTCCATCCCGTGTCAGTTCAACCATTACTCTTTCACCATTAACATCAATTTCCCGGATATTAAGGGTATAACCTTCTTCCAGAATCAGGGAAGATCCGGTATAAACCGATTTTTCATCGTCCTCGTCTATCAGGACCTTTGAAAGCTGACCGTTGGACATGAGATCTGAATCATAGGTTTCATCTCCGAACTCACTTTCATTATAGCTGGCAAAATATTTCTCGGCCATGAAACCTATTACATTATATTTACCCCAGTTATTGTGTTCAAACTCTACAGGTACAGGTTCAGCTTTATAAGTTAGATTTCCTTCATCAATTGACCGTCCATCGTATTCCACAGTAAGAGATTCACTGCTTACCCCCTCATCTATGTCATAATAGAAACCTTCGAAGTTCAATGGAGTCCAGGTGAATCCCTGTTCTTCAGCAATGGTACCTCTGAGTTCATAGGTACCGGGTTCGGACATGTCGACAAAGGGTGCAAATCTCAATACATCACTATCGTCTGCTACTATGAATTTGAGTTTGCCCATGAGGTCAATAATGTCACCTTCTTCAAGGTTGATATCTCCTTCCTCATTTTTCATTTCTATTTCAGTCTTACTTACACTGGAAATCGTCATCTCACCGTATTCATCGTCTTCGTCAATTTCCACATAGTCATCGGAAATCTGGAAAATACCGTCTATGGAAACAACATTTGTCTCAGTACCGCTGAATACGCTATCAATGTGTACTGCAATTAAGGGTACATCTTCCACACCTCCAAGGTCCTTTTCATAAACATAGGTTTCACCGGAGGAAAGGATTGCATCATCTACCTCATCTCCATCTTTGGTCAGGCTCATCCATACGCTGTTCCCGTTTACGTCCACCTGCTGGATATTGAGGTTGTAACCTTCCTCAAGAGCCAGAGATGACCCGGAGTAGATGGATTCGTCATCATCTATATCCAGAAGAACCTTTGCTAAGATGCCGTCTGACATCAGGCTGAGGTCGCTATCTACAATAGATGCAGATGTATTTTTATAACCAGCAAAATATCGCTCTGCCATGAAGCCTATGATCTGGTAATTGTCCCAGCCAGTGTACTCAAATTCCTTGGATATAGGCTCGGTACTATACACAAGGTCATTTTCCTTTATCTCACGACCATCGACATCAATCTCAATTGTCATTGACTCGGAAGTGTCGCCTGTGTCAAGGTCATAGTAGAAACCGGAGAAACTGCGGCCATCCCAGGTGTAAGTGGTGGATTGGTTTGCTTCTTCATCCCAGATACGGTTGCCCCATTCGTAAGTGGCGGAATGAGTCATGGTAGTATTTGATACCTCGGTTTCGTTAACATTACCACTTGTATCAACAGTCTTTACTTCAATAGTATATTCTGTATCAGAATCCAAACCCGTTGCATTGTATTCTGAAACAGAATTACTCAAATTGGTAATATGCTCATCCTTAAGATCGATTACTGTATGATTAAAATCGTCATCTATAGGATTCTCCCATGTCCACTTTATCCAAGTACTTCCTATTTCAGCAGCGGATAGAGAAGATACTGGAGATGGAGGAGTTGTGTCAGAAGTTGTTGTAGCTGTTTGAGTTACCCCACTGGTATTTACATTACCACTTTCGTCAACAGTTCTTATTTCAATTTCATATGTGGTATTTGGAAGTACCGA
>NZ_RRBA01000015.1:0-37586 GCF_004104135.1 Methanohalophilus sp. WG1-DM | reverse complement strand
ACGATTATTTCCCAGGGTTTCAAGAACCCTGTACAGAGTTCTTTCACTGAATTCAGGAAGAGTAAAAATATCAAGGACTTCCTCCCGATTAATCCATTCATGAGCTTTACTTATGCTGAAATTATCCGTCAGTTTGTAACTTACAAGAGCTTTGAGCAGGTTGTTGATGTCAATTCCATTCTTTTTGTGTTTACCAAAAACTGAAGAAAGATCTAGGATTTCGTAAAGTTGGTTTACAGCCAGAACGGTTCCGATAGGAAAGCATATATTCTTGTTAGGAATAATCTCATACGTTCTTAGTTTTTGTTGCATTGTAACCAAATACAGCAAAGCTAAGAACACTATTATTACTTTTGACTGTCAAAGTCGGGTTGTATCCTTCTATTTCTGTATTAGAGATTCTAATTTGAACCTGGTGTCCGGGAGTCGATTTAATATTTATGTTCAATTCTTCTTCATGCAGAATCTTTTTAACAAATCACCATGTTTTTTCATCTGAATATATGGATTTCCTCAAGAAACTATTTGGTAAGGGCAAGGATGAGCCTGAAGAATTACATCTGGAATTTGAAAAACTCCGTGAATGGAGTAAAATCAGGTATGAAAAGGAAGTTAATGCTGCAAAACCCCTTATAAGCAATCTTTATTCCGATATTGGCAATAAACTTGAACAGCTCAGGGTCGACAAAAATTCCTTTCTGGATGCCACACCGATTGAATCAGCTGATAAGAAAATGGGTAAGATCGCAGATTCAAACCGGGATGTTATTGTTGATAACCTGGAAATACTTGATGAGAAAATCACTGTCCCACATGACAATTCCATAGAGGGGGCTTATGCCTTCTATATTGAATCGCTTTCCCATATGGATACTTTCCTGGACAATACCCGAAAAAGCATGCTTTATGCAAAAAGTCTCTATCCCACTGAATATAACAGAATAAACGGCGACCTTGCAAACCTGAACCATGCTTTAAGTGATTTATTTTCTACAATTGAAAAGCCCCGCAATAAGCTGGATATGATCAACAATATATTTGTAGATATTGAAGATATCCATAATCTGGAATCTGAAATTATAGATAGTCGAAATAAAATTCAGGAATTGAAGAATAAGTGTACCGCCCTGGATGCAAATATTCAGGATGCAAAATCAGATCTTGAAAAGTTGATTGAAGGTTCGGAATATCCGCGGGCAGAAGCAATTAACAGTGAAATTGACGATGTCAGGCAACAGCTCCTGAATGTAGAAGCTGATATTAAAAGAATGTTCACTCCATTGTCCAAGGCATTATCCAGAATGAAAAAACAGGATGAAAACGGAATTCATACGCTATCGCCACAAATGCGCAATATACTTGGTATTGTCATGAAAGATCCTGTCTCTGCACTGGATTACGATCTGGATCCGTTATATGATGAATTAATTCTGAGACTTCAAAGTGATTCCCTTGGTCTGAAGGATAAAAAGAAAGATAAAACCCTTGAACAGCTGCATTCAATAAAAAACTCTTCTTCTCTCAAATCCTTATATGAGAATAAAAAGAAATACGATAACAGGCTCGAGCAGTTAAGAGACCAATTGGATCGGATGGATGTGTATCATCAGAAAACCTCAATGGAAAAGGATATTTCAAAAAAGCAAGAGGCTTTTGTTTCCACACAGGATAAACTGGAAGATGAGACAAAATTCCTGAAATCCCTGGAAGAGAAACTGGAAAATACAAAATCGGAGTTGAGTTCACATGTGAATGATGCATTCGAGGAGGATATAGAGATACTTTTCAGGTAACAATTCACCTGTTAGTACTCCGTGATATTTCCCTGAAAAAAGGCACCCTTTTTTCCACAACTTCCTCCAGCAACCGTGGAATATCTTCTGAATTTGCGCCTTTTGTATCCACAAGATTATCATTTACCAACAGGCATGGTTTGAGTTTCCCGTCGGCTGTCACACGCAACCGATTGCAATTGGCACAGAATTCAGTATTGTCGATGGGTCTTACTACTTCAACTTCTGCACCGTCGATGATGTACTTTTTGCGGCGGTGCATTTTGCGTACATGGATTTCATCGGCCCTTTCTTCAAGTTGTTTTTCAATTTCTTGCACGTCAACCTGGTATTTTACAACATCCTGGAAATCCATTAACTGTATGAGTTGTAGTATGATGTTGCCTTTGTGTTTACGGACAAATTCAAGCATCTGGTCGATCTTGTCTTCATTGATCCCTTTGAGCATTACCATGTTCAGTTTTACAGGAGTAAGGCCAACTTCGATTGCTTCTTCAATCCCTTTGAGTACTTTATATACATCACCCGGATTTGCTGCAGTAATCAAACTGTAGTTTTTGTCATCAACACTATCCAAACTTACATTTATCCGATCCAGTCCTGCTTCCTTGAGGCTTTGGGCCCTCTCTTCCAGCAGTATCCCGTTGGTAGTTGCAGATACATCCTTCAAGGGGGGCAGGCGTTTCAGTATATCCTCGAAATCCCTGCGGACAAGTGGCTCTCCGCCGGAGAATTTCACCCTGTCTACTCCATACAGGCTGGCTGCCTTGATGATATCAGATATTTTTTTGGCTGACATTTCATCTGCCGCTTTCATATTCCCTTCATTGTGACAATAAATACAATTGAGATTACACCTATCAGTAATCGATATCCTGAGGCTCTTTATAGTGCGTCCGTAGGAATCTGTGAGATGTTTTTCAGGAGTCATGCTATATCGGTAATTGGTGTTTAATTTGGGATGGTGAAGGGAGTATATAAACTTAAGTTTATCCGGTAACAGTGAAGCTTACTGCCCCATATTTTAAATACCAAATCAAACCAACTTGTGCCATGAAAAAATCAATAGTTATTGCAGGCACACACAGTGGAGTCGGTAAGACAACCGTTTCCATGGGTATCATGGCGGCCCTGACCCGCCGGGGAATGAACGTGCAGCCCTATAAGGTGGGTCCGGATTACATTGATCCTACTCACCATACAGCAATCTGCGGGAGACCTTCAAGGAACCTTGATACATTCATGATGGGCGAGGAAGGTGTCAGGCAGAGTTTTCATTGCAATTATAATGATGCGGATATAGGGGTCGTTGAAGGTGTCATGGGGCTTTTTGACGGCATAAATTCTTCAGATCTTGCAAGTTCGGCCCATGTGGCCAAATCCCTGGGTGCTCCTGTGATCCTTGTGGTCAATGTGCACGGTATGTCCAGAAGTGCTGCGGCCCTCATCAAAGGATACTCTGAATTTGACAGTGATGTACGTATTGATGGGGTGATTCTCAATCGGGTGGGAAGTCCCAGGCATGCTCAAATGATCAGGGATGCCCTGGGGGATGTGCCGGTTGTTGGTGCCCTGCCAAGGAATCAGGACCTGACCGTCCCATCCCGCCACCTCGGATTGCATATGGCTGATGAACGGGATTATGATCTGGAAAAACTGGGTAACTTCATCGAGGAAAACGTTGATCTGGATACTGTGCTGTCCCTGGCAAAAGAACCTCTCCCGGCTGCCCCTGAGGAATGCATACCCGACAAGGAGGCGGATGTGACAATAGGTGTTGCAATGGACAGTGCATTTTGTTTCTACTATCAGGACATGCTGGACTCCTTCCGCAGGGCCGGGGCTGAAATCAAATTCTTCAGCCCGCTTGAAGGTGATATTCCTGATGTGGACGGCATGTACTTCGGAGGCGGTTATCCCGAGCTCCACATAGCAGAACTTGAAAAGTCACGGACCACTCATAAGCTAAAGGACCTTTCAGCAGATGGGATGCCAATCTATGGGGAATGCGGTGGTCTGCAATATCTCTGCACTTCCTACGAAATAGAGGAGAGGGTCTATAAACTGGCGGATCTTTTCCCCGCTGAGACCGTCATGACGAAAAAATTGCAGGCACTGGGCTATACCAAAGGTCAGGCCGATTCCCCCATATTCAGGGGAGAAGTACGTGGCCATGAATTCCATTACTCTGTAACAGATTGTGCGTCTGACAGCCGTCTGGCTTACACTATGGAGCGGGGCAAAGGAATTGTTGATGGTATGGATGGTATCTATGAACACAATTCCGTGGCAAGTTACATGCACGCCCACCCTGGTTCCTTCCCTGTAGATGATTTTGTGAACAGCTGTCGCAAGTACAAACAACGCTGATCTCAGGTCTCATCCATGCTGCCACTTCTGTAGCCTTCGAGGTCCAGGCAGACATGTTTGATCCCTGTAGCTTTCAGGTGACTGATTAGATCATCCATTTTTAGGATGGCTGTTGGAATCTGTTCAGCGGGGACTTCTATACGGGCAAGGGTTCCCCCGTCATGCAATCTCATCCGGCATTGCAAAAATCCCATTCTGTGCAGAATATCCTCTCCCTGTTCAATTTTGCCGAGTTTCTCGACGTCCAGCATCTCGCCATAGGGTATACGTGAGGCCAGACAGGCAGAAGAAGGCAGGTCCCAGAAATCGCAATCTTTTTGTTTTGCTATCTGCCTGATATCTGCTTTGGTGATATTTGCAGACACGAAAGGATGAAGTATTCTCTCTTCCCGACTGGCGGCAAGCCCCGGTCGCAATGTCTGTGTATCCGAGACGTTGGTACCATCAGCAATAACCGTATAACCCAGGGATGCAGCATATTTCCTTGCAATTTCTATTACTTTCTTCTTACAGTGGTAACAGCGATCCCTCGGGTTCATTCTTATATTTTCATATTCAAGGGGATCAATATCCAGTACATGCAGCTTTAATCCGTAATCATGGGCAGTTTGTTTTGCCCTGCATACCGCATATTCGGGTATGAGTGGGGAATTCAACAGGATGCAAATATGTTTGTCCCCAAGCACTTCCCTGGAGACAACCGAAAGCAGGCTGCTGTCCACACCTCCCGAAAAAAGAATTGCAACTGGGCCGGTGGATTGTATGAAATCTTCCAGTTGTTTCAATTTGTTATTTGTCATGTTTTTCATATTATAAGTGGCCGCACTCTGGACAGTCCATCCTGCGGCATATTTTCATCCTGTCTAACGTTCCGCTCCTGCCGTCCCACATTACAATATGGCCGGTATGTAAATCTTCCCAGCCAAGCAGGTACTTGATCACCTCGTTTGCCTGCATCGTACCCACTACGCCTGCGGTGCAACCGATGATTGGAAATACTTCTTTCGGGGGTTTTTCAGGGATCAAACATTCAATGCAGGGTGTTTTGCCCGGGATGACTGTAGTGAGTTGCCCGTGGAATCCGTGAACTGCACCGTGGACCAGAGGCAATGATTGTCGGATTGCGGCCCTGTTGAGCAACATTCGTGTTTCATAGTTATCCAGCGCATCTACGATTATATCTGCTCCCTGTATCAATTTATCTATGTTTTCGGCATTGATTTCCTTATTGAAGGCTTCCAGTTCGATGTTGGGGTTGAGTTCTGCAAGTTTTTCTTCAGCAGACTGGCTCTTGCTTTTTCCGATATCCCGGTGCCAGTGCAGTATTTGTCTGTTGAGATTGCTCATTTCAACAGTATCCTTATCGACAAGGCGGATGTGACCTATACCGGCAACAGCAAGGTAATGCATAATTGGTGAACCCAGACCTCCACAGCCGGCTATCATTACGGTTGCGTTTTTAAGTTTCTCCTGGCCTTCTTCACCGACCATCATTATCTGGCGGCTATAGAGTTCTTTTTCAGTATCATTAAGCATCGGTTTTCTCCTTCAAAGGCTCAAAACCCTGTTTTTCCCTATAATCATTGATTGCCTTGTGTATGCCTTCTTCAGCCAGTACCGAACAGTGCATTTTTACAGGGGGTAATCCTTCAAGTGCCTCTGCCACTGCCTTGTTTGTAACCTCCCAGGCTTCTTCAAGGGTCTTGCCTTTGATCAGATCGGTTGCCATACTACTGGATGCGATGGCGGCACCGCATCCGAAGGTCATGAACTTTGCATCTGTGATTACATCATTCTCAATGCGCAGGTATATCCGCATGATGTCTCCGCACTGGGGATTGCCTACCTCTCCGACTCCGTCGGGATTTTCCATCTCGCCTACGTTGTGGGGATTCATGAAATGTTCCATTACTTTTTCACTGTACATCATTAATATCATTCCCTCTGTTCCTTTGGTGTCATAGGTGACATCGCCCTGAGCCTCCTGATAATTGGCTCCAGCGTTTGCAACAGGTAATCCACATCCTCTTCCGTATTTTCCTTTCCCAGGGTCAGGCGCAGGGACCCGTGTGCGACCTCATGGGGGAATCCGCAGGCAATAAGCACATGTGACGGTTCAAGGGAAGCCGAGGTACAGGCACTTCCCGTAGAGGCTGCAATAGAGTACGAATTCAGCATCAACAGAATGGATTCGCCTTCTATGTATTCAAAGATTACGTTCACATTGTTCGGCAAGCGTTTTTCCGGATGGCCTGCAAGGTGGGTGGCCGGGATCAGCAGGAGGCCTTCTACCAGCTGTGCTCTCAGTTTTTTCATATGAGCGGCATGCTCTTCCAGTTGAGATGTGGCCTGTTCGATAGCTGCACCCATTCCCACAATACCGGGAACATTTTCTGTGCCTGCCCTCTTTTTCTTCTCCTGGGCACCCCCATGGCTATGGTTATCGAGCCGGGTGCCTTTTTTGATATACAGGGCACCTACACCCTTTGGTCCGTAGAATTTATGGGAGGAGAGGGAGAGTAAATCCACATTCAGAGCTTCTACATCCACAGGCACCTGACCGATGCCCTGTACGGCATCCGTATGGAAATAGATGTTCTTCTCCCGGGCTATCCTGCCAATTTGGGGGATTGGTTGAATTGTGCCGATCTCGTTGTTTGCCAGCATTACAGATATCAGGATTGTATCGTCCCGGATGGCTTTTTTTACATCCTCTGTTCTGACCTGTCCGTATTTGTCCACTGGAAGATAGGTAACCTCAAAACCCTGCTTTTCCAGCCACTGGCATGTATGCAGGACTGCATGGTGTTCTATGGAGGAGGTGATTATATGGTTGCCTTTTTTCCTGTTGGCAAAGGCAATACCCTTGATTGCCCAGTTGTCGGACTCGGTCCCTCCACCTGTAAAATATATCTCATCTGTATCTGCATTGATGGCAGTGGCCACCTGCTGTCGGGCACTGTCAACCGCTTCTTTGGATACGTTTGCCATATCGTAAGGTGAAGAGGGGTTGCCGAAATTTTCAGTGAAATATGGCATCATCGTCTCCAGTACCTTCGGATCAGTAAATGTTGTGGCTGCATGGTCCAGATAGATGATATTTCCTGTATCATCCTTGTTGGTGTTCATTGTGACCTCCTTTATTTATTGTGATATTTTATCGTTCTTTAATGCTTAATACGTCCGTGTCACAATTGTGAACATATTATCTTTTTATGCCTTTTAAGTTTTTGCACGTATGTTCGGTAGAAAGCACCAACTGCCATTCACAATAGTGATATACCTGTAGGTCAATATCTATAGAAAATGAAGCGTGAGAATATGAAAACTGAAACTCCGTGTCAGGTTGTGGTATGGGATGTCCTGCCTGCTATCAGGGCTGCCCTTGCAAAAGAATTGGTGGATAACGGTGTAACCCAACAGGAAGTGGCTAAGCTTTTCGGGATGGCTCCTTCAGCGGTTTCCCAGTATCTTACCAAAAAAAGAGGTTACAGGATTGAATTTGATGACGAAATAAAAGCTTCTATAGCCAGTCTTGCGGTCGATATCCAGAATGGTACGGTTGATGACCTTTCTCACAGGTTCTGTGAGATTTGCCGCCAGCTCAGGGCTGATGATGCCTGCCCTGACGATCAGTAATGACTAACTTTCCTTTTTGCTTTCTTCCCCACAAATTATATATACAAGGAGCAACAATTCACAATTGTTAATTCACTATTGTGAATTGTGGGCGTCAAATGCCTGCAAACACCAACCACCACGAAAGAAGCGATGAAGGCACTGGCTGCCTTTATCTCTTCTTTATAGTTTTTCATCTGGAAAAACAATGATGTGGATTAATAATGGATACGTATCGGCCGGGTGGCAGAGCGGTTATGCAACCGACTGCAGATCGGTGTAGGTGAGTTCGACTCTCACCCCGGCCTTTAGGAGGAAGAAAATGAAAGGCTCCAAAGACCATTTGATAGAGAAGACCTTTGAGGCCTTTTTTGAGCTGGAGGATATGCGGGAGATAATTCGTCGATCCCTTCCCACCGGCATGTCTGCCGTGGAAGAAGACGCATTCATGAAATCTACTGCTAACCTTAAATCGGTTATTGAGGCCCTCGAAAAAGGTACTTCTGAAAAACAGGCCAATTTTCCCCAAATAGTTGACCGTATAGGATTGAGGTACAGGGAAGAGGGAAATATAAACATCCAGCCTATCCAGGCTGCAGGCAGACTTACACCTGAGGCAAGGAAGGCTCTCATATCCTACGGGGATGGATATTCCACTTGTGACTCATGCCGCAAGCCTTTTCGTCTCGACAAAATTAGTCGCCCTCCAATTGCTGATTTCCACGAAGAACTGGCAGGCTTTGTGAATATGGATACTGCCAGGGTGGTTCCCGGGGCCAGGAGAGGTTTCCAGGCAGTTACATCTTCTCTTGTGGAAAAAGATGATCCGGTAATCGTTTCATCCCTGGCACATTACACGGAATTCCTGGCAGTTGAGGCTGCCGGAGGCAAGATCAGGGAAATACCACTGGACGATGACAACAAGGTAGATGTTGGCTCAACGGCCGAAAAGATAGAGGATGTTATCAGAGAGGACGGAAAACCTCCTTCCCTTATGATGATGGACCACTTTGATTACCAGTATGCAAATGAACACGATATCAAATCCATAGCCGGGGTTGCACATGATTATGACATACCGGTGCTCTATAACGGTGCATACACCGTGGGTGTGATGCCTGTCGATGGCAAGAAACTGGGTGCCGATTTCGTGGTAGGTTCCGGTCACAAAAGTATGGCCTCCCCGGCTCCCTCAGGGGTGCTGGCCACAACGGATGAGTATGCAGACCTCATCTTCCGCACAACCCAGATGAAGGGAGATGTAACTGGACGTAAGTTCGGCATCAAGGAAGTGGAGATGATGGGATGTACTCTTATGGGAGGTACCCTGCTTGCCATGATGGCCTCATTCCCGCATGTGAAAAAACGTACACAGAACTGGGATGAGGAGGTCCGCAATTCCAATCGGTTCATGGAAGAGTTCTTGAAAATAGAAGGCAATAAGGTGATTTCTGAGTACCCCCGTAGACACACACTGACCAAAGTGGATACAACACAGACCTTCGATAAAGTGGCAAAGGAACACAAACGCCGTGGCTTCTTCCTGAGTGACGAACTTTCAAAACTAGGGATTGTCGGGATGTTCCCGGGTGCCACCAGGGCATGGAAACTGAACACCTATGGCCTCAGCAGGGAAAAGATAGACTATCTTTCAGATGCCTTTAAGGAGATAGCAGTAAAATATAACCTTAATGTCGATTGAGGTGTAAACAATGAGCAGATCAAATAATTATGATCCGGAAACCCTTTCCATACATGCTGGACAGGAACCGGATCCCACCACAGGTTCAAGGGCTGTTCCCATCTACCAGACCACAGCCTATGTCTTTGATGATACAGAACACGCGGCAAACCTGTTTGCCCTGAAGGAATTTGGCAATATTTACACTCGCATGATGAATCCTACCACCGATGTCTTTGAAAAGAGGATGGCGGCCCTGGAAGAAGGAACAGGCGCTTTAGGGGTTTCCTCCGGCATGTCGGCCATTTCCCTTGCTCTGCTGACTATCACCCAACTGGGTGATGAGATTGTGGCTGCCGATAACCTCTATGGTGGGACATACCAGTTATTCAACCATACATTCCCCAAACTGGGCAGGAAGACCACCTTTGTGAATTCCACCGACTCGGAAGCCTTCCGGCAGGCCATCAATGAGAATACCCGGGCTGTGTATATCGAGTCCATAGGAAATCCCAAACTCGATGTCCCGGATTTTGAAGCAATTGCGGCCATCGCCCACCAAGCCGGTATACCGCTGATCGTGGACAACACAGTCGGTGTTGGACTTGTGAAACCCATTGAACACGGTGCTGATATCGTTGTCCTGTCCGCTACCAAATATGTCTGTGGCCACGGAACCTCTATTGGAGGTGTCATAATAGATTCCGGCAATTTCGACTGGAGCAACGGTAAATTCCCTGAGTTCACTGAACCTGACCCGAGTTATCATGGGCTGGTGTACTGGGATGCTTTCAAGGAAGTTCCTGAAATGGGTAACGTTGCTTTTGTCATGAAGGCCCGGGTCCAGTGGCTAAGGGATCTGGGAGCGGCAGTAAGTCCTTTTAATTCGTTCCTTTTCCTGCAAGGACTGGAGACTCTTTTCTTGCGTGTGAAAAAGCATTCTGAAAATGCATTCGAGATTGCCCGTTTCTTGCAGCGTCATCCGAAAGTTGCATGGGTAAATTATCCGGGATTTGAAGACCATATCAGTCATGAAAGGGCTGCAAGGTATCTCAAAGGGGGTTTCGGACCGATCGTAGGATTCGGTATCAAGGGAGGATTTGAGGCAGGTAAACAATTCATAGAAAATCTTGAACTGTTTTCCCATCTTGCCAATATCGGGGATGCAAAGAGTCTCGTTGTCCACCCCGCTTCCACCACCCATCAGCAGCTTACCTCCGAAGAACAGGCAAGTACCAGTGTTACGCCTGATTACATCCGCTTGTCCATTGGTATCGAGGATGCAAAAGACCTGATCGCAGACCTTGATCAGGCGTTGAACGAGGTGGATGTATGACCGAGAGGTCTGTAGGTTATGTGGAAACAAAACATCATCATCTAAAAGAACTCTTCAGGCTTGTGAATGGTGATGAACTGGCAGGGGTTTCCATAGCTTATGAGACCTATGGCAAACTTAATTCTGACAAATCCAATGTGATTCTTATATGTCATGCTCTCACGGGGGATGCCCATGCTGCCGGCTGGCATGAAGGCGATAAAAAACCGGGATGGTGGGATATTGTAATTGGGCCCGGGAAAGCCTTTGATACCAATAAATATTTTGTAATCTGTTCTAACGTTCTGGGGGGGTGTAAGGGAACCACAGGTCCGGCCTCCACCAATCCCCAATCCGGTTTGCCGTATGGTTTGTCTTTTCCCCGTATTACTATTGAAGACATGGTAAACCTGCAGTACAAATTGCTTAAAAATCTGGGTATATCCAGTCTTTATGCCATAGCCGGGGGTTCCATGGGAGGCATGCAGGTTCTGCAGTGGACCGTTTCCTACCCGGATTTCATGAAAAAAGCCATTGTACTTGCATCCACGGCAATTTCCTCGCCCCAGCAGATTGCCTTTAATGAGGTTGCAAGACAGGCAATAATTCGGGACCCTTATTGGAATGATGGGGATTATTATGGTGGGGAATTACCCAAACAGGGTCTTTCCCTTGCACGCATGATCGGACACATCACTTACCTGAGCGATGATTCCATGCATGATAAGTTTGGCAGGGATACCAGGGAAAACGAAATGTTCCAGGTGGAGAGTTATCTACATCATCAGGGTGATACTTTTACCAGCCGTTTTGACCCAAATTCCTATCTTTATCTTACCGGAGCAGTTGACAATTTTGATCTAAGTAATGGTTTTTCCCTTGCAAAAAGTTTCAGCAATATAGAATCAGAATTTATGATTATTTCTGTCTCTTCGGATTGGCTTTATCCTTCCTACCAGTCTGAGGAAATAGTCCAGGCGCTGGGTTCCAATGATATAAATGTGCAGTATCGTAAACTCATTTCACATTTTGGGCATGACGCCTTCTTGCTGGAAAAGGGGCAATTAAATTATCTTCTATCCACTTTCCTGGGGCATCTCACCGTGGGAGATGTCATGTCGGAGGATGTGTCGACTCTCCGTGAAGGGTGCACGCTGGAAGAGGCGGCACAACTAATGATTTTGAATAATGCAACACATATTCCGATTCTGGCAGCAAGTGGCCGTATTACTGGTATAGTGACTTCCTGGGATATCACAAGGGCTGTTGCCAACAAGATAAGTTCCATCGAAAAAATACTGTCACGGGATATTTTGACATCTCATCCAGATGAAAGCCTTTCAAATGCAGCTCTTATAATGGAAGATAATGCCATCTCGGCCCTTCCTGTGATTGATGACAGAGGTTGTCTTGTTGGAATTCTTTCCAGTGATACTATCAGTGCAATGGTGGGAAGAGGTGCTAAGTGATACGAGTGCTGTGATTTATGGCAGTTACTCTGTATCTTTCTTTTCTTTTGTAGTCGCAGGCTTTTTTGATTTATTTTTATACCACATTTTCCTGCGATAATAGTTCAGGGGATGATTGATTCTTTTGCAAAGTTCATCGGCTCCATGGCAATTGCCGTAGGTCTTCATGGTAGTGCATGAGGGAGGAGTATATTTTGTACCTGAGGAACCGGCAATATGTTCAATCTGGTATCGTGTTTTTTCTTCATCAAAATCCGGGGATACATTGAACATGTTGATTATATCATCCACTGTCATGCCAATACCTGCCAAAAAGGAAGTCATTGCAAAACGCATTGAATGAGCAAGGTTTACCCCTGTGCGAACATTATTGATGGCATAATTGATGCAGGGAGGAAACAGTTTACTGTCTACTTCTCCTGTCTGTCCACTTTCAATATCACCTTTCTTTTGCTGGAGGAGTTCCTTCAATCGTGACAGTGCATCTGAACAATCGGTGCAGGTCTTTTCGGGAACTTTGAGGGGCAGGCTGTCATGAATACTTTTTTTAATTGCTTCCTGCAGCAATCGGGCAAAATCTTTTCTTTCAACAAAAACGTTGCCATGTACCATTCTCTGGTTTATCAGTTTCCACTCAATTGCTTTGAGGGTTGTGGAATATTTCAAGAAATCCGCAAAATGTAAATGGAAGCCTCTTTCGTGCTGTTTGGCATGGATTCCGAATTCTTCTCCTATTTCCCTGAGAAAAAAATCTTCTCTCTCTAACAGCAGGGAATATGCAGCTTCGGCTTCAGCATGAGAATATTTACGGTTAAGGTAGGAATCGTTCAGGCAGGATACGAGTATTCTTGCATAAGGGTAGGAAAGAAGTTCTGTGAGTACCCGTCCCTCATCTGTATTTGTGAGGGAGGGTTTACTGATGCCCGTGGTCAGAGACTGGATTAATCTTTCCTCACCCCTGAGTCTGGCTGATTGGAATGCCCTTGAATTTATAAGGCGGTCCAGATCAAAATCCAGTTCTCCGACATATTGCGAAGCGGCGGATGTAAAGGGGTACAGTGCAAGTTCTGCCCTTTCCATAATTTACTCAGACTCTATTCTGGGGGCCAGCAGGTATCCGACCTTTCCTCTTCCACCTGCAATTTCAAAATTGATCTTGATAGGGAAATCATTTCCTATCTGAAGGGTTACCTCATTGGATTTAGAGGCAGGTTTAATGATGTCAGATAGATAATCCAGGGAAAACAACGATCGTACAGGTGCCGGGGTGATGCTTATCAGTTCATCGCGGGGCATTTCCTGACGCATACGATCTGTGTCGCCTTCTGCTTCCAGGAAGAAGATTTCTCCTTCAACTCCCATTGACATATGGTCACTTATCTTCTCGGCTGCTTTTACGGTCCTGCTGAATCCTTTTCCGTTCACAACGATCTCTGCAGGCAGTTCGAGCTGTGGGATCCTGGGTTCTGCACGGATTGTAGATGGATCAAGCAATGTAAGTGTATATGATATTCCGCCAATGCTTATGGAGAGTTTCCTGGAATCCTCTTCCAGTCTCATCTTCACTTTGTCCGTTTTTTCTGCGACACCCAATATGTCCAGTACTCTTGTAAGGTCTAAGCCAATCTCGCTTTCCTCTGCCTGGTATTCATCAAAGGCATCAGCCTGAAGTTCAAAGCTGACCATGGCAACGTTGGCCGGGTCCACAGCTTTCACGCCTATACCTTCGGGTGAGATGTGTACTCGGGCTTCGTCAACCAATACAGATAATGATTCAATGGAATCTTTCAGAAGTGATGCATCAATTGTTGCCTCTAACATTTTGTCGCTCCGCCTGATTATTTTAAAATCTGAAAATCATTATACGCGACAGGTTATATAAGTTTTTATTTTGTCGGAGGAATCAGTCATATTCTCTCCAGGTATAACTGCATTTTGTACACTTAAAGAATCTGGTCTCCGATTCATCTGCCGAACGTAGTTGTCGCATCCACCAGTAGGCTTTGTTATTCCCACATTCCGAACACTGGGCAAGGGTTGTAGGTAATCCTTCATCGACATTTTCCTCAAGCACTGTAACCTCATGTTCATCACGTTTGGCTTTCGAAACCATGTTTTCTGTGCCTTCTTCTCTGCTTTTCTCATATCCACATTTGCGACACTTAAGGTCCCCGTTACTGGGAAACATCATACTCTTACATTTTGGACAAAATTCCATCAATATCATCTCCTGCATCATTTAGAATCTGCTGGTGGTCAAAAGCGAGCTCTGGCAGGTTGTTGGGATCAAAACATCCAACGTCTGCAGCATCTGTATCTGCCTTTGGTTCGCCTTTGGCTACTGCAAGGTAGGCCACGGATACTGTGTGACCCCTGGGATCACGGGAAAGGTCTGAATATACACCAACCAATTTGAGTATTTTGATTAGAAGCCCCGTTTCCTCCATTACTTCTCTCTTTACCGCTTCTTCTGTGGTTTCGCCAATCTCTACAAAACCACCCGGCAGGGCAAACGATCCCCTGTAAGGTTCATTTTTCCTTTTAATAAGTACTATCTTTCCATTTAATATAATTACGCCATCGACTGTTAGTAGGGGTGTTTTCGGTCTCATTCTGACAAAACCTTAATAGGATAATACTATATTAAGATTGGATACTTATCAAGGTGCTTCCAAAATGACAGATTATATTTTATTGATAGCAATAGGATTAATGGTTCTTTCAGCTATTCTTCCCGGTAAATTATCCTATCGTAAACTGATAGGTGCTTTTGGATGGATTACTTTTGGTACGCACTGGGCTTACCAGCCAATCCATTATATGGAAATTAACGATTATTTCAATGTATTCCTTACAATAATGATTGCCTGCTTCTGTCTTATGATGGCTTACTCGATGGTAGATGAGTACAGATCAAAGACCCTGCCGATTGCGAATCTGGATATTACTTCAATGGTCACCAGCGCGACTGCAATAGGTTCGCTATTTTATTTTCCTTTTGCCCAGTTACCTTCACTTAATTACTGGATTATTGCTACTGTTACGGATAACATCACATGGGTTCTTGGCGTTCTGGGTTATCAAGTTACTCAGGATTCCTGGAACCTGATCTCCTACAATGGTTATACAGTGGAGATTATCCTTGCCTGCACTGCTATTGAAAGTATTGCCCTCTTTAGTGGCCTTATCGTTTCTGTCAGGGCGCCCGCTTATAAATTGTTTCAGGCATTTATGGTTTCAGTACCGGTTATCTATATACTGAATATTTTTCGTGATGTTTTTGTAATTATAGCTTATGGGGAGCAATGGTTTGGTGCAGAAAGTTTTGAGATTGCCCACCATGTGATTGCCAAGATGGGTTCGGCGGTAGCCCTCTTTGTAATAGGCTATGCTGTTTTGAAGATTCTTCCCCAGCTCTTCGATCTGATTGACGGACTTGTGTCCCTTTCAAGATTCAGGTTAAAGGACATTATTGATAAAATTGCAGGAAACAGGTAAATGCTTGCAAAAGGTTCTCATAGCTGGGTCTTTACGGTCTCATTGCTCACAATTGCAATGGGATTTATGTATGTAACTTCGCGATTACAGATATTTAACGTTCAATCAATGGTGGATGTGCCTCTGCTGGACGAAAATACTTTCTTTCTGAACCTGTTTTCCGGAAGCCAAATATTCCTCTACTCCACTTTTGGGTTTGGCTTGCTGACAATATTTTTTGTTTTCTTTTTCCGTGATCCTAAGAGGGATTCCACTCTCTGTAAAAACTGTATCCTTGCCCCGGCCGATGGTAAAATTTCGGATATCAGGGGCCGTAAGGTTTGCATTTTCATGAACCTTTACAATGTTCATGTCAATCGCGCTCCTTTTTGCGGTAAAGTTTTATCTGTAAAACACTTCAAAGGAAACTATCTGCCGGCATTTACCAAGGATTCCTCACGCAATGAGAGAACAAATATCCTGCTGCAGACATCCGTTGGAAAAATAGAAGTAACCCAGATAGCTGGTTTCCTGGCGCGCCGGATAGTTACTTATGTGGAGGAAGGGGATGAAATCCTGCAGGGAGAAAAGATTGGAATGATAAGGCTGGGGTCCCGGGTGGATGTTACTATCCCTGAAGGATTTGATATTTGTGTCAGTAAAGGGGATAGGGTATATGCAGGCGATACCAAAATTGCAAAAATCCCACATCATGAGAGGTAATGGATGGATATCTTCAAGGACCTGGTCCTGCCGGACATAATGACATTAACAAACGCTGTTTTCGGACTTTTGGCTATTTTCGCAGCCTTCAGTGGACAGATTGAGCTGGGTTTTGTTTTTGTGCTGATTGCAGCGGTAGCCGATGGGATGGATGGTTATCTTGCACGTACCATAAGTCAGGGTCCAATGGGGGAATACCTTGATTCCCTTGCAGATGCTGTTTCTTTCGGAGTGGCCCCCTCATGCCTGATCTTTTTAGGTACCACAGTTTCCCTGCGTTATGCAGCAGGTGTTTTTGCGTGCCTGTATCTGGTATGTGGGATATTGCGGCTTGCCCGTTTCAACACAAAGAAGAAAACGATCCCGGATTTTGAGGGATTGCCGATCACGGCTTCTGCTGTGGTTTTATCGTCCTACGCCCTGCTTGCCCCCCAGTATATCTATACCTGGGTTATCTTTGGCCTGGTCGTGCTGTTGTGTTATCTAATGGTCAGTGACCATCCTTATCCCAAACTTCGCGGTCCCAGGGCCATGGGTGCTGTATCAATACTATTTTTCTCAACAATACTGTCCTATTTCCTGCTAAATTCCTATGTGTGGATATTCTCCACTATCCTGTTTTTGTCCCTGATGCTATATCTGGAATCTCCTATCATGAGGATTCCCAGACAGTATTATGAAAAATGAGTTAATTCAAAAAGAAAAAGGGAGATCATGTATGTTCTTCTCCCTTTCTGATCTCGAAATTAAGGCCCCGCTCATCGGCATCGACAACAACAGTATCGGATTCCATCACCTCTCCACTGACAATACGTTTGCCGACCTCGGTTTCAAGTTCGTTCTGAATGACTCTTTTCAGTGGTCTCGCACCGTACGTCTCACTGTAGCCAGCATCTCCCAGGTATTTCTTCGCCCGGTCAGTGATTTCAAGATCAATTCTGCGCTCTTTGAGCCTCTGCACAAGGTCCTCTATCTTGATATCCACGATGTATGTCAGCTGGTCCTTGGTAAGGGCGCGGAATATGGCGATCTCGTCGATACGGTTGAGGAATTCCGGCCTGAAGTGTTTGGTGAGTTCGTTCATGGCCGTCTCCTGCATCTTGCTGTAGGCAACTCCTTCTTCAAGTTTGGATATGGCGTAATCCACACAGATATTGGAGGTCATGATCACTATTGTATTCTTGAAATCCACAGTCCTGCCTTTTGAATCGGTCAGCCTGCCGTCATCGAGCAACTGGAGCATGATATTGAATACATCATGATGGGCTTTTTCGATCTCATCAAACAGGATTACCGAGTAGGGATTCCTGCGTACGGCTTCGGTAAGCTGGCCCCCTTCATCATGGCCGATGTAGCCTGGCGGTGCACCGATAAGCCTTGCAACTGTGTGTTTTTCCATGTACTCGGACATATCAATGCGGATCATATGATCTTCGCTATCGAAAAGTTCGGTTGCAAGGGCTTTGGCGAGTTCGGTCTTACCCACACCGGTAGGTCCCAGGAAGATGAAACTGCCGATTGGCCGGCGGGGGTCCTTGATTCCCGCCTGGGCACGGATCACAGCATCTGAAACGGCCTTTACTGCCTCGTTCTGGCCGATCACTCTTTCATGCAGGCGATCCTCCAGATGCACCAGTTTTTCCCTTTCTCCCTCCATGAGTTTGGTAACCGGGATTCTGGTCCACTCGCTTACTACATGGGCGATATCCTCCTCATCCACTTCTTCCTTGAGCAACATATTGGTTTGTTTTTCCTTCAGCCGATTTTCCTCTTCCTCGTATTCATGCTGCAGGGGGACCAGGGTACCGTATTTCAGGCGGGATGCCTTTTCAAAATCGCCTTCTGTCTCTGCCAGTTCCAGCTGGGTCTTGGTATCATCGATCTGCTCTTTGAGGCGGTTCAGTTTTGCAATGGTGGCCTTCTCATTTTCCCAGCGAGTGCGCATTGCATCGGATTCGGCCCGTATTTCTGATATCTCTTTCTCCAGGCTCTGCAGCCTTTCTTTTGAAGCAGCATCTTTTTCCTTTTTCAGGGCTTCCTTCTCGATTTCAAGTTGCATCAGTTTCCTGTCAGCTTCATCCAGGCTGGCCGGTTTGCTGTCAATGGCAGTCTTGACTTTGGATGCTGCCTCATCCAGCAGGTCTATGGCTTTGTCAGGCAGGAACCTGTCCGATATATATCGGTCACTCAACACGGCGGCTGCTACAAGGGCACTATCCTTGAGCCGTACTCCGTGATGAACCTCATATTTCTCTTTCAGACCCCTCAAAATAGAGATTGTGTTCTCGACATCCGGAGCATTCACCATCACAGGCATGAACCTGCGTTCCAGAGCTGCATCTTTCTCGATGTATTTCCGATATTCATCAAGGGTGGTTGCACCTATACAGTGCAGTTCTCCCCTGGCCAGCATAGGTTTGAGCAGATTGCCGGCATCCATTGCACCTTCAGTGGCTCCTGCTCCTACAATGGTATGCAATTCATCGATGAACAGTATAATCTGGCCTTCAGATTCAGCTACTTCCTTCAGGACTGCCTTGAGCCTTTCCTCAAATTCTCCCCGGAACTTGGCTCCTGCGACCAGGGAACCCATGTCCAGGGCCACTATACGTTTGTTCTTCATTGCATCGGGAACGTCCTTTTTTGCAATACGCTGCGCCAGTCCTTCCACAATGGCGGTCTTACCCACACCTGCTTCTCCGATAAGTACCGGGTTATTCTTCCTGCGGCGGGACAGTATTTCTATCGTATGCCTGATCTCATGATCCCTGCCGATTACCGGGTCAAGTTTCCCCTGGTTGGCAAGTTCTGTAAAATCTATGCCGTATTTTTCCAGAGGTTCATATGTATCCTCCGGGTTTTCTGATGTCACTCTGCGATTCCCCCTGATTTCCTTTATCGCCTGGTTCAGGCGTTCTTCATCTGCCCCGAATTCCTCGAGTAGTTTCTTGCTGTAGCTGTCCTTTTCCCGGGCCAGGGATACCAGTATATGCTCTACACTGGTATATTCATCATTCATCTTACTCGCAAGGGTTGCAGCATTATCCAGTACCCGGATGGCTTTCTGGGTGAAGTAAACATT
The DNA here is from genome assembly GCF_004104135.1 of Methanohalophilus sp. WG1-DM. Taxonomy (NCBI): domain Archaea; kingdom Methanobacteriati; phylum Methanobacteriota; class Methanomicrobia; order Methanosarcinales; family Methanosarcinaceae; genus Methanohalophilus; species Methanohalophilus sp. WG1-DM. The sequence continues at coordinate 18,058 of NZ_RRBA01000015.1, read as the reverse complement.
CTCGCTTCCCGGACCTGATACCTGCCCAAGACCTGACAAATGTTTTTCGAGTTGTTCTTTTACCATTGCACTGGAAATATTCATCTTGTCAAGCAATGAAGGCACAAGTCCTTCCCTTTGTTCTAAAAGAGAAAGGAACAGATGCTCCGTATCAATCTGCTGATGATAATATCTTGCAGCAATGGTGCGGGAATTTTGTATTGCCTCCTGGGCTTTCTGTGTGAAATTATTCAGGTCCATAATTATCCTCCCTCATTAAATTCAATGTTTCAGGGCTTTATACTTTTGGAGTGTTTTTTTGAAGACATTCTCCCCCCCCCCCGGGTGTAAAGCCTCAAAAAAGCCCTGCAAGATGGCAGGGCTTGCCCTATGCCATCAGATTATTATTGCAGGTGCCTTCTCATCCTTTTCCTCATCGTATTCAGCGACAAGGGCTTCGGTGGAGAGTACCATTCCTGCAATAGAGGCTGCATTCTGTAAGCCGCTTCTGACTACTTTTGTCGGGTCAATTACACCTGCATTGTAAAGGTTTTCAACGATTCCCTTCTTGGCATTGTAGCCCACTTCTTCGTCAGCTTCGGCTTTAATAAGTGCTATCACCTCGGCACCTTCCTTACCTGCGTTGTGTGCAATCTGGCGCAGGGGTGCTTCAAGAGCCTTTTTAACAATATTGGCACCAACCATCTGCTCTTTCTCGAGTTCCAGGGTTTCCAGACTTGGGATTGCATGGAATAATGTCACACCGCCACCTGCAAGTACGCCTTCTTCAACGGCGGCTTTTGTGGCATTGAGGGCATCGTCGATTCTCATCTTCCTTTCTTCAAGTTCGGTTTCTGTTGCAGCACCAACTTTGATTACTGCCACACCACCGCCGAGTTTGGCCAGTCTTTTTTGCAATTCCTTCTTCTTGTATTCAGCATCAGTGATATTGATCTGAGACTCTATCATTTTCATACGGCTTTCGATAGCACCTTTATCCCCTTTACCTTCAATGATTGTGGTCTTCTGCTTGTCCACACTGACCTTGTGGGCACTTCCGAGCATATCGTCGGTAACATCCTCGAGTTTCATTCCCTTGTCTTCACTGACAACAGTTCCGCCTGTCAGGACAGCCAGGTCTTCCAGCATATCCTTCTGGTCGTTACCAAATCCGGGCGCCTTGACCGCACTGACTTTGAGGGACCCTCTCATAATATTGAGAATAAGGGCTGCCTGTGCATCCCCCTCTACATCCTGTGCGACTATCAGGAGGGGTTTTCCTTCCTGTGCGACTTTTTCGAGCACCGGTACTATCTGGTTTACATTATTGATTTTCTTGTCTGTAAGGAGGATGTACGGATTCTCAAGTTCACAAACCATTTTTTCCTGATCGGTTGCCATATACGGTGAGACATATCCTCTGTCAAACTGCATGCCTTCAACAACTTCCAGGGTTGTCTCCATTGTTTTGGAGTCGTCTACGGTAATTACGCCATTGTATCCGACCCTGTCCATAGCATCGGATATCAGTTTGCCTATTTCCTCATCATTGTTGGCAGAAATTGTTCCTACCTGTATGATTCTTTCCTTATCCTTTACTTCCTTGCTCTGGGTCTGCAGGTATTCAACGGCTTTAGCGGTTGCTTTATCGATTCCCCTTTTGATTTCAATCGGATTGCCACCCGCTGTAATATTACGTATGCCTTCACTGATCATTGCCTGTGCGAGCAATGTTGCTGTAGTTGTCCCGTCTCCTGTATTATCCTGTGTGCGTGAAGCGACTTCCTTGACAAGTTTTGCTCCCATATTCTCAAACTTGTCTTTCAGCTCGATTTCTTTGGCAATTGTGACGCCGTCATTGGTAACTGTAGGGTTGCCTGATTTATCAAGCACAACATTTCTACCCTTGGGTCCAAGAGTTACTTTAACGGTGTTGGATACTTTGTCGATACCTCTCAGTAAAGCCTGCCTGGCATTTTCGTCGAAAGTGATCTGTTTAGTAGTCATTTATATACCCCGATAATTTATTCCTCAATAATTGCAAGTACATCCTTGAAGTCTATGAATAGATATTTCTCTCCGTCCATTTCCATTTCATCACTCTGGAATCCACCATAGATGATATGGTCGCCTTTTTTGACCGGTAATTCTTTACCGTCTTCATATGTGCCTACGGCTACAATATTTCCTTCCTTTTTCTCTTTCTGGGCACTTTCCGGGATGTATATTCCACCGGAAGTGACCTCCTTTTCCTTAATGGGTTTGATAAGAACTCTTTCTCCAACTGGTTTTATGTTCATGCTTTGTCCTCCTGACCATTTTCAGACTGACTCGGTCAGTATAGAATCTTAATGGTATGTATATTATTTAAACTTTTTGTATTTTATGCATTTCATATGTGTTTTGTATACATCATATCTACATAACTCAGTTATTTTTATATACTAGTATTCTGTTATTATCTTTTATGAGCCAGCAGATTATTCTGGTAAAACTGGAAAAACCTAGGGAGAAGGACCCTGACCAAGATCTATACTGGTTATGTAATAGCTTTGGTCTGTCTTCGGGAAGGGACATAGAAAACACGGCAAACCAGATTGTAATGACTTTGCTTGATAACATTGCCGAGAATGAACGTGTTTCATCGGAAATGATAGCTGAGGCCCTTGGCATAAATCTCTCTCGTGTTAATCACCATGTGCGGAATTTGGTAAAGGCAGGACTTGTTTACCGTGAAAAACGTCTGCTTCATCTAAGAGGAGGAAGCCTGAAGGCAGCAGTACATGAAATGCGCAAAGACTCCGAGCGTATGTTTGATGAACTGGAAGCCATTGCTTCAGATATTGACAAGCAAAAAGGTATTAGTAATCGTTGAAGAATACTTTTGTTGTATCCAGCTTATAAATTAAGGTCTTTAATTTCCATATTTTTTCTTCGGTATGCCAGTTTATTTTATATGGATAAATATTAAGATACTTCTCTATGGCAGAATATGCCTGCCAGAAAACAATTTATGGATTATTCAGATTTGACATTTTCTTTCCCTGGATATTTTTTAAATCGGAGGACAAAACAAGCCCCATGTGGATCATTGTCTTCTACCTGTATTGAACCATAACGATTCATCGTGGTCTTGACAATGTATAATCCCATTCCGCCTTTGCCTGTGGAAAATCCTTCATCAAAAACTTTCTTTTTTATGGAATCAGGTATGCCGGTTCCGTTATCACTTACCCGAACCTCTACATCATCTTCTTTCTCTTGCACCTTTATGTCAACAATATCTGCTTTTCCATGTTTAATTGAATTTTCTATCAGATTTTCAAAAATCGAATATATGACCTCATCGGCCATGACTGTGGCATCACCCTCTATACTTATTTTTAAGTCATATTTACCACGTAGCTTTTCAAAAACCTTACTTAATTGAAATGGTTTGAGTTTTTTCTCAAAATCCAGTGTTTTTTCAAACATTCCCATTTCGTTTATCCGGGAAATACTCTTTTTCACTGCCCTTTTAATCATGTCAAGGTATTTATCATCCCTTTTGTTCCTGAATATATCTACAGACATTGAAATCGCACTCAGATCATTGGATATATCATGGCGAAGGATCTGGTTGACGGTTTGCAGTTCTTTTGTGAGCTGTGCCTGCTGCCTTTGCGTGTTCTTTTTTTCTGTAACATCCTCATAAACAGCAACAACATCTCCGTTTGCAAGTTTGTAGATGTCGTTTTCCCTCCATCCTTCTCTTTCTGAGTCACAATAATGGATGGGTTCCGTATGTATGGGATCGCCGGTATTCCATACCTTCCTTAAGTTGTCCAAAAAGCCTGTTTCTCTGGAATTGGGGAAGGTTAAAGTTACTTTTTTCCCTATGACATCTTCCTTCTTCACCCCTTCAATTTTTTCCACTGCCGGGTTTATATCCTTGATAAGGAAGTCTTCTCCGTTATCAACCGGCTCAAAAACAGCTACTCCGTTTTTCATTGCCCTGAAAAGGTCTGTATATTTTTTCCTTTCCTGATTCAATTCCCCAAACAACATCTCATAGGGTTTGTCAAGACTTGTAACTATTACTGCCTTGTAGATAAGGTAAAAGGAAATTAACTTGAAAAAATGTCCCACAAGGTTTGAAAATCCATACACGCTTATGTAGAATGTAAAAGCGAGTTCTCCAATTATGGTAAAAACAATAGCCAATGCCAGATATTTGTACACATTAGGGAGGAAGTTGCTTCTTTTTTGGTGCAGTAATGTAAGTGCTACTAGCAGGATAGAAGCGATCAGGTATTCACTGTATATTTTAAAAGAAGTCAACCCTGCTCCTTCTATGTAAGAATCCGGGAAATATCCGCCAAAAATTGAAACAATCAGGATTGTTGTGATGATTAGATAGGTTGTTGTCACATTTGAAGCTTTCACCTTTTTCCCCATGAGGAAAAATGATACTACAAGGATCAAACTTTCCAGATATCTTGCTGCTATCCACAGCTGTGTGGGTAGATTTGTATCATAGCCTGGAAATATACCCATGCCTTTATACGCAAAGGTATGCAAAAGATCAATCGAGGCTATGAAAAGGTATCCAATCCCTGCAGCCAGTATGTAATTGTTTTCTATAATGTTCCTGCGGTTCCAGACTATCAGGAAAAAAGCAACTGCAACTACTATGCTGAATAATTCCACAAGTGAATGGAATAAAAGAAAATTATCAAGGCTTATAATATACAATCCGGCTATTACCACTGCTAGAAAGATAATATCACTGTCTTTCCTAAAATCGGTATTATTTTGATTCATATAGCCTCTTCAATGCGAATAGAAGGAACTGTTCTTTTCATTATATGTATTAATGTTATATATGTATTATATTATCCAAATACTGTCGTGTAATACATGAAAAAGAAAAATACGAAACCTATGATAATTGAAATGGAGAATGTCACAGTTTGTAAAAATGGCAACATATTACTGGACAATTTCTCTCTTAATATTAAAAATGGAGAAAATGTTGCGATTATCGGTCCTAATGGAGCGGGCAAATCCTCTTTTATCAAAACGGTTACAGGAGATTTACGTCCTCTTCAATCTGAAAAAACGATTGTCCGCTTATTCGGAAAGAAACGCTGGGATATTTTCGGATTGCGCAACAAAATGGGTATAATCAGCGGTGATCTGCAGGACGAATACATGCGTAATATTCCGGGAATCGAGGTGGTGGTATCTGGTTTTTTTAGCAGTATAGGCCTGTATCGCAATCATACTATTACAGGGGATATGAAAAGGCGGGCTCATGAGGTGCTCGGCTTTCTTGGTATTGAGCATCTTGCCTCACGTCCCATAAACGAAATGTCAACAGGACAGGCTCGCAGGCTACTGGTTGCCAGGGCACTTGTGCATGACCCGGATGTACTGATACTGGATGAACCTGCAAACAGCTTAGATATCAGGGCACGGCATATTTTCAGGCAGTCCATGCGCACTATTGCTTCAAAAGGTAAAAACATAATTCTTGTGACACATAATCTCGAAGATCTGATTCCCGAAATTGACAGGGTGGTCCTGCTCAGCGAAGGAAGGGTATACAGGGACGGGCCAGCGGATGAAATATTAACTGCAGAAAACCTGTCTGATATATTTGGAATACAGGTGCAAGTTTTCTCTAAGGATGGTTACTATCACGCCTGGTGATTATTTACGTATCATGGACTGGATTTCTGAACTGACTGTGGGGAACACATAAACCACTCTCTTGAATTCAGAGAGCGTCAATCCGAGCCTTATTGCCATTGCAAAGAGATTAATCACTTCTTCTGAATGAGACCCCAGTAGGTGGGCGCCTGCAATTGTTTGGCTATCTTTTTCTATGATGACCTTTGAGGCTGCATAGTTTTCCGACAGGCGCCTGCTGTTATACCAATGGCTGCGGTCATGGATCAGGACTTCATACTTTTCAGTAGATTCGGACAGACTAACACCTACACTTGAGAGAGGAGGAAGGGTAAATACTGTGGAAGGAATGCCGGTATAATCCACTGTCTTGACATTTCCTTTTATTATATTGTCTGCTGCAGTAGTTCCCTGCAGACTTGCAACAGGGGTTAAAGGAGCTCCCGGCTTTACACAATCGCCGGCTGCATATACATAAGGATTGGAGACACTTTGCATGTACTCATTTGTCTCCACGAATCCGTCTTTGGTTTCAACATTCCCCTTTTCAAGTTCCATTCCTTCAAGGGCTGCAACCCTGCCGGAACCGTTGACAACCAGGTCACATTCAATCCGGGATTCTTTGCCCTCACTGTCCCTGGTATTCACAGTATATCCTGCTGAAGTACTTTCAACAGAACTGACAGAGACACCGGTATTGACATTTATGCCGGCTTCTTCGGAAGCTTTTACCAGTAATTTGACCATGTCCCTGTCAAAATGTTTGAGCACTTCACTTCTTTGTAAGATAGTTACCTGGCTTCCCGCCCGGGCAGCGATATGGGCAAATTCGAACGAAATATAGCCACCACCCACAAAAACAATTCTACTGGGCAATTCATCGAGATTGAGAAATTGTTCACTTGTAATCAGATGTTCTTCTCCCTTGATTCCGATTTTTCGGGGTACTGAGCCGGATGCAATCAAAATGTGTTTGCCCTTGAGGACTGTATCTGCTATCTTGACTTCATTTTGGGAAACAAACTTTGCCCCGCCATGATAGGTCTCAACATCCATATTTTTGAACTTTTCTTCCTTGTTGGCGGGGAAATTTTCCACAAACGTTTGCTTATATTCCATTAACTTGCTCCAGTCTACGGAAGATTGTGGCATGATCCCCAGTTTGTTGAAACGATTAACCTGTTCAACGGTTTCTGCAACACCCACAAGTACTTTTTTTGGCACACATCCCCGAAGTGCACATGTCCCGCCATATTCTCTGATATCTGTAATTGCGATCTTCATTCCTGCCGCAGCTGCCTTGTTCGCACAAACGGTACCTGCTACACCTGTCCCAATGATTATAATATCATATTCTCTGGCCATTTCTTTCAACCCTTAGGGGAAAATTAGGTGGTTGGAAGATAAATGGCTATCGCAAATATGGTTTAAAAATCGAAAAGAGTCTTCTGGGATTTGGCAGGTTTTGGATTATCCTTTTCCTTTCCTCCCATTTGATTTTCTTCTGCAGGGTCTTTTTCTGCTGAAAACATGGAATCAAGGGTTGACTGTCCCTTGTCTTTTTCAGGAGCATGCATGAATATGTCGATATCTTCATCTTCCTTTTCATGCATCATTTCCCGGGAAGCATCATAGATTTTCTGGATTTTCTTTGTCACCCTTTTGCTTTCCGTCAGGTAGGCAATCTCATCTACATCGAGTTCAAGAGAATATGCTGCATCAACTGCATAGTCCTCGTTTTTGAGTAAAAGCCCGTACATTCGAAGCAGGTCTATACGGCAATCCCTGATTGGTTCATTGCAGTGTAATCCCACCTTTGCAGCTATGTTATCCCTCATGTTTCTTTTGGAGCGCAGTTGGCCCATACGTCTCCACATGGAAGGGGGTTGTAACTTGCGGAAACCGGAATGGGGATGCTTCTTTGCCATTGCCGTTCCTCCGCTTAACAGAAATCCTGCATATCTCCAGAGCCCGTAGTTCTGCCGCAATCGTACCCTGCCAAGATATGTGTCAGCTCTTGAAAGATTATGGTAGGCGGCAGTTAAATCTTCACTTAGTGTTTCATCCTTGTCCAGATACTGGTTGGGGAGGTTCTCGTCCACCCACTGAATAAGGTCTTCAGGTGTTTCGTCCAGGGAAAAAGTAGCCCTGTAGGCTTCAACAGGGTCCATGCCCTTGAAAACTTTGGTAAGTACTTTGAAAATAGATTCTTTTGTATCCCTTTCGGCTGTTGTTACATCCACAACTTCTATCTCTTTTTTATCTGTTGCTGTTGCCTGCAAATCTTTTATGGCACTTCTTAGATCACCGCCTGTATTTTCAGCGATTTTCTCCAGCACGCCTGTACCACATATTATCCCTTCCATTTTGCATATCTTTTTCAGTGCAGACAGAATGGAGCGCTGGGGAATGGGATTGAATTTTATATTCACACAATGAGAACGCAGAGTTGATGAGAGGGCATACAGGTCATTGGCAATGAGTATAATAGGTTGATTGGATTTCTTGATCACATTCGTAATGGCCCGGGTTCCTCCCCTGTCGGCCGAGCCGTGCATATTATCTGCTTCATCCAGTATTATGAGGCGCTTTTGTATCCCTGTAAGTGTACTCATGCGTGAGGCAGAACCCGCCACCTTCTCGATAATCCCGGCAGTCCGCTGGTCACTGGCATTCATTTCTATAATTTCCCAACCCGTCTCATTTCCCAGTGCATGAGCAGCGGATGTCTTTCCAACACCGGCAGGCCCACTCAATATGACTGCTTTTTTTTCAGGAACTCCATGCTCCCATTCTTCTTTCCAGTCACGGAGGGCCTGCAGGGGCTTATTGTTCCCCACAACATCTGCCAGTTTGGCAGGACGGTATTTTTCTGCCCAATCTTGCGCTATTGTCATCTGTGACCTCACCTATATTAAAGCGAAAACTAATTAATAATTGTGTTGTTTGTTGATTGTTTAACTTTGCCTATTAATGAGGGTGCCCATGCAGAAAAAGACAGACGGATTGCTGGATATCATACGTACGAGGGCTCTTGATAATTGTCCCCGGGTTGCACTGGGTGTGCGCAATCCCACCCCCAAATTGATCCAGAGTGCAGAAAAAGCTCAGGTTGAAGGTTATGCCAGGGTGGTTCTTATAGGCAACCAGCGTGAGATATCGGCAATCGGGACAAACCTTGAAGTGATCGATACCCCACAACCGGAAAAAGTTCTCGGCAGTCTGCTTGCATCCGGGGATGTTGATGCGGCTGTGAGAGGCACGGCAAAAGCCTCGGGTACCCTGTCTCACCTCAAAGAAGTACTCGGCATCGAGAAATTATACAGGGTTGCTTTCCTGCTAACTCATGACAATAATCCTTTTTTCCTTGCACCTGTGGGTATTGATGAAGGCCACTCTCTTTCCGATAAAATCGAACTTGTACAAAGAAGTGCTGCCTATATCCGCAGGTTTGGTATTGAGCCTGAAATTGGCATCCTGTCGGGAGGGCGTATGGGGGATCTTGGCCGTGACGAACGTGTGGATCGCACCCTGGCAGATGCGGATTTCCTGGCAAACCGGTTAAACGATGCAGGAATCGATGCAAAACATTACACGATACTTATAGAGGATGCCATCAGGAAATCTAACTTCATCCTTGCCCCGGATGGCATATCAGGTAATCTTATCTTCCGTTCACTTGTATTTCTGGGTGGAGGCAATGGAATAGGGGCACCCGTCCTACTGGATAAACATGTGTTTATTGATACATCCCGGGCGGGAGGCCATTATACTCTGGCCATAATGCTTGCCGCATCTCTTGTTTCCAACAAAAAGGAGGTAGTATAAATTGTATACAGTTTCTGAAAAATGGCCTGTTACAAAAGGGGATTTCAGTGCAGGCAATCCCAAATCCTGTATTGCCGTGGTAACCCTTGCAAGTTCGATGCCTCTGTTTGAAAAAGCAGCAATCTGGGGTAGTTGCAAAACGGAAAACCTGGGGGCTGAGAAAGTCGTAATGAATGTCGTTTCCAACTGCAATATCAGGTACATACTTCTCTGTGGTAGTGAATCCCGGGGCCATCTTGCCGGCCAGACCCTGAAAGCCCTTTATGAAAACGGTATTGATGAAGATGGCAGGATTCTGGGCTCCGAGGGGGCGATTCCCTTTATTGAGAACCTGGAGATTGAAACCATTGAGCGTTTCCGCCAACAGGTGGAACTTATAGACCGTACCGGGCTTACTGACATTGAGGAAATATACTCGATTGTTGACAATTATCATGATTCGGAGAAACCCTTTGAAGCTTCTCCAATATCCTTTAAAAAAGCTGTCAGGAAATATCAGCCACCTGAATCCATCGGTGCTGATATACTTATCAGTGAAAAAGTGGTTATGGATGCATTTTCCGGTTTTATTTACGAGATCGCTTGAGGTTTTCAGATGTTCAGGTTCCAAAAAGAGCAAAAAATTGCCAATATTGCCGGTGTGAAAATCGGCGCAAATCCCGGTGAACTGCCCACAGCCCTTGCAGGCACAATATTCTACGAAGGACATGATATAGTGGAGGATGCTAATGAAGGGTTGTTTGATCGCAAAATTGCAGAGGACCTGCTCAATTCCCAGCGGGCATCATCTGATGAAACCGGTAATCCCTGTCTGGTGCACATATTCGGCAATACCGAACAAGCCCTACGCAACTATATTGATTTTGTCAGTGAAATTACGGATTCTCCTTTCCTTATCGATTCCCCCGACCCCTTGGCCCGGATGGCTGCGGCAGAATATGTGAGTGAGATTGGTCTCGGTGACAGGGCAGTTTACAATTCCATAAATATGACCATTGGTGAAAAGGAACGCAAGGTGTTAAAAGATTCAGATATAGACAGCTCCATAGTTCTGGGTTTTAATGCCATGGATTCAGGTTTCAAAGGCAGGATGCAACTTCTGGAGTCCGGTACATCTTCAATGGACAAAGGCCTGATTGATATCGCTCTGGAATGCGGAATGTGCAATATACTGATTGACCCCGGGATAACTCCTATGGGTAATGGTTCCGGGGTCAGCCTGAGGATTACGCTGGCAGCCAAGGCCAAATGGGGGTTGCCGGTAGGTTCGGGAATTCACAACGCTCCTTCTTCCTGGGAATGGCTCAGGGATAAAAAGAAACATGATCCCCTTGTGTTTAAGATGTGTGATATCGCATCTGCCGTAATGCAGCAGGCAGCGGCCGGAAATTTTGTGCTTTATGGCCCCATTGAGAATGCGCCCTACATTTTCCCTGTGGCTGCGATGTCAGATATCATGATCTATGAATCTGCCGAGGAATTTGAAATAGAACCTGCTTCTTCCCATCCATTTAACAGGTTGGTCTGACTATATCGTTTTATAAATAAGTCAATGGTCTATACTAATGAAGTGATTCAGATGAGACAATTGAAAATTGACATTCCTGATAACCTCTTTGCGAAACTGGAACTGATGCCGGATAGTGACAATTTTATATGCAGTTTGCTCGAAGATGCCCTTGATACTGAAAAGACAATCGATGATTCAGGCTTGATGGCTCAAAAACTCATCTCAATCGAAAACAGATTGAAATCTATTGAGGACCACATTGCAGGCACTTCCTCGCCAGGTCCAGTTCCCCCTTCTTATGTGGCTGATACTTCATCTGCGGATGAAATACCTGTAGTGACTGCAAATCCTGAATCCGGCGAAGTTGGTGAACAGGATGATGATCCGTTCTATACTGGAATGAAAAGGATAAGGAATAATGAAAAAGTGATCTCCGTGGACGAAGTGCCTTCTCCTCTTAAACAGAGTATACTCCAGTATCTTCCTGATGGTATGATAATTAAAAAGCAAGTTCTTATAAGCCTGCTTTCGGTCCGCTATCCGAAGGATGAAGTTGAAAATAGTATTGAAGATATGATCGGGGAAGGCACCATCTCCACCGTGGATAAAAAAGATGGCCCCTGCGTTCAACGTAGCTGATTATTCCCTGATAGCACCCTTGTTGGCAGAACTTACGGATTTCCTGTAACGGGCAAGATATCCTTTTACTTCTTTTACAAGAGGTTCGAAGTTTTCTTTTCTCTTTTGCATCTCTTTTTCATCGATAAGAAGCTCCAGTTTCCTTGCAGGGATATCGATCTCTATCATGTCCCCTTCCTCTATTAGGCCAATTGGTCCGCCTTCCATGGCTTCCGGAGAAATATGGCCTATACAGGGCCCCCTGGTTCCACCGGAAAATCTGCCATCTGTGATAAGGGCAACTGAATCTGCCAGCCCCATGCCTGCAATTGCCGATGTCGGGGAAAGCATTTCCCTCATTCCCGGCCCTCCTTTGGGGCCTTCATAACGGATTACCACAACATCTCCGGGCTTGATGTTATTATCAAGGATTGCATGCATGGCTTCTTCCTCACTTTCAAAGACCCTTGCAGGGCCCTTGTGCTGCATCATTCCGGACTCAACAGCTGCCTGTTTGACCACTCCACCTTCCGGGGCGAGGTTTCCTTTCAGTATTGCCAGACCTCCTTCCTTATGGAGGGGCTTATCAAGGGTCTGGATAATCTTCTTATTTATGGCAGGATTTATGATCACGTATTCGTCGATATTTTCTCCAACTGTCTTTCCAGTGATAGTTCTTTCTCCGAGATTGAGTTTTGGTTTCAATCTCTGCATTATTGCATGCACACCACCGGCTCTTTCAAAATCGATCATGTGATATTTGCCACCAGGTCTCAATCCGATGAGATGCGGGATTGAACGGCCCAGGCGATCAAATGTATCCAGGGGCAGTTCCATTTCGAATGCATGGGCAATAGCCGGCAGGTGCAGGGCTGTGTTGGTACTCCCGCCTACCGCCATGTCTACCATGATAGCATTCTCGAAAGATTTCTGGCTGACCACCTTGCGTGCTGACAAACCTTCATCCACCATTGCAACGATACGTTCTCCGGATTCCTTGGCGATGTGGATCTTTTTGGCATCTACCGCATGGGCCGTGGCACAGCCGGGCAGGCTCAGTCCAAGCGCTTCGGTCATACAAGCCATTGTATTGGCGGTAAACATTCCGGCACATGATCCGGCACCCGCACATGATACATTTTCAAGTACTTTCAGTTGCTCGGCGGTGGCTTTGCCGGTGCGGTGTTCCCCGATTCCTTCGAATACGGAGATCAGGTCCCGGGGCTCATCTCCCGAAAAACCGGGTAGCATAGGTCCGCCGGTAACCACGATAGTCGGAATATCAAGCCGGCCGGCAGCCATGAGATGGCCGGGTGTGATTTTATCACATGATGTGATCATTACCATGCCGTCCAGACGGTGGCCTTCGAGCATGAGTTCGATCGAATCCTCGATGACTTCCCTGCTTGGGAGGGAATATCTCATTCCTTCATGACCCATCGCAATACCGTCACATATGCCTATGGTATTGAATTCAAAGGGAACTCCCCCGGCATTGCGTATGCCTGCTTTGACGGCTTCGGATACTTTATCAAGATGAATATGGCCTGGAACAACTTCGGTCCAGGAATTCACCACCGCGATAAACGGTTTTTCCATTTCTGAATCTGTAACTCCTGTAGCTCTGAGGAGGGAACGGTTAGGTGCCCTCTCTGTCCCTTTTTTGATACTGTCACTTCTCATGTGGAAACCTCTGGGTAATTACTCCATATGTATGAAACATTAAATATAAGTAAGCTTTCTGTTTGTCATTATAGGAAGGTCCACGGTATCCATGAAAATTGCAATCATAGACGGTTATGTTGACGAACCCGCATGTTTCGGAGTTCCTCCTTATATTTCTCCCTACATACGCTATATAGCAGGAGCCCTGGTTGAGCGTGGTATCGGTCGGGATAATATATCCTATTTCACAATAGACGGTATCAGGAACAGTAAAAAGGAAGACCTTGCCCTGCTTGGTCGGGCTGATCTTGTAGTTATCCTGTCGGGAATGACCGTCCCCGGCAAATACCTGCGCTCCTCTCCTATCACCCTGAAGGAAATCGAATACCTTTGCAGGACCGCTGCGGGTGTGAAGGTGATCGGTGGACCTATACGCCTGGGTTACAGCAGTGAAGGCGGCATGGCAGCCTCAACCCTTGAAATGGCTGATGAAAATGTATTTGTTGCACGGCAGGACATCGAGGCATTTGTGCATGATATAATTGCCCCCGGCCCTTGCATCGGGGACCCTGATAATGTTGAACACCGGATGCGTACGGTTGGGGAGATTGGCAGATGGGCCGACAAGGGTGCCTTTATAATCAGGCAGCATCCGGATTTTCCGAATATAATGTGTGAGATGGAAACCTATCGCGGATGTGGCAGGGATACTCACTGTTCTTTTTGTACTGAATTCTTTTATGGTCCGTCAACCTACCGTTCCGTGGAGGATGTCGTTGCCGAAGCCGCCAGTCTTTATAAGGAAGGTGCCCTGTATTTCCGCCTGGGTCGTCAACCTGATCTTTTCACCTATCATGCAGTGGATTTAGGGGATTCTCTCCCAAGGCCGAATCCGCAGGCGCTTGAATCTCTGTACTCGGGTATCCGGAAAGTGGCTCCGGGGCTGGAGGTACTGCATATGGACAATGCCAATCCGGCCACTATAGCCACCTATCCGGATGAATGTAGTAAAATCATGAAGACCATTTTGAAATATCACACACCCGGGGATGTAGCAGCCATGGGTATGGAAAGTGCTGATCCCGCTGTAATCAGGGCCAACAATCTCAAAGCAATGCCTGATGATGTATTTGAAGCTGTAAAATTGATGAATGAGATTGGAAGCATAAGAGGTGAGAATGGTCTTTCACATCTGCTTCCCGGACTTAATTTTGTACACGGTCTGGCAGGAGAAACAAAGAAAACCTTCGGATTGAATTATGATTTCTTGAAAAATATCCTGGATGATGGTCTTTTGTTGCGCAGGATAAACATTCGCCAGGTTATGCCTTTTAGCGGAACTCCTGTGGCAGAACAGCAGCTCCCTCTGGCCAAAAACCGGAAAATGTTTTTGAAATACAAGGAAAAGGTCCGCAAGGATATTGATTTACCCATGCTGAAGAGGGTCGTGCCCGAGGGGACTGTACTTAAGGATGTGCTTTGCGAGGTATGGGGTGAGAGTTCGGTGGGTACCTTTGGCAGGCAACTGGGTTCCTACCCAATACTTGTAGGTATCTCAGAAAAACTTCCCATAGGTGAATTTGTTGATGTGAGGGTAACAGGTCACGGTTTCAGGTCTATTTCAGCCACAGTAGTTCGTGAATGACAAGTTTTATCATGAATAGTAAATTAGTCGGAGCATGAGAAAACTACTATTTATTTTGGCACTTGCCGCAATTCTTCTCATAAGTGGCTGCTCGACCCCCGCTGAAGTTGCAGAGGAAGGAGACAATGTCACCGTGGATTATGTTGGTGAGTTTGAAAACGGTACGGTATTTGATACTTCCATAGAAGAAGTTGCCCGGGAAGAGGGAATACACAACCCTGCCAGATCATATGAACCTCTGGGCTTTACCCTGGGAGGAGAAGGGATGATCAAAGGTTTTGACAGTGCAGTGCAGGGAATGGCTGTCGGGGAAGAAAAGACAGTGCAACTTTCACCTGAACAGGCATATGGCCCCTACAAAGAAGAACTTGTCAGGGCAGTACCCCTTGGTGATTTGCCCAATACAACGACACCATACCAAATAGGTGACCGGCTTTCAACCGCCTATGGCCGGCAGGTAGTTATTGTTGATGTCAATGACACCGCTGCAATGATTGATTTCAATCATCCTATGGCCGGTAAAACACTGAAATTCAATATTACGCTGGTATCCATAGAAGAATAAAAAGTAACATTAAATGGTTGAATATCCTGAGTGGATATTCAATCACTCTTTTTCAAATTAACCATAATCAGGATTAAGCAAATTGTCCTGTATTGTGGACCCACTTTTGATTGTCAGGTCCGGCCAGATCTTGACATTGGAATGGATTGTTGAATCGTTCCCTATATGTACTCTTGGGCCTATTACAGTCCCGTTTTCCAGGCTGCAGTTTTGGCCAACCACTGTAGTGTTGTCAATCACAGTACCTGAAGTGTTACAATTACTTCCTATGGTCACATCATTGAATATATAGGATGAAAGAATTCTGCATCCATCCTTGATGACACAGTTAGAACCAATCGTCGTATATGGGCCTATCAGGACATTGTTGCCTATTGTTGTGTTCTCACCGAGCACCACTGGGCCCACAACTGCGGAGTTGGAACCGATCACCACATTGTTGCCTATTTTGAGGGGGCCGTTTATACGGGAATCCTTGGTGTTGAAGTGACCTTCAATGGTAGTTCCAGGCATTGATTCAAGCATCCAGCGCTGTGCCTGGCGATAGGCTGCCGGATTGCCTACATCGGTCCAGTGTCCTCGCACAAGCAAACCATTGATTCTTCTGTCTTCTGCCATCAGTGATGGAAACAGGTCTTTGGCAAAATCGTAGGGCTGGTTTTCCGGGATCCATTTGAAGATTTCCGGGTCACACATATATATACCCGTGCTTGCAAGATTGCTGAATGTTTCACCGGGTCCTGGTTTTTCAAGGAATCGATTTATACGGTTATTCACATCCATATCCGCGATGCCGAATTCCCTGGGATCATCTATGGATAGCAGACCGATTGTAATGATTGCGTCATTGCGCTCATGGAACCTGTACATATTACGGAGTTCAAGATCCATGACATGATCTCCTCCAACAACCAGGAACGGTTCATTACAGAGGTACTTCTCGGCATTTTTCACACCTCCTGCTGTGCCCAGTTTTGTTTCTTCATACACATATTCCACATGGACACCAAACATGCTGCCATCACCCAGTTTTTCCAGTATCTTATCACCCATGTAGCCCAGGGTGATAATTATCTCAGTGAATCCCTCTTTTGCAAGTTGCTCCACAAGGTGTACCACTGATGCTTTGTTGATGATTGGAATATTTGGTTTTGGTCTGTCAAACGTTAAAGGCCTAAGTCGGGTCCCCTTTCCTCCACACATAATACAGGCTTTCATATATAGGAATGATATTTTTTATGACTTAAAATTGTACCGATTTACATTTTCTTGATATCGTTTTCATTTTTCACTATGATTTCCTGTTCCCCCTTATACTCATCCACTTCTCCCTTTATCCTCAATTTATCCCCGACAGTTATCCGTGAATCTATATTCATTGCACCGTTATCTTCCGGTATAAATACAGTTAGCAAATCGGAATTATAATCTATCTGAAGAATCAGGTGATTTCCATTGAATGTGGCTTCCTTACTGTATAGGGTTCCTTCGATTGTCACAGTTTTCCCTACTTCTGTAGAATCTGTTAAGGGCTGTTCACCTGTTTTGTTAAAAGAGTTGGGAAAATAGGTGACATATGCTACAGCCAGGGATAATATCGCCATTGTCAGCAAAATCGCAATTACCTTTTCTTCTTTCTCCATGCTTAATTTTCCGTTCATCTTATTATGTTCGACCAATGTGTGTGACCTAGAAATATTTTTGTATCGATGACTAGTCGTGTCGTTTATGCGATAGAAGATAAAATTTCCTCTGATGGCAAATACTGGAAGGATTCACTGGCTCAATGAGGAACCTATTGGAAGGGGAACATACGTACTTTACTGGATGCAATCGGTTCATCCCCACATGTGTGGGGAACTCCCATGCAAACAATCTTCATCACCGGCGGACCCACCTGAAACGCTTCGTCTACTTCAGCTCCGCCGCCATCTATGGCGACACCTTACACACCCCCATAGATGAGAACCATCCCACACAACCCCTCTCCCCCTACGGCGTCAGCAAACTCGCAGGCGAACAGTACGCCCTCATGTACCACCGCGCCTTCGGCCTGCCCGTAGCAGTGCTGCGCCCCTTCAACATCTACAGCCCCCGCCAGGATCCCTCCAATCCCTACTCCGGTGTCATCACCAAATTCATCGAGCGTGCAAAAGCCGGCCAATCCCCGGTAATCTTCGGCGATGGCGAGCAGACCCGCGATTTCATCTCCGTACACGACATCGTGGATCTGGTAGAACTTCTGGTCGAAAAGGACGCAGCCATCGGCAGGGTTTTTAATGCAGGCACAGGCACACAGACCACCGTCAACCGGCTCGCCGAAATCGTACAAAACGTCTTTGACAGTGATCTGCCTGTAGAATACCAGGACGCCCGCACCGGTGACATCCGCCACAGCGTGGCCGACATCAGCGCTGCGCAAACGCTGGGTTTTGTCCCGCAAGTTTCCCTGGAGGAGGGGCTGGGGCGAGTTTGCGGGGGAGTGAAAATAACAATATTAATTTGTTTCAAGCCATTTGTCCCTGGCGATTTTGGCCTGCTTAAGAATTCTTTTTAGTAAAGCCACACCAATTTT
>NZ_RRBA01000014.1:0-41778 GCF_004104135.1 Methanohalophilus sp. WG1-DM | reverse complement strand
GATATATCCTACAAGGAACCACTTAACTACGAAATCTTTCTTTAAGGATTTGAAACGAATATATGGAGAAATGCCAAAGAGGGCAGTTGTGGATGGGGGGCCATGGTACACTGTTATGGAGAAACCCGGGATTAAGAGAACTGTAATATCCGAGGATATCAGAAATTATATCGAGCGATGATTCAAATCTGTAAAAAGGAGGATTAAGGTGTTTGATAAATATTTCCCACATAAAGAGGGACTTGTTCAGCATATTAATAACTGGATACAGATGTTTAATCATAATTACATCAGAAATCATCAAAATCTAAATTCATATACGCCGTATCAATGGGAAAGATGTTTTAACTGAACAGTGTCTTTGTGTACAGCCGTTAAATATATATCTATAGATTCTCTACTTCACTTTCGCATAACCTAATATAATATGTATTCTAATTTTCCTCTAGCAGTGGGTCATTTATGTATATTGAGAGAACCGAAGAATATCTGGAAACCATACAGGGTTTGATCACTCGCACCAGTTCCCCGGCCAAGAACAAGGATATAGCAAAGGAACTTGAAATTGCTCCGGCAACAGTTACTGAAATGATACAGCGTCTCTCGGATGAAGGTCTTGTGACTCATGCTCCTTATCGCGGGGTTGAATTGACCGAATCCGGAATAATACAGGCCAACAATCTCCAGCGAAAACATCTGGTGCTCAAGAACTTTTTCACCAGGGTACTTGATATAAATGAAGAAGTAGCGGACCAGGAAGCCTGTGCGCTCGAACATGTTATGTCAGATGTTGTACTTGAAAGAATGTGCTCTTATCTGGCAGAAAAAGGCCTTTGCGATATTTCTGAAACCACTCTGCCTGCTAAATGTAGTTTGAGCAGGGAACATTATATTTCTCTTGTAGAAATGAATGAAAAGACTAAAGGAAAAGTGGTAATGGTTGCCCTGCCAAAAGAGACCAAGGATAGGCTCACGTCACTGGGGATGGTCGCAGGAGAGGATATTGAAATCAAAAGAAAACAGAAACAGGGATGCATTTCTATAATTACCAAGGGTACTGAAATAGCCCTGGGAAAAGAAGTGGCGGAAAAAATCTTTGTAAAACCTGCAGAAAACGACCACAGGCAGCGGAGACGTGGTACTCATTCCTGATTCTTGCTGCGGGGCAGCCGAAAAACGCATGCATGACGGCGATCATGACATGACAATTGCCTTTGTTGGCAATCCCAGTGTAGGTAAAAGTGCTTTTTTTTCCAGGGTCACCGGTGTGGGTGTCATGGTTTCCAATTATCCGGGAACCACTGTGGAAATGACACGCGGGACTGTAAAGGTTGGCCAGAAGAAAATAGATATCGTTGATTTGCCGGGTATTTATTCACTGGGTACATCCACAGAGGACGAACGGGTCTCAAAGGAATACCTGCTGCGTGAATATCCCGATGTGATTGTAAATGTGGTGGATGCCACAAGACTGGAACGTAACCTGTATCTTACCCTCCAGATACTGGAACTCGGTGTACCCGTAGTAATTGCCCTAAATCAGCTGGATGCCGCCAGGGAAATGGGTATTGATATTGACGCCCCCAAATTATCCCGGCTACTTGGTGTGCCGGTTGTACCTACTGTTGCCACCAAGGGAATCGGGCTTGAGGAGGTCCTGAAAGAAGCAGTTGACCCATCCCTTTCACCAGCAGGGCGAATCCGTGTTCACTATGATAACCATATAACTAACGCTATCAATGACCTTGGTGTGGATTTTCCTGATACTGCCTCTGTAATAAGATTGCGTGCCCTTGAAAATGACAGTGATTTTGTACGCATGTGCTGCAGACCCCATGAGGCAGACCTGCTTTTGTCAAAAGCTTCAGAAATGGCTTCAGAGATCGAAGATGCCCACAATATGGCTATTTCAGATACCATGGCAAGAGACCTCTATGGGGAAGCCGGCCAGATTACAGACTCGGTGCAGTCAATTGTAGAAAAGGACACTTCTCTAAAGCATCGTATTGATGATATGCTCACATCTGAATATGTGGGTGTCGTGGGTCTTGCAGCAGCCCTTTTACTTACTTTCCTTCTGGTTTTCAGGGTTGGGGGATTCCTGGAAGAGGGAATCGTCCATCTTTTCGAAACCTACCTCATAGCTCCGGTTGAAGCGGAGCTTGCAGCAAGCAACCCCCTTGTGCGCAATGTGATCATCTATTCCCTGCTGGGCATAGAGGCTGGATTTGCCATTGCAATTCCCTACATAGGGATTTTTTATATTATACTCTCCATTTTCGAGGATTCGGGATACCTGACTCGCGCAGCTTTCCTGCTGGATAACCTGACCCACAGGATGGGATTGCATGGTAGGGCAGTGATTCCCCTGGTACTGGGATTGGGTTGTAATGTACCGGCAATCATGGCTACCCGTGCATTGAATACATTGAGGGAAAGGCGTATCGCTTCGGTTCTCATATCCCTTATCCCCTGTTCTGCAAGGACTGTTATTATTCTGGGACTTGTAGGCACTTTTGTAGGTTATTGGGCTGCAGTATCTATCTATGTGCTGGAAATCTTTATAATTTTCATAACCGGCTGGATATTGGGTAGGGGTCTTCCCGGGGAGCGGACCGGTTTTATAATGGAGATGGGTCCGTTGAGACATCCTGATGTTGTGTCCACTCTTAAAAAGACCTGGCTTAGGATACGTGAGTTTGTCTACATCGCTTTTCCTCTGCTGATAGTGGGGAGTGCATTTTTGGGTGGGCTGGATAGCCTGGGTATACTGGATATTTTCGAGAATGCCGTATCTCCTATATCTGTGGGGATTCTCGGTCTGCCTGCTTTTGCTGCCACAGCACTTGTATTCGGTATATTGCGCAAGGAAATGGCGCTTGAGGTACTGGCGGTACTTGCGGGTACTGCAAATTTTGCAACGGTATTGACGCCTCTACAGATGTACGTGTTTGCTGTAATTACAACAATATATATTCCATGTGTTGCAACCATTGCAATACTTAAACATGAGCTGGGCACAAGGGATACTGTTATGATCTCCACATTTACGATACTCCTTGCATTCACAGTGGGTGCAGTGGTCTACCAAATCGGAATGCTCTTGTAAAATAGGTAAAAATCGGCAGGTTTTTAAAAACAATCAACGGTGTTAACTTTAATGACACGCATCACTGATCCCCGGAAAAGAAATGCAATATCTGTTTTACAAGATATTTTTGAAATGAACAATATGAGGGAACCTGTGGGAGAAGAGGTAGATTCGTTGCTCGAAACCATAGGCACACATGCCAGTCTTGTAGAGGGCGATGTTTTATTAAAGGAAGACTTTGGTGATACAGGCCCTTATTCGCCATTGAGAGACAATGAAGGAATGTAATTTTACCAGTCAGGCGCGAGATTGAGTAAATCTACTATATCCCGCAGGATGTCTGGATCAAACTCATCATCTATCCTGTAGTCACTTATTACATGGCCTTCCAGGCTGATCCCATCCACATAACCGTACCAGTATATCACCATTCCACTGCCATATAATTCTTCATAGTGGAAAAACTGCTTTTTGATATAGGTCTGATGATCGGTTTCGTTACCAAATACGGCTTTGCTTTCGATCCAGTTTACCTGCTGACCCCGGATCTCAACAGGATCAGGAAGGAAAAAATCAGGTGTCTTTTCTGCACTTTGTTTTCTCAATTCTTCTTCTGTTAGATATTCGATATTTCTGTATTCAAGCCACTTGGCTACAATCATTTCCCCTAATATTCCTTTCCTGGCCTGAAAAGAGTGGGCTTCAGGTGAAAAATAAAGATCTATTTCAAGAGCTTCCTTTATTTCAGATGCAAGCCGGTTGTCTTCTATCTCATCTAGGTGGTTGAATACGTATTTCTTGGACATCCCCATCTCTTTTAGCAGCGTTGTAGCTATAAGTGTAGGAGGGAATTTGTATTCTTCTGAAAGTTGAATTATACTGCTGCCCCTTTTCCATTTTTTGAGCAGTAAAGCACTTTTATTCTGTATGATATAGTATTTTTTCTTGACATAATCGATAATTTTCTGGTGCAGGATGGAAGCGATTACGCCTACGGGCTGGCAGTAATCCAGGGCCAGTTTTTCGAAGTCTGAAGCATTCGTGACGCTTCGGTGTATCTCATTGAATTCAGTTTTGTCCATCTTTGTTCCCCTTCAGGAGACATTTGTGGCACTGCTTGGTCGCACAGTACCTTTTAGCATACTCCACCATCAGGGCGTGGTATTCCTTATACATTTCCACATCTTTTGGAATATTTTTTTCAAATATTTCCTGCAGTTGGTGGTAATTACCTTCAACTCCGATACATCGCATTATTCTGGTTGTATATGCATCAATTACAAAACAGGGTTTGCCGGCAGCATATAACAGGATACTATCTGCAGTTTCAGGTCCGATACCCTTTAATTCAAGTAAACGTCTGCGTAGTTTTTCTGTTGGAAGGGAGAAAAGTACTTCTTCACCGTGATAATGAAAAAAACTTGATATTCCTTTTAATCTGCTGGCTTTTTGTCTGTAAAATCCGGTACATCTGACATCCTCTTCAAGTTCCTGCAGATCCATCTCTGCCAATCTGCCCGCCTCAACCATATTTTTCTGTTTAAGGTTATCGATAGCTTTTTCCACATTCGTCCATTTTGTCTGCTGGGTAAGTATTGCTCCCACGATAACTTCAAAAGGGGTTTCAGCAGGCCACCACTGCTGTGAACCAAATTCCCGGATAAGTGTGTTATAAACAGATTGCAGCATCTCTGCATGCATATTATCTGCTTTATCTGTCGG
Source organism: Methanohalophilus sp. WG1-DM (assembly GCF_004104135.1). NCBI lineage: Archaea > Methanobacteriati > Methanobacteriota > Methanomicrobia > Methanosarcinales > Methanosarcinaceae > Methanohalophilus > Methanohalophilus sp. WG1-DM. Next base: position 36,965 of record NZ_RRBA01000014.1, on the reverse strand, counting down.
ACCAGAACTCTTCTTCATAATCATCTGGAAGGTCAAGTTCCATTGCTTTATCTATACTTTTCCTCTTTCCTTCTGTGGATATCTCTCTGGTTTTTTCTTTTGTGGGAGCCTTATCTCTTCCAGGTTGTGGGATTTCTTTTGTGGGTTCTCTGGAATCTACCGGTGGTTCTGTTCTGTCCCTGAGTTTTTCCTTCACACGTTGAGCATATTCATCCACTACAGATTCGGAACTCCTTCTCATTTTTGTGGTCTGATTATACCCAACGGAACAGTTCTCATCACCGCTACGCCAATCCACATGGTAGAGGTGACACTTTCTTTTTTTGCACACATGAGTCCTATCAATGGGACAGATTTCCGGTAAAGACATACTTAACACTCCTCATATAGGTGAATATTAGAGGCTTTTAAGAGTATCGGCTATCAGGGGGGCTACCGAGATACTGCTCTGTGGTTTTTCAAGGGTATCAGTGGATATAATCTCCTTGACACCAGCATTGTAAAGACGCACCACGGCATTGCGTGCAAGTACCGGGTGTATACAGGCAACATATATGTCTGCTGCACCCTGCTCTTTAAGCATACGGATAGATTCTGCCATGGTACCACCGGTTGCAATCATGTCGTCCAGCAGTATCAGATCCCTTCCGCTCACATCAATCTCTTTTTCAGCAATCGTTACACTTTCTCCGCTATGCCTTGTTTTTTCAAGTTGTTCGTAGGGAATGCCTATATCTGCAGATGCACTTTTTGCAAGTTCGAGGGCACCAACATCCGGGGAGATTATGAGTGGATCTGTCAGGTTCAGAGAACGTATATGATTCCCGATTAAGTGTGAAGCGTCAAGGTCAAAGGAATCGGCATTGAAATGTTCAAGTATGCTTCTCTCATGTATGTTTACAGTGAAAACCCTGTCAGCATTAATGGTTCGGCCAATTGCACGCGCACTGACCGGTTCTCCCCGATTGAAAACTTTGTCCTGTCTGGCATATCCCATATACGGTATTACAACGTTGATGGTTGGTGCTTCTTCACAAGCATCTATTAATTGTAGCAGGGCTACATAATCACTATCTGTAGGTGTACTCTGTATTATAGTAACATCATCGATGCTGTCATCCCTGATGCGGGTATACAGTTCCCCGTCAGGGAATCTTTTATAGTCGCATATTGTGGGAGGCGTATTGAGTTGCTGTGCCACTTTAGAGGCAAGCAATTGGGAAGCTGGTCCGGCTATTATTTTCACATCATTCCCTCGCTTTTTTGATAATGGTTATGAATGTATTGGTTACTTATAAGAATTGGGTATCAGCTTTCTTTTGCTTTGTGGATTACCTCAATATCAGTGATCCGGGTATGGGGATAGTTTCCGGTTTCATCCTTCTCAAGTGCTTTGACCATGTCCCATATTGCAAGGAGGGCACAGCTTACGCCTGTAATTGCTTCCATTTCCACGCCGGTCTGGCCTCTGGATTTGACGGATAGGTTAACAGTAATCCTGTCTTTACATATCTCAAAATCCATGTCGATACCGGTTATCGGGATCTGGTGGCACATCGGAATAAGTTCCGGAGTCTTTTTGACAGCCATTATGGCGGCAATACGGGCTGTGGCCAGTACATTGCCCTTTTCGACATATCCCTTTTGGATTTCTCCAATAGTTTCTTTACAAAGGAATATACTCCCCCGGGCAAGAGCAGTGCGTTTGACCTCGCTTTTTCCGGATACATCGACCATATGAACATGGCCATCTTTGATGTGAGTGAATTCTCCCACGGATTCGCCCCATTTAATCTATTCTGAGATTCTGGCGCTGCTTATAGTCCTCAAGTTTTTTCCCGAGGGCTTCGTACAATGTCTGGGCTTCACCAAAACTCAACTTGATGATTTCTTCATCTTCTCCATGACTGATTATAACTCGCAGTCTGTTCCTTTCAATATCCACTACAACATTCCTGTCTTTTGTATGTGTCATTTTATCACCTGTTATTGTCTCATAATGTCTGTAATATGTTCGATCACATCTGTTGCCAGTAATCCGTACCCCTTTTTTGCAAAAGCCACATCTCCTGCCTCTCCATTAACAAATGCCCCGCAGCAAGCGGCATTAAACGCATCCGTGCGACAGAACAGGGCACCCACGATTCCTGCGAGCACGTCTCCTGTGCCGCCAACGGACATACCGGCATTTCCACTATAGTTTTGTCTTATGTATTTGCCATCAGAAATAATATCGGTTTTCCCCTTTAGGATGGTTATAACTTTATTTTCCCGGGAAAAATCATGTAACATTTTGGCCCTTGCAGGCAGTTCTTTTTCAACTTCCTTTCCTGTAAGTCTGGCGAATTCCCCGGGATGAGGCGTAAGTATCATTTCACAATTTTCAGGAGGGGGCAGTTGTAATTCATTAAGGGCATCTGCGTCCGCAACAACTTTCTTGCATAGGGGCAGGATTTGGTGTATTGCCTGGTGTATTGTTTCTTCGTTACCCAGCCCCATTCCGATAACCACCACATCGTGTGCATGAATAAGGTCTTTTAAGATTTCAATATCGTTTGTATGCAGGAGGTTGGAGGATAATTTCCTGACAATGAGGTTGGGGGAAAATGAGGCGATTGTGTCCGACACATTTGTCGGGGTGGCAACGGTCACGATGTCTGCACCGGTGCGCAGGGCAGCCATTGCTGAAAGGGCTGGTGCTCCGGAGTATCTACCTCCTCCGATGATAAGTACCCTGCCGGACTGTCCTTTATGTGAATCAATACGACGTTTGAGCAGAGGTTCCAGGTCCCCTCTGTTTACAGTGTCTTCTGCGTCCCTGCAAACGCCGATATTGATAACTTCGACATCTCCTGTAAATTCACCCTGGTTTTCGAGTCCGGTTTTCATTCTGTGGAATGTCAGGGTTGTATCTGCCATGACAGTATTCTCACCCTTTCCAGTAGCAGGATCGAGACCCGAGGGCGTGTCTACTGCAACCACATAGGAGTTGCCGGTATTAATGGCATCTATCAATGTAGCTTCAGGTTCCCTGACATGTCCCCGGATTCCCGTGCCAAGCAGGCCATCTACAATGACATCCGCTTCTTTGAACCATTGGAAAACATCGGATTGTGTGGAATCCGTAATCTCAGCCAGGCCCTTAATACCACAATGTTTCAATAAATTGAAATTTTCCAATGCGTCCTTTGTTCTTATGCCGCTTGCTTTCCCCGCCAGGATCACCCTTGCTCTAATATTATCATAATAACTTAGATGACGGGCGGCAACAAATGCATCGCCGCCATTATTTCCCCTTCCTGCCACGATCAATACATTGTTGTGAACATCCAGGGATAACACTTTACGTGCAATCGCAGCTCCTGCATTTTCCATAAGCTGTATCCCTTTCAATCCCAGATGTGTGCAGTTTGTGTCTATGGCTTTCATTCTGTCAGGTGTAATAGATTGCATTCTTTCCTCTGTTATTTATTGTTCTTCTGAGTTAATGAAATTTCTGCTGTTTTATCTTTTATTCACCATTTTGAGACGAAAATGTCTTAATAGTTAGGGATTATTTCATCTTCTACAGGGAGGTATATTCTCATTCCCGCCGCACCAAAAGAAAATGAACCTGAAAGGACACGTTTTAAACCTACCTATCTGATACTTGGAAGTGGAAGTATTGGTTTTGCCACAGCAAAGGCATTGAGGGAATTAGGAAAAGAACTTATCATAGTTGATAAGGACCCACAAAAAGTCGAGACCCTGCGTGAGGAAGCCTATGAGGCGATAGTGGGTGATATTTCCGAGATTGAAACTCTACGTGGCCTTCAGACTAAAAAACTATCCGGTGTATTGATTGTCAGTTCAGATAAAGAGGCCAATAAACAGGCTCTCAGGAATGTGAAAAAACATTTCCGTCCTTCTCTCTACTGTGTTGCAAGGGCATCGGATGTAATTAATCTGCAGGAAATGGAAGAAATTGGTGCGGATTTTGTGTTCATGCCATCCCGGATAGTATCAAAATCCCTTTCAAGGTCCCTTGAACGTGCTGAATCTGTGAGAATCGGTAACCAGCTTTCCCAGTGGTTCAGAAAAAACACTGGGAAAAGCCTTGCTGTAGTGGTTCATGATAACCCTGACCCTGATGCTATAGCAGGTGCCCTGGCCCTTAAACTCATGGCCGAAAATTATGGTCTGTATCCCACGATTCTCTATAATGGTGAAATAGGCCATCAGGAGAACAAAGCATTTGTAAACCTGCTGGGTATCAATCTCGAGCATATGGAAGGTCGGGATATATCTGAATTTGATGAGATTGCTCTTGTCGATTGTGCGGTGGCAGGGTCAAACAATATGCTTCCAGAAGGGACACATATTGGTGTGGTAATAGACCACCATCCTGTAGGTGATGCTGAAATAGATGCTGATTTTATTGATATTCGCCCCAATGTGGGGGCTTCTGCTACTATAATGACCAAGTACCTGCAGGAATTGAATATAGAAATCAGCAGTGAAATTGCCACAGCTCTGCTGTATGGCATTCGTACCGATACACTGGATTTTAAGCGCAACACCGATCCCAATGATCTTTCAGCTGCTTCTTTCCTTTATCCGATGGCCGACCATGAAGTTCTGGATCAGCTTGAAAGGCCGTCAATGTCTATCGAAACCCTTGATGTACTCGGCCAGGCTATCAAGAACCGGCAGGTCATTGGTAGCTACCTGCTTTCCAATGTGGGAATCATCCGGGACAGGGATGCTCTTCCTCAGGCAGCCGATTATTTACTCAATCTTGAGGGTATATTTACCACAATCGTTTTTGGTGTAAGTGACGAAGTTATCTATGTTTCAGGACGCAGCAATGATATCCGTGTCAATCTGGGTGCCATCCTGAAAAAGGCTTTTGGTGAGGGGTCTGCCGGTGGCCATTCCACAGCTGCAGGTGCACAGATTCCTCTGGGTGTTTTCAGTGACATAAAGGACCGTCAGACTTTACTGAAACTTGTAGATGAGGCAGTCGTTAAGAAATTCCTCAAGGCTGTCGGGGTAGAGGAAGTAGATGAATGAGATATGAATGAAGGAAAAAGAATATCGTTCACTTATTATAAAGGATTTGGAAAAACGAGTATTGGACTCTATTTCCATATCTCTTCATGATCTTGCCATGGAAATAGTCCGTATCGGTTTCAGATGCAGTGGATGTGGCAGATGCTGCAAGTTTTCCACTGGAGATAACAGCGTACTCCTGACCTATTTTGATATTGACAACTTGAAAAAAAACGGCAATATAACTGCTATTGAACCAACGGTAGCAGAAGAGGATATGTTTCTGGCAGATACTGAAGGTATAGTACATACATTCGGCTGGAGGCTTAAAAGGAAAACAAACGGAGAGTGTGTCTTCCTGGGTGAGGCCGGATGTGCCATATATCCATTCAGGCCTCTTCTCTGCAGGACCTATCCTTTCCATATCGCAGAAGGCAAGCTGGAAATTTCTGAATGTAAAGGGGAGGGCAGGATTATACCGCTTTATCATGCACGCAGGCTTGCAAATGAAGTGTTACAACGCTATATTATTGAACTTCGGGATACTATTATGACATACAGGCATTTTAAAGAGGGACCATTATTTCTGGCTTCCCAACCTGCTTCTGATTATAAGTTGATTGTACATGATAGCAGGGGAAAATGGAAACTCGATGACAAATGATTCTATCGATTGGTTTATTTATTATATCACACATTATTTTTGCTGATTATCATGTCTGCCAATGACTCTCACCCAATGACTATTTCAGAAAAGATATTTTCCCGTGCCTCGGGCAAGGAAGTCAAAGCCGGGGATTTCGTCCTTGCAAATATTGATCTTGCAATGACCCATGACATCACCGGTCCACTGGCTGTTGATGGTTTCTATGAAATCATGGAAGGTAAGGAAGAAAAAAAGGTCTGGGATCCCAGCAAGATTGTAATCCTGTTTGATCATCAGGTTCCGGCTGATTCTCTCCATGCAGCAAAGAATCACATTATGCTGCGTGAGTTTGCACAGGAACAGAATATTCTCAATTATGATGTTTATGAAGGGGTCTGTCACCAGGTGGTGCCCGAAAAGGGACATGTGAAACCCGGTGACCTCGTAGTAGGTTCGGATTCACATACATGTGCCTATGGTTCCCTGGGGGCTTTTTCCACCGGTGTGGGCTCTACGGATATGGCAGCGGTACTTGCTTCTGGCAAACTCTGGTTCCGTGTTCCCCAGACCATTCGCTTTGAAGTTGAAGGAAAATTGCCCGAGAGGGTTTATTCCAAGGACCTCATCCTTCACCTGATAGGAGATGTGGGTGTTGAAGGTGCAAGATACATGGCTGCGGAATATGCAGGTTCGACAGTACGTTCCTTTTCTATCTCCGAAAGGATGACCATGTCCAATATGGCCATAGAGATGGGAGGAAAAGCAGGTATCATCGAACCGGATAGTGTTACCGAAAAATATCTTCAGGAAAGGATTCCTGGATACAAGCTTAATTCCCATTGGGTTTCCGATGAAGGTGCGGATTATCAGGATATCCGTCACTACGATGTGTCGAACCTGGAGCCACAGCTTGCCTGTCCTCATAATGTTGACAATGTAAAGCCCGTTTCAGAATTAGAAGGAACAAAAGTGGATCAGGTATTCGTAGGCTCCTGTACCAACGGCAGGTTTGAGGACCTTGAAATTGTTGCCAATATGATGGGTGATGAACCCGTTGCAGAGGGCGTCAGGCTGCTGGTTATACCTGCTTCAAGGACTGAATACATGAAAGCCCTCAGGGCCGGCTATATAGAACAGTTCATGGAAGCCGGTGCAATTGTGGAATCTGCATGTTGTGGACCTTGTATGGGTGGCTCATTCGGCCTTCTGGGTGACGGTGAAGTTGGCCTGGCAACCTCTAACAGGAACTTCCGTGGCAGGGAAGGAAGTGCTGAATCCTTTGTTTATCTGGGCTCTCCTGCGACAGCTGCAGCTGCTGCACTGACAGGTGAAATAACCGATCCAAGAAAAATATAAGTAAGCAGTAGACGGGAGACCACAAAAAATATATTTATCAATGTTAATTGGATGATAAGACGTTGGCTGAAAAGCTTAAAGGTGTCCCGTCATACTGGTTTTTCTTCCAACGTCATCCTATTTATTTTTGAACAAGATATTTTATTACGTCTACCGGGCTCAGTATCCCGATTGGCCTGTATGACGCACCTACCTTTTCCTCTGACATTACTATCAGGCGATGAATGTGCTTTTCAGCCATCTGTTTTGCCGCATCCTTTAGTTTCATATCCGGATTTACGGTTTTAACAGATGATGCCATCAAATCTTCTATTGAGGCAATTTCCCAGTTTTTGTTTCCGAGTCTGGAGAGAATATCCATTTCGGAAACAAATCCAAAGGTTTCACCATTTTCGTCAACTGCTACAACAGCAGAAACATCACGATTTGCCATTGTTTCTGCTACCTCTGCTGCGGTTGCATCCATTGGTACTGTAACCACTCCTCTGCTCATTGCATCTTTTACCTGCATATTTTCCCCTATCATTTTTCTGACTCCTTGGAAAGATATCATTTACCTCTTCCTCATTTAATTTATTTTTTGCAGGCATATATAGGCATTGGCTATTGAAGAAGGGAAAATCATATAATATCATATATCCTTTGGAAAACTTGTATTCCTTTCTTCAGGGAGTGATTACCAATGAGTTCAATTTCAGTTCTAGAAGACGTATATGATGTTATAGAAGATCGCAAAGAAAACGCAGTTGAGGGTTCTTATGTATGCTCTCTTTTGAAGCACGATAAAGGGATGGATAAGATTCTGGAAAAAATAGGTGAAGAATCCACTGAAGTAATCCTTGCCGCAAAGAATGGACAGAAAGACAGGATTATTGAGGAATCCTGCGATTTGTTTTTCCACATGCTGGTTATGCTTTCAGCCAACAATATTACCCTGGACGAGATATCTGCTGAGATGAAAGGCAGACGTCACTGATATTTCAGTAAACAGCAAGTTCGTGCAGTACATCGGTTTTTGATAACAGTCCTGCAGGCTCGTCGTTGAGTGTCACCACAAGTCTTCCGATGTCATACTTGTTGAACATCTGGACCGCATCACTGAGGGAAGAATTCCCGTTAATGGTGATAAGATCCCTTGTCATAATATCTTTAACTTTGAGTGTCATTTTTCCACTTGCAAGAGCTTCTCCTATATCTGTGAATGTCACAACCCCGACCATCTTGCCATTATCTTCCACGGGAGCACCATGTATATTGTTGCTTACCAATATCCTGGCAGCTTCCTGGATGGTTGAATTGACATTCACATAAATTGGCTGGTGAGTTATGTAATGTTTGACGGATTTTTTGGGTAGTGAAACCATTTCGTTTATTGAGAATAGAAGGGAATTTTCGGTATCATCCCTGCCTACAATTTCCCCTCGAACTATCAGCCTGTTTACAGGTGTTGGGCCTACCTGCACCTGGTCTCCTTCGAGGAAACTGCGGACATTGCCTATTACTTTAATCCTGCCATTGCAAAGGTCTGGATGCCTGACTGTTGTGAATATGATCTCAGCAGCTGTAGCTCCCTGTACAAGTTCCCCATTACGATAGATAGGCACAATTGCTTCATGTTCCATGGATGTGACACTAAGAGCTTCATAGGCGGTACCCGTTGCACGGTATCCTCCTTTTGGGCCGGGGACTCCTTCTACAAGTCCCAGCATTTTCAGGGATTGCATCTGGTTTCGGACTGTCCCTGGATTGCGGTCAATCAGATCGGCAATCTCTTCCCCTTTAACAGCCGAATCTTTCTGGCGCTGTAAATTTATCAATGCAATTAGTATTTCTTTCTGGATTGGAGTAAGTTCCATGATGACCACCGCTTTGTAGTAAGAAATGATCAAAAGCTGTATTTATAAATAGTGTTTTTGCAGAATAAAGACTATATATCTTACTTGTGTTTGTCGCAATCGGAAGGTAATCGTATCATGATATTTGAGAAGATTAGTACAGTACCTACAGAAGATGAACTTGTAGACAAGGCTTTCAGGCGGGCCAGTCGTGCAAATGCAGGTAAGAAGAGAGGAGGTAGGGAGGCTGCTCTGAAAGCAGACGAATCAATGGTACTTACTGCAGGTAACATCCTGACAGATAATCTCTCCAACATTGTGAGGAGGTTCCCCAGTTTTGAAACCATACCACCTTTTTATTATGAACTGGCCCAGATTCTTGTTGATGTCGACAGGATGAGGCAATCCTTATCCCGGCTTGACTGGGCATCTTATAAGATCCATGATCTCTCCAGAGAATATGTCCAGAAAATGAGAGGTGCCCCTTCATCACCACAGGTACGAAAAGAAGCTTTTGGCAGGATGGCTTCCGTTATTTCATCTATCAAGAAGGATCTTTTGTATCTGAATGAAGCACGCAACAAGCTTCGCAAGCTTCCGGATGTGAGGGAAGAACCCACAATAGTTGTGGCGGGTTATCCCAATGTGGGTAAGTCGAGTTTTGTGGCTGCTGTCACCGATGCAAGACCAGAGGTTGCCTCATACCCCTTTACAACCAAGGGTGTTACGATAGGTCACTTTATGCGAGGATATAACCGCTATCAGGTAATCGATACTCCAGGCTTGCTTGATCGTCCGATGGCTGATCGCAACGAAGTGGAGATGCAGGCTATTACTGCTCTGAAATATCTTGATGCAGTGGTAATTTTCATCCTTGATCCCAGCGAAACCTGTGGCTATGAAATGTCCCAGCAGGCAAAATTGCTTGATGATGTGCGGAATAATTTTGGATTGCCTGTGCTGGTCGCTGCAAACAAATTGGACCTTTGTGGAAACAACACATTTAAAGTGGATATTGAAATGTCCACCCTCTCCGGTGAAGGAATAGATGAGGCGCTTTCGTTGTTACTCGAGCGTCTGGAAGAATAATTTAGAGTATTTCTTCCATAATTTTCATTGCTTTTTTTATGTTTTGCATGGAGGTGGCGTATGATATGCGCATATGTCCTGCTCCACCTTCACCGAATGCTTCACCCGGCACGACCACTACTCCATTTGCGATAAGTTGCTGGGCGTATTCAGGTTCTACCTCGGGAAATGCATAAAATGCACCTGCGGGCTTGTGGCATTTGATACCCATCCCACTGAGCCCTTCTATTAGCATATCCCTGCGTTTTTTGAATTTTTCGCGCATATGCACAACCGGGTCAAAGGGTCCCTGAATGGCAGCAAGGGCAGCCCTCTGGGATATGGAACATGCACACGCCTGTACATATTGATGAACTTTTAACATTTGCTGGATGTATTCTGAAGAAGCGGTTACATATCCCAGTCTCCAGCCGGTCATCGAATAGGTCTTTGATGTTGCATTCACGGTAATTACATTGTCAGAATATTGGGCGGGGCTGACATGTTCTCCTTCATAGATGAAATGCTCATAGACTTCATCAGAAATCAGTGTCAGGTCGTAATCATCTGCAATCTCGGCAAAACCTTTCATGTCCTTTTCCGTCTGGACCGCTCCTGTGGGATTGGAGGGGGAATTCACGATAAAAGCTTTGGTTTTTGACGTGATCTTTTCCATCACGTCTTCAGGTTGCATTCTCAGGTCATCGGACAGGGGCACACCGATTCCTTTTCCTCCCATGATTCCTGCCAGAGATGCGTATGATACGAAACCCGGATCTGCAAGAAGAACTTCATCTCCCGGGTTTACCAGTGATGCAAGTGCAATCTCCAGGGCTTCTGAGGCACCGGACGTTACGATTATGTCATCCGGTGTAGTGGCAATTGCATTTTCTTCCCGGAACTTTTTGCTCAATGCCTCCCTGAGTTCTGTGATGCCGGGTCCCAGGGTATAGCCTGTAAATCCTTCATTTATGGCATCGATTGCACCCTTTTTTACATGTTCGGGAGTGTCGAAATCCGGCTGGCCCAGGCCAAGATTGATGGCATCCGATCCGGCCGCTTCGAAGATCTTACGGATGCCGGATATGTCGATGTCCTGCACCCGTTGTGAAAATTTGCCGGCAAACATTTTAATTACTCCAATTTGGCATGGCGGGATTTAAGATCCGCTTCTGAGGCACCTGTGATAAAGATTAATTCTGCAACAAGGGCATCAAGGAAGACAAGGGAAGATATTTCAAAGGAAGTGCCCAGGGGTGTGAGGTGGGAATATTCCCCTCTCATGTGTCTTTCAAGATAGCCGCCTGCATCTTCCTTGCTGCGTCCATGTATTTCCAGGGTTGCATCTGATATATGGCCAAGTGTGGAATCCTTGTTGGAGGTTACTGTTATCAGAGTTGCTCCGATATCCTTAGCAATTCTTCCCAGATCGGATATTGAACGTGTTTCTCCTGAGCCGGAAATGGCAATTACTACATCGTTTTTGTGCACTGCAGGAGTTGTGGATTCTCCTACGACAAAACTTTTAAATCCCAGGTGCATGAGGCGCATGGCAAAAGCTTTCCCAACAAGGCCTGACCTTCCAGCTCCTGTTATAAATATGGAATCTGCATTCATTATGTACTCAATGGTTTTCTTGATACTTTCCTTGTCAAGCCTCTGTGCTATGTCCTTTATGTGATCAGCCATCAATTCCATGGATAATGTGAGGTGTTCACATTCATTACAGGTATTCATTCTCTTTATTTCTCCTGTTTTTCTTTACTGCTATCCTTGTAATTTATGTTTTTTACTTTCCAGTCATCAATTTCTTTGAGATGCTCGGTTAATCGGGTGATGTCTGAATCATCCCCATTCCAGTATATATCTATTTTTACATCTCTCTGCTGCAATTTTCTGACTATGTGTTCTGCAAAAAAGAAAAGGGCCTTTTTGTTATAGAAGGGTATGTGGAATGTAGCCCTGTAACCACTTTCACATTTAGCGTAGGATACCAATACATATCCATGGCTTTCATATTCTGTTATTTTCTCAAAAGGACAAACAATTTCCACTTCATGGACAGCGGATTTATCAATCCGGGAAATAGATATAAGAATTCTCCCAACAACGACTTCAGGAGTCTGCCTGCCAAACCACACAGATATTTTTCCATAGGTACAAATGACATTGACGTCGTCTCTCCCCATTTCATAAGATGAAAGGGACTGGTTGCTGGTATTTTCCTTAATGTCTCTTTCTATGGATTCCATAGGTTAAACAACACTTATCTGTTTGAGGATACCAATGCTGTAATCATATCCCTGTCTTTTTTGAGGGTCTTAAGCTGATCGGCCGGGCCTATAAGGGTCAGTCTGCCTTTTGGGCCTTTGTTGAAAAGTTTTCCCAGAAAAGACTTTGTTTCGTGGGCTGGATACGTCTCCATTTCGATCCCTGAGAATTCATCAGGTGCTATTTGTGTCATTGTCATCTCGATAAGATTGGCTTCTTCCTCAGGACTGAGTCCTCTTTCCAGTACAAGGATTTTACCGTTTTTGACTTCATCAATGATGAAACGAATCTTTTCCACAGGGCTCATCCTTGCAAGCCGATCCTCTGAAAGTAAATCCATTTGAATTCCCTGCATTTCAATCACCCGAATCTCTTTGCAATTTCCTCATAAAGAGTATCAATGTTCTTTCCTTCAAGGGCAGATATGGCAACGAGTGGATGCTGGGGGAACGCTTCCCTAATTGTTGAAGGCGATGAATCTTCACGATCAATCTTGTTGGCAGCTATTAAGAGTGGAAGACCGCGGGCTTCCATATTTCCTATGACCGTGACATTCACCTGGGTAAACGGGTCTTCGGTTGCATCCATTACAAGGATTATACCGTCAAGGCTTTCCAGCCATTTGACCGCTTCAATTACTCCTTCGGTGGCTTCCTTTGCCCTGCGTTTGGATTCTGCTTCACTCATTCCCTGCTCCATGAATTCATGGAAATCTATCTTTGTAGCAAGACCGGGAGTGTCTATAATATCAAGTGATAATGAATTACCATTGCCTTTGATTGTTACCCCTTCTCTTCTCCTGGCACGGCGTGTCTCATGTGCAACATTGGATACCGAACCCATGGCATCTCCTGTCCAGTCACGTAGTATGCGATTTGCAAGGGTGGTCTTTCCTGCATTCGGGGGACCATAAATGCCAATCCTTGCACTTTTTTTATTGAGCAGTTTCTTCAGGAGACCTGTGAAGTTTCTTCTTAATGATCTTATTACTCCCATCTATTTCCTCCATTTATGATGTGGGAATTGTCCTCGTGATTTCTGATATTATCATTATATAAATAAGCGTCTGTTTTTTAATTCAGGCACTTTCCTCTGTAGTGGCGATGGACATATTTATAGCAGTCTCAGCAATATTTGTCCCGTATTCTGCTGTCCTCTCTATACTATCGGCCACGGTCCCCAGTCCGACTACAGTCCCTACGTCTTTTAGTTTCATAAAGGATGCATTGAGTTTGTCAACATCGGTTTTTATGTGCTGTATGTTCTCAATGGTTTTATTCGCCAGTTTCACATCACAACCATAGAGGGCATCAATTGCCTTTTCCACAGTGTTGCGTGCCTCCTCACTCGCCTTTTCGATAGGCTCCATTATTTCTTCGGGAACAGGTCCTTGCAGTTTTCTGGTAACTCCTGCGATTCTGTGGGCATGGTCTGCAATCCTTTCCAGGGAACTTGCAACAAGTCGGAAATCATGATATTCATCAATAGATGTCTCTGTGGTATCGGCAAGCCGTGTTCCTCTGAACAGAGAGCGGAACTGTTTTGATATGAGTAAAAACAATCTGTCCACTTCATCATCCCTGAGCATCACATCAAGTGCAAGATCTTTTTCACCGGTCTTGAGAGACTGTATGGCGTCCTTGTGCATTGAAGTGGAAATCAGGTACATTCTGCGGATACTTTTTTTAATGGAAACTTCTTCAGGGTTGAGTAGATCCTGTATGAGGACACTTTTGGAGGTTTCCTCGATGATTTCGGGGCCGATTAATTTGTGGCAAATTTCTCGTATTATTTTTTTTTGCTCGGCAAGTATTCTTGGGGACACAAGTTCAATAAGGTCGTAACCGGCAACATAGGCAGCAATTATGTTACGTATCAGGCCTTCTCCCTTGTAATTGGTGATTTCCATCTTACGTTTTTTGGGTTTTGTTGTGGTGTCCAGAGTGGCTATATTAAGGGATCCATCGGGTTGGTTTCTGACGGATACTCTGGAGCCTGCTTCAACTCCCATTCTCTGTGCCCAGGGTTTAGGGAGAGAAATAATATATGTAGAACCTCCGGTTTGCTGTACTTTTCTTGTTTCTATATCCATCCCTCGATTAATTCGTCATCACTATATATGCGTATATAGATGGGTTCCTTGTATATATGTCCATCGTATATAATTTTCATTAAATAGATTCTCTGTACCCGTATTTTCCAATAAGGGGTACAAAAATAACGCCGCCAAGGTTTTCCTCACTGAAGGTTCCGTCATCAAGTTTGTGGACAAGAATCAGATTTTGCATGTATTTGCCAACCGGAATCACCATAATTCCGCCAGCTGAAAGTTGCTCTTTGAGGGGTCGAGGGATAGATGGAGCTGCAGAGGTTACGCACATACGTTCATATGGAGCCTGTGGAGAATAACCGAGAGTGCCGTCGGCTTCGATGACAGTAACATTGGTGTAACCCGCCTTTTTAAGGTTACTTTCGGCAAATTGTTTTAAAGAAGGGATTCTTTCCAGGCTGTATATATGGCCCTTTTTGCCCACCATTTCGGCCATAACAGCAGCATTATAACCGGAACCGGTTCCGATTTCAAGAATCTTCATGCCTTCTTCTATTTTCAGGACATCACACATTATGGCTACCATATGAGGTGCTGAAATCGTTTGCCTGTTCCCTATAGGTAAGGGAGAATCAATATATGCAGAGTCTTTAATATCTTTGGAAACAAAAAGGTGTCTGGGAACTTTACCCATAGCTTCAAGCACCTGTTTTCCGATTCCTTCTTCTTTGATCTGGTTTACCAGTTCCTTACGTTTCTCTTCATACTCCAAGCGGTCCTGCCCCCTCCCCATCCTTTCTTATAGGCCACCCTGCCGAAGATTCTTTTTATATATTTGGCCTCTACTTTGTCTCCCCTTTTAAACCTGAATTTTCCTCCACGTATCTTTATTCTTGTGATCCTGAAGCGCTCTCCCCCAGCTTCGTATTCCAGGCCGACTTCAAAAATTTCTTCTCCGGGTACTCTTTTTGTATGGGGATTAGTATTTCCTATGGATTGTACTGATATTTTGACATCGACTTCATCAATCGCACGTGCCCAGATGGTTTCAACATCTGCAATCTTTGCGTATTCTTCACGTTTTGTAGGTGTTTCGATGGAAGTGATCTGTATGGGGTATACATCTTCACCGTTCTGGTCCTCCACAACCAATTCTTCGTTTGTCGTGATGACCTGTGTCTCTTCAAAAAGTGCATTTGTCTTGAATGATTCATCCCCTCGACTGATTACTAATCTTACGGGGAGGGTCTTCTCTGTCTCGATCTCTGTGGGATGTACATCACCGCAAACCTGGCACCGGACAAGCATGTTCTGTCCATCCTTCAGTATGTCGTGCCACACGAATTCCTGTGGTGAGCATGCAGGGCATGTGGTCTCGATCTCTTCACTCATAATCGCCAGTTAGGTTTGAGGGTATATATCTAATTGATGCTTATTGGATATTGCCGGCTGCATGTGCGGCTATGAATTCCCTTAGTAGTTTTGTACCGAGCAGGGCTGTCTGTCCACTGTCATAGTCCGGAGCAATTTCCATAATATCAAAACCAACTGTGTGGGGGGCAAAAGCATGTATCAGGTCCCTTACCTGCCAGGGATCAAGGCCAAAGGGCTCAGGAGTACCTGTTGCAGGGGCATAAGCAGGGTCCAGACAGTCCATATCCAGAGAAAGGTAGAATTGTGAGGTTCCTATTTCTTTCATAACCTTTGTAGCAAGTTTTTTGGCAGAGTATTCTTTCACATTTTCCGGGGTGTAATAGGATATGTGATTATCTTTTGCAAAATCCCATTCGCCCCGGGGTCCGCTCCTTGTTCCAATGGATACATACCTGTCGGTGGCCTCTTCTAATATATGCCGGCTGACGCACGCATGGTTATTTCTCACTCCGCCAAACTCTTCCCGCAGGTCAAAATGGGCATCCAGTGCGATCACTCCAATGTCATCATCGTCTTTTGTACAGGCTTTAATGGTGGAAAGGGTAAGAGAGTGTTCTCCCCCTATCATAATGGGGATTTTTTCATTTTTTACGATGTCCCTGGTATCATAGTAAAGGTCCCTGAGGGTTTCATCAACAGAAGAATAAACTTCAAGGTTGCCTGCATCATGGATCGGAATAGATGCAAGGTCAATATCAAAAAAAGGATTGTAACTTTCAAAATTTTCAGACGCCTGTCTCATAGCATCCGGAGCCCTGCGACTTCCCGGCCTGTAAGAGGAAGTCCCGTCAAAAGGGACTCCGAATATAACATATTTTGCGGCCCCGTAATCCCACAGGGCGTCCATCATAAGGGGCTGGTAGAACATTTCATTATTTAACGCAGGTCTATCTTCATTTTACCCATGGCGGTTATGTATGAAATGTCTCCCCCTTCGTTCACCCTATCCTTGTATTCATCGGGGATTTCCATTTCGAAGGTGGAATAGTCTTCCATGTCCATGAGCTGGGCGATGTTTCCTGTGACGGAAAGTACCTGTGCACTTTTCCTTTCGACAATAGGCACAAAGGTCTTTGAGGAAACGGAGCTTACGATTGAGCGTTTTTGTCCATCGAATATACCAACTGCGTCAATCCTTGCTTTAGCAGAACCATGTTTTCCGGGTTTGGATTTTGACAGGCCCTTGATAATGCATGGTTCGTCATCGATAATTACGTACTTGCCTTCCTTGAGTTCCTTTACTTCAACCTGTTGTTTCATGTGATTATACTCCTTTGATAAATTATGAGCATCTGATAAGTCAGGGGTATAATTTTCAGTTCCCGTATATCAACTTAACGAACTGATTCATCGTAATTAATGGCTTTTTCCATTTCCAGTAATTTTTTCTTTAATTCTTTGCCACCTGCATAGCCACCTATATTATTTTTAGCAACTACTCTGTGGCAGGGTATTATCAGGGGGTAGGGATTTTTGTTAAGTGCCCGGCCGACTGCCCGACTTGCTTTGCTTTTTCCAATGTCTTCTGCCAGTTGCCCGTATGTGCGTGTTTGTCCGTAAGGGATTTTGCGGGTGGCTTCCAGGACTTCCCGCTGGAACTTTGTAAGATGTGTAAGGTCCGGATCATATTTCAGGAAATCCACATACTCGCCTGCGAGATATTTCATGATGTCGCAACACAGCTGCTGCATATTCATTCTTTGCCTTTAAAAACCTCCTTCTCGATTTGTTTGCGTTGCTTGCGCATTTTTCTCCATCCAATCCCGTGGTATCCTATTATGGTTACGATTACTATTATTGCACCTATCAGGTAGGGGAAAGTGGATTCTAATAGAAGGGGATTGATGTTATCACGTTGTTCATAGCTGGGATACATGATATCTCCTCTTTCTGTGCTATGTCCCAGTCCCAGGGCATGTCCTATTTCGTGCTTGGACACCTCCTGCATATTTGCATCACCATATTGCACCCAGGAAAACCCCTGGTAGTTTCCTGCTTCAAGCACTATTTCAGCATGCAGGTATTTGTTCCCGACAATGGTGGGTCTACAGTATCCAGCCACTCCTTCACCGGCTCCCTCTACCTTTTCAAGATTCTCCACCCAGCGAACATTTATGTCTGCGTCAGGATTATCGATGATTTTGAATTCAGGCTGGTAACTGAGGGCCCCGTTTCCACCTTTTTCCCAGTAATCCAGGGCAATTTCTACCTGTTCTCTGTAGGTGGGACTGTAGTGTTCAGGTGTATCCTTATCATCTATATATACGGATATGGGGCTGTGGTCCCAGGGTTTGTCTGATATTTTTTCAATATCTGCAAGGGAGGTGCTGGTGAAAAATATCATGACGGCAAGTAGTACGAAAAGGATTTTTCTAGCCGGTATTTTCATACCAACCAATAATCCCCCATCAAAAATAAAGATTGCCCGGAATACAATTATATTTTAATAGTAGTAGAATTATTTTCCTCCTATGTTTAAAAAGTCATTAATTATGGTCGTTGCTCTTCTCATACTTATTTCGTGTGGATGTCTTTCTTCGGAGGAAAGCCAGATCGGGAATTCGACCACAACGGTTGCCAGCGTGATAGATGGGGATACTTTCGTGACGGATTCCGGGGAGAAAGTAAGACTAATCGGGATAGATACACCGGAGGTGGATGAACCCTATTATACCAAGGCAAAAGATTATTTGTCCAACCGGATCGAAGGTAAACAGGTTTTGCTGGAAGGGGATAGCAGTAACCGGGATACTTATGGCCGTCTCTTGAGATATGTCTGGCTTGACGGTGAACTGGTAAACAGGGAGCTTGTGGAAGAAGGTTTGGCTCTGGCCAGGGCCTATGAGCCCGACACGAAGTATCAGCATATTTTTGCTGAAGCCCAGCAACATGCAAGAACTGAGAAATTAGGGATTTGGTCCTATTCGAAAAATAACAATACCGCAGTTATTTCTTATCTGGAAGCAGGCAGCCATGTAGGTGAGGTGAACACGGTTGAAGGCAGGGTGGTATCAACAGCTAAAAATGAAGAGGATGGCATAATCTATCTGAATTTCCATGATCCTTACAAAGGTTACTTCACTGTAATAATATGGCAGGACAGCTGGTCAAATTTCCCCCAATCTCCTGATACTTACTATGAAGGTAAGGATGTGCTGGTGACAGGCAAGATCAAGGATTACAAGGGCACACCTGAGATTGAGATAAGTGGAGTTTCACAGATTGAAATTGTGGGGTGAACTTAAAGGAATCTTTGTCACCTCCTGTTGCACAATTGGTTTACCGGTAATAATGTAGCATCGTCATTATTTTCCTTGATATTTTTTTGAAAACTGAAATGACAATAGCAATCATTGCATACAGCAGTAAAAATCAAATATCCAGAATGGATGAATGACGGATAAATCATTCCTCCCTTCGTACTGATACAACTAGATCTTCACAAAAATACAGAGACTATCAAACAAATTTGTTATTATATGAATGAATATATCAATCCGTGCAGATGCACGGATTCTTTCCACAGGTAGGACAACTCTGTGGATATTTTTCGTTGAATACCTCTTCCAGATCTATCCCGTAGAGATTTGCCAGTGCCCCAATCCATGCAAAACAGTCAGCCAATTCCTCCCGGATGCTCTCCGGGTCATCCCGCCGGATAGCCTCGGCCAACTCACCCACTTCTTCCACCAGCCAGAGGGCGGTCGCTGTTTTTCCCCGCCTTTTGTCGTTCTCCAGATAGAGATCGCACATCAATTGCTGGAAGGCTGCTATCTCCATTATTGTCACCTCAGGGACGTACAGGCACGTTGTTCTTACGCAGGTGTTTTTTCACATCATCAACCGTATATTCCCCGAAGTGGAAAATGCTGGCAGCCAGTCCTGCATCGGCTTTACCTTTTACAAACCCTTCCTTCATGTGTTCAGGGCCACCCACACCGCCGGAAGCAATAATCGGGATTTCCAGTTCCTCGGACAGTTTGCGGGTTATCGGCAGGTCAAAACCATCATAGGTACCATCACGGTCCATGCTGGTTAGCAGGATCTCACCCGCACCCAGTTCTTCCACCTGTTTGGCCCACTGTACAGTATCGATACCGGTACGTTTGCGTCCGCCATAGATGACGACCTCATACCACACACGGCTTCCATCCTCAAGTTCGATGATGGTCTTGTCGGGATTGTTCTCAACGTCTGTATTGCGCTTACAATCAATAGCAACAACAATACACTGGGAGCCGAATATGTCCGCACCTTCCCGCACAAGTCCAGGGCTTTTGACCGCGGCGGTGTTGATGGAGACCTTATCCGCACCCGCACGCAGGATTTCACGGATACGTTGCACCGAACCAATTCCTCCCCCCACTGTCAGGGGAATGAAAACCTCGTTGGCTGTGCGCTGTATTACATCGATCATGGTATCCCTGCCTTCATGGGATGCCGTGATATCCAGGAAAACCAGTTCGTCAGCGCCCTGTTCATTATAGCGTTTTGCCAGTTCCACCGGATCACCGGCTTTCCTGAGGTCAAGGAATTCCACACCCTTGACTACGGTCCCGCCGGCTTCGTCCAGGGTAACATCAAGACAGGGGATGATTCTTTTTGTGAGCATGCAAATGACAATGAAGTATTATTGTATTAAATATTGTTGTAGAAATGCAGTACCTACTTCGTAAATTACATATATGTTCAATAAATACATTCTATTGTTGACTGAAAACGGGAGTGGTTGTATGATGTATAGCAGGCATGCGTATGCCTCACCAGTGAGACATATGCTACATGACATGCCGCATGATTCCTTTGTCAATGCACACGTAGTGCTGCAGGATAAAAGAGAATGCGACATACCCCGGATCACTGATTGCAGGGAAACTTCCGACGGCAAATGGATTGTATTTGCCCAGCATATCGAGGATCGGGAAAAGGCAACATTCCTTAAGAAAAGGGATGTGCAGAGTTTCTATGTTTTTTATGTGCATACCCCGCATGACACCGGGGCATGTGCTTAATTTTTTTTCAATATCTTAAGAAAAGGTGATATGAAAGCATAAATTCAGCCTTGATTAGCCTATACTACATGCAATTAAATCACAAAATAATAAATATTAGTAACACTTATTGCTTTTCCTATATATAATAATCCTACAGGAAGAGTACAAAAGACTGATAAGATCATATTTTGAGAAAACACGGAAAATCGTAATGTATGTGCGGAGTTTTTGAACATCAATTTATTATGTGTTGTCCTGTTACTAGATGTATTTTCGTGCCTCTGACTTCTTATTGGGATTCGTAAAGATAGTATATTCTTAACTCCGGACTGACCAACAGATCACAGACACAATAAATGAATATGATAAACGGTGAAATAGGTAATACTAAACAACTATTTATAACAGCGTCCTTATGTAGAACCAAAAATTCCATCCTGAAAAGTATCTCATTTTCCCGTAAGAAGCACAGTGATCGATCAACATGACAAGTGATAGCCCTTTGATAGAGCTTAAAGAAACCTCATATTTCTACGCAAACAGCAAAACAAGAGCTCTTGACAATGTAAACCTGAGGATATACCCCGGAGAGAAGATAGCACTCCTCGGAGCGAATGGTGCAGGAAAGTCAACACTTTTCAAACATCTGAACGGCATACTCAAACCAAGTTCAGGCCAGGTTATTGTCAATGGACAGAAGATCTCCAGGAAGAACATAAAAGAAGTGAGACAGACCGTGGGGATCGTATTCCAGGACCCCAATGATCAGATACTGGCACCTACTGTCGAGCAGGATGTTGCTTTTGGACCAATGAACATGGGACTTCCCATCAAGGAGGTTGAGAGCAGAGTCTCCGAAGCCCTTGAACTTGTACACATGTCAGGTTTTGAAGAACGCTCACCTCATCACCTGAGCGGAGGGCAGAAAAAACTTGTGGCAATCGCCGGTATATTGGCCATGCGACCGCAGGTAGTAGTACTTGATGAACCCACTGCGGGACTGGATCCGCTGACCGCCAATAAGGTAATCAGTGTGATAGAGAAAATGAACAAAGATATGGGAATAACTGTAATACTTTCAACCCATGACGTTGATATCGTACCTCTATTTGCTGACAGGGTCTATGTTATCCACCATGGAAGGATTGAAGCAGAGGGAACCGCCAGAGAGATATTCAAAAAACATGAGATACTGGAACATGCACACCTGAGGATGCCCAGAATCGCAGAGGTCTTCGAGCTGCTGCTGGAGAGTGGAATCGAGGTGGATATAAAGATAACACCACACGATGCAAGGGATGAAATACTTCGTCTTCTGGGAATGCAGGCAGGAAAATGCAGATAACGCTTACCGATATCGAGAGAGAATCCTACAAGAACAGTCCCGTTCACGGCCTTGACGGCAGGGTCGAGATACTTGTGACAATTGCAATAATAGTCTTTGCAGTAAGCCTTCCGCGCATAGATGACAGCAATTTCATTCGCCTTGCAATAATTGAATTGTACCTTATCATCCTGATACTGCTAGCAAGACTGAATCTTTTCTACGTGCTGGTCAGATTCCTTGCAGTGCTGCCATTTGGACTGTCAATAGTCCTGATTCAACCCTTTGTGAGACAACCTTTCATTGATACGTTCACAGTATATACAGAGCTCCCGCTTGGCATCACAATGACCTATGAAGGCACATACTTCGGATTGACACTTCTTGCAAAATACACAGTCTGTGTGACAGCCATCGTACTTCTTTCCTCCACAATGAAGATGAACGAAATGGTCGTATCCGCAAGGCGCCTTGGAATTCCCAGGGAATTCACGCTTCTGCTGACAATGATGGTAAGGTATCTCTTCGTATTCTGGATAATGCTCAAGCGCATCAGGACAGCCCAACAGACCCGCCTTTTTGACATATGGAACAAAAATGCACCGCGCAGATGGATACTTGAGCAGGTGGGATATACAATCAGTTCTTTGTTCATCCGCTCCTATGAACAGGGGGAGCGAACGTACATCAGCATGTTATGCAGGGGTTACGGGAATGATACTGCCAACATCTATATGCACAGTAACAAATTAAGATTCAAGGATGTTTTCTTTTTCTTAGCAACAACCGTAATTTTGATATTTTCTGCTGTTATGTAAAAAAGGCTCTGTAGAAAAACTCATTTGAATAATTACTGAAACAGAGATTGCCCGACCTATATTATGGAATAAGAACTTGAACTTAACTTCTTTGACCTGATTTCTGTATTTCCTTGTCCTCAATTCTTCTCTATACTTCCTTTCCAAAACAGAAAACATCGTCTCTGCCAGGTTTCTATAATGGTATATATTTTCATCAAATTCATCTCTCATCTTTCGACGATATACCATTAATTCAACAAGTTTAACTAACTCAACAAGGTTAACAACATCTCTATAGTTCTTACCTGTGTACTCTTTGATCAATACCAGTGTCATTAACTGATGTTGAGTATATTTTCGTTTGGGATACTTACAACTGTGGATTGGAAGATGAGATATACAGCTACAGACAAGCTGTATCAATAAAGTTTAATTAATCGCTTGACATGCCATCAAATCACAGATTTAATGGGAATTCCAGATTTCCAATCTGGAACAAAATACATTCATCACCTTTGTGTTTTTATGGCTAAAATCACATTGGGAATTGTTCTTATAAAAGTAATTATTAGTGGAAATTAGAAGAAAGGGTTTCTACAGAGATGCAAAAAATTAAAAGAAGGTATAAATACTCCACACCAAACGCAACGCTTAAAGGCAGAGGATCATTTCTTTACTAATTTTCCGATGACAAAAGCAATGACCAACATCATGAGAGTGCCAGAGACGATAGCTACCACTTCACCCGTCTTACCATGGCCTTCAATCGCGTAATCAGGCACTGGTGACTCGAAGACCGGATCCATTTCTTCCATGGCGGCCATCTTTACTTCATCAATTACATCATAGGATGCACTCTCAAGACCATCAGGGTCCTGAGATGCAATAAAAGGTGCAAGGACGGATATTAGCAATGCAATGGCAATACCTGCGTAAAGGAACTTCATGTTGTTTTCTGACATGATCTCACTCATGCTGTCACACCTCCTGACTCTGCACTCAGAAAGGAGTTATCAAGAAGATCCGGCCTTGATTTCTGGATTGCTGTTATCACTATGGCAGTGATAAGACCTTCGCCTACGAACCCTATTATCAGATGATACAGACCCATTGCTGTAAGTCCTGCAGCAAGCGGGAAGGTTCCTGCAATGTACATTTCAACAGCACAGGCAAGGGCAGATACGAATAGACCAAGCCATGCACCGATGAAGGCGGAAATTGTTATACTGAGCTTGCTTTTCCTGAGAGCGACAAATGTGTAATAGCCCAGAAATCCAGAAATTACGCCCATGTTAAGGATATTTGCGCCCATTACAGTGATACCACCGTCAGCAAATACAAAACCCTGCACAAGCAGGACAAGTGTGAGTACAAGTACACCTGCAAAGGGGCTTCCGAAGATAATAGCCACAAGAGCTGCCCCGATCATATGACCACTGGTACCCATGCCGATTGGAATATTTAGAGCCTGTATTGCAAAAATACCAGCTGCAAGAGCTGCCAGTATAGGTACTTTTGTGTCATCAAGTTCTTTTCGAGCCCATTTGACGGACATAAAAATAAATGGGAGGGCAATGACCCAATAAATCATTGCCTGACTTAAAGGCATAAATGAATCTGGTATATGCATTTTAATTCCTCTTTTTGTTAATTGAACAAAATTCAATATGAAATTTGTTCTCATTCGTAACACTTACATGAATGGAAATAGTGTCATATATATTTATGGGATAGATTAAGCCTGCTACCGTATTGTTCTCTGATATTTTAGGATGCAGAATAAGTCCTGCGACAATAATGAACACAGAACGCAGTTGCTTTGCAAAACTTGAAGGTTTTGAAAACAAAATGAACAATACCTTAAACAATCTCCTGTGATCAATCTGGATGAAACTGGGATGAGGATTAATGCAACTCGTGATTGGCTCCATGTGGCGGGGACGAACAAACTGAAATATTATTTCCCACATAAAAAGAGAGGTTCAGATGCAATGAACACATGGGTATTCTACCAGGTCACACTAGTGTTGCAACTCATAATTTCTGGAAACCTTACAACAAATACGATTGGAAGCATTCATTATGAAATGCGCATCTATTGAGGGAGTGGAGCTTCTGAAAATAGTGATCAACAATGGCCAAAGATAATGCCAGATCTGTTGATGTGCATCAAACATCATGTTAATAATGGTCTTTTAGATCCGGAGTCAAATCAAAGGTTAAGTGAAGATTAGGGTCACGTCATTTGTTTTGGGATAAGTGAAAATCCTCCAGACCTTGAATCAAATGTTCAGTCTGGAAAACAAGGACCTAAAAAGCAAACCACGGTAAAGAATTTGCTGGATCGGTTTATAGGATACAAGGAAGATATCATGCAGATTATGTACTACCCAAACGTTCCCTTTGATAACAATCAGGAGGAAAGAGACATCAGGATGACGAAAGTACAGCAGAAGATATCAGGTACTTTCCGTAGCGAAAAGGGTACAAGGAATTTCTGCCGCCTTAGGGGTTACGTTTCTGCTGTCAACAAGAAATCTGTATCTGTTATAGACTCGATCAGTGAAATATTCTATGGGATTCCACTTATTCCATTATTGCAGAATTGAGCGCAGATAGAGAAGTCAGCGTGGTGGAAACGAGCTAGGCTGAATAGTTACAAATCGGGAAATAATTGCCGAAGGTACGCCTCGCGAAATATTTTCAGACTGGCAATTACTCAGGGATAACAATCTGGAGGCACCCGATGTATTCAAGCTCTTCCAGGTACTCACATGTTTTGGATATGACTGCAAGAAATTGCCCTTAAGAATCAATGAAGCAGTTGACGAATTAACAAAAACGATAGAAAGTGGCAAGGACATGTCCACCTGCACATTCATGAACATACCCACAGGGACGTAAACGAATGTCTGAATAACTACAATCATCACTCATGAAAAATTGCACTCATTCATCCAGATTGTAATAATAATATTCGCCTCTGGATTTTTGCAACCTGTCCAGATGTGAATCCTTTTTATTGACCCTGGGTCGGGATGTGTCTTCATCGCGGCGGAAAGTTATGTCCAGATTGGAGAGGAATTTATTCATTCCTTTCTGCATGCCGGTCGGGGAATGAGCTTCACCATATACAGCCGGCTCACCTTCAAACACAATCAACCTTTCACTTAGCATATCGATCATGTAAATATCATGATCTACAACCATGGCGGTTTTCTTATTGTTCTCGGCAAAACGCTTGATGGTCCTGGTGGCCTGGGAACGCTGCTCTACATCAAGATGAGCACTGGGTTCATCCAGAATATACATGTCTGCATTCCTGGTCAAACAGGCTGCTATTGCAACCCTCTGTAGTTCACCACCACTGAGGTCTGTCAGCATGCGGTCATAGAGTCTTTCAAGCTGGAGTGGTTTGGCAATCTCGGCCTCATAGTAACTGGTATCGACCTTTGAGGAGATTCCCCTGAGGAAATACTTAACCGGTAGATTCTGGTCAACCACGATATACTGGGGCTTATAGGAAATGGATATGTCAAAATCCATCTCTTCACCATCCGGTTCTTCCTCGCCAGCAAGAACCTTTACGAAAGTGGACTTACCAATTCCATTGGGACCCACAACACCGAGCACTTCACCGTTTTTAAGAGAACCTCCAGCTGCTTTGAGGCTAAACTTATCATAGTTCTTGGAAAAGCCCTCATATTCCACAAGTGTGCCAACTTCCGTTTCAGCTCTTGGGGGATGGACCTCAAAAGTGATACTCTCCGGCCTGATACGTACATTTTCCTCGGGAAGATAGCCCTTAAGATATTGATTGATTGCGATACGCACTCCTTTGGGGTGGGTAATCACACCATAGCCGGAAGGCATACCGTAAGCAACATGTACCACATCAGAGAGCATGTCCAGAATTGCCAGATCGTGTTCTACAACAAGTACGGCCTTGTCCTGTGAAATTTCCTGAATTAACTGGGACACTTTTATACGCTGGTAAATGTCAAGATAGGGACTGATCTCATCAAAAAAGTAGAAATCGGCATCTTTGGCAGCACAGGCAGCAATCGCTACTCTCTGGAGTTCCCCTCCGCTCAAGTCCCCGATATTGCGATCCATTATATGAGATAAACCGAGTTTATTCACAAGATCATCCAGCCTGCCGCATTCATCTGTATTTTCAAGCAGTTCACGGGTTTTGCCCTTGAAAGCTTTGGGGATCATATCCACATTCTGGGGTTTCTGGGAAACTTTTATAGTGCCTTCTGCAACCTTGCTGAAATATTCATACATAGAGGTTCCTGAATAATATTCAAGCACCTCATCCCAGCTTCCTTCCTCACCACCAAAATTGGGGATCATGTTTCCTGAAAGAATCTGCACACAGGTACTTTTACCGATACCATTGGGCCCCAGAATACCGGTTACCCTGCCGGTTTCAACTGAAGGCAGGCCATAGAGTGCAAAGCCATTGGTACCATAGCGATGGATTGGTTTATCCAGTTCCTCGGGCAGGCCAATGATCATAATGGCATCAAAGGGGCATTTATTGACGCATATACCACAACCCACACACATTTCTTCTGAAATAATGGGTTTCCCGTCTTCTCCAAAAATGATGGTTTCATCGCCTGTTCTGACCCGGGGACAATATTTCTCACATTCGTGACTGCATCTTCTGGGCTGACATCTATCTTTATTCAGTACTGCAATTCGCATATCAAAATACCTGCCAGACAAGAGTGGATATCAGTTCAAAAGTAATGTCCATGTGACAAGGCAAAAATCAATAACTATGAACTCTACGTAAAACCAATCTTTCATACCAAATTCCTTGGTATCGATATTGATCTTTGGGTAAATCAGGCGCTGGGCGTAATAGGCAAGTATTGCAACAATTACAAGGATAGCATACCATTTTGTGTCCGCTCCTATTCCCAGTACGTTGAATGCTATGATACCTGCGAAAATTCCTATAAAAGCAGCAACTGCAGTCTTCACGATACCCTCAACATGAGCTGCTCTCTTCTCCTCGGGGGTCATGACCTTCGTAGCTGTGGCCACTTCTGCAGCAGAAGCCTTTTCCCCTTCAGCAGGCTTATTTTCCTTTTTTGATTTATTTGCTTTATTTTTCAAGGGGCATCTTCTCCTGAATGAATATTATAAATGAACATACAACACAATAACCTATATAAACGTTTATTCATAGGTGATCACCTATTACATAAATTCATTGCTGACAACATTATTGATATCCGCAAGGCAAACGGCATCATAACCCAATGAATTCAGATGACAAGCAAATCTAGAGGGACGATGTCCCCCGGGATGATAAACAACCACAAATTCAGGATCGATATCCAGAACCATTTTTTCCAGGCCTGAAGCATCCAGGTGGTCGCTGATATTAATGGAAGGAAACCTATGGTCCCGGCGTCCTGTAATCATGTATTTGGACATATAAAGGGGAAGTTCTTCGAGTTTGCCCGGAGAAACAACATTGACTCCAGCTCCTGCACCCATTGAAACAAGTTCACCTGCATCCTCAAGCAGGTTTTGTGTAAGTTCCTGCGACTTATCATCCATCCCTATTGGCCCTTCATAACCTGATTGCCTGATCAGTCTGACAACTCTTTGCGCCTTCCCGAAGGGATACGCGCCAAATGCTACATCCTGGGGAGATTCAAGAGCCGCATATAATCCTTCCAGGTCATCCTCAAAATAACAGGAAAGGTCAGCAGGATCTCCATAATTTGCCTCGGTTATGAGTACATCACAAGAGGGAAGATTTGAGGCATCCTTCACATCACCTGTTGCAAGAATACGCATCCCATTTTCATTTTCCCACCCAAAGGCCACAGAACCATCGGTGTGATGGGTTGGATAGGTCTGGATTTTTACTCCCCTATGCTCAATAAGCCCATTTTCCCCTGTCAAATTGCCTTTAAAGTTACGACTATGCCGTACCTCCAGGGCATTCATGGTTTTTTCCGTGCATATTGAGCACTCAGAAAGCATTGCTGAACTTCCATGATGGTCAGAATGGGCATGGGTTATCAAATAAGCGTCTGGCTGCGGATATTTTGCCGCAACCCTTGTAGAATCAATAAAAAAAGAACGCAAATTCCCTTCTTCACTTCTGAACTTTACAGCCAGATGGGGCTTGAAACTTCCACGGGCGTTTTTTTGCCTATACGGCATCATACCCATCCTGACCAAACGCTGCACTTGTAATACCTCAGGACAGGAAAGGATTACAACTTATTTACCATTTCCGAAAAAAGAAGATAAAAGAAAAGGAGAATGTATCAGAACAATTTATTCAGTTCAGCACTCAGTATATCGGCACTGGTTACACCGGTATACCTTTTAATTTCCGAACCATCTTTTTCGATGATTAGGGTAGGTACCGCATGAATTCCATATTTCCCGGCAAGATCCGGACTCTGGTCCACATCAACTTCCTTAATATCGACCTTGTCGCCGAGTTCCTTCTCCAGGTTCTCAAGAATTGGTTTCTGCATCTTGCATGGGCCACACCAGGTGGCGCTGAAATCATATAATACAACATTACTCATCCGATATCACCTTGAATATTACCATATATATCTACAACAGTATCTTTGAAATGCTTTACCGTGGGTTGCACGGTGTTGCACCAACCATACAAAATCATGTTTTTATCCTATATAAATTTGCTGGTGCAAGAATCAGGGTTTCGATGTACCGTTCATACGAATATTGCTATAATACATACATTCTTCCCTGGAAAAGAGAGGCATAGGCACATCTTCATCCACCAACATTACAGGTGCATTCCTCACAATTACGCAGGGTACACTTTCTCCACCCTCACCCATTACAAGCTGGCAGGCAGACATAATATTATCAGCCACAGCCTTATGAGTGATATGAAGGATATTTCCAAACAGGTCACTCTCTCCCCGGGCATCCTCGACCGGAATTATTCCGGAGGTACCAAGCGCCACACCCACACATCCCAGTCGCAGGGGCTGGGTACGACTGTCACCCACAATTACACCTATATCACATCCAAATTTATCCCTGAGTCCTTTCCTTATAACTGAAGCACTTTTATCGGCATCTTCTGGAAGCAGGACAACATGGCCTGCCGGGGCATTGGAACCATCAATTCCTGCATTGGGAGAAAGATTTCCTTTAGTTATAGTCAATGCGGCACCGGGCACTCCCCCGAATACTTCATCACATTCCTGCAACACCAATTCCATTTCCCGCGGATCGAGGCTGTAGCGGTGGGCCAGTTTCAGTGCCTGTTGTGTGGGACTTATGTCTGAAAGATTTACTACCCTTCCTTCAGCTGTAGCAACCGCAGATTCGGCCAGCACTACCACGTCACCATTTTCCAGAGTGAGGGATTGTTCTGCAAAAACTTTTGAAAGTACATCTACAACATTGTCCCCGGAATTTATTAGGGGAGTCCTGACACCAATAAGCTGCATTGAAGGGGATTTATTCACCTTCTGCAAGATATTCCCCCATTATCTGGATGGCACAGTATTCCCCGCACATTGAACAAGGCCCCTCCATCGGGCAGAAATCCCTTGGACGATCCGGATCAAAAGCAAGTTCCATCTGCCCTTCCCAATCAAAACTGGCGCGTCTTTTTGCAAGCAGACGATCTTTTTCTGCCATACCATATTTCATCGAGTCACCTATATGGGCCGCTATCTTGAAAGCAACAAGGCCTTCCCTCACCTGATCCGGGGTTGGCAGGGAAAGGTGTTCGGAAGGAGTTATGTAACAAAGATAATCGGCACCGGCACCGCTTGCCATACTTGCCCCTACAGCCCCTGCGATATGATCATAGCCCAGGGCAATATCCGTAGGCAGGGGACCTGCCACAAAAAGGGGATGAGGGGATTTGGAACGATAGGCCTCAACATATTCAGCAATGGAAGATGCTGCCACATGGCCACCCATACCTTCTATGATTACCTGCACGCCTTGCTCATTGGCACGTTTTGCAAGGGCTGCATTTTTTTCCATCTCCATCAGCTGGGCCGGGTCCGGCCTGTCATGGATACAGCCGCTTCTCATAGTGTTACCCAAAGACAGCACCACATCCTTATCCCGGAGAATTGCCATGACCTCATCGAAGTTTTCAAGAAATGGGTTTTCACAGCCGCTGACTAACATGAAGACACTGGTAAATGAGCCTCCCTTGGAAACCATTCCCATCAGCCTTCCCGAACCCTTCACTTCCTCAAGCATCGCTCTTTCCACACAGTGCAATACCACAGAACTTATGCCTTCGGCTACCTGGGATCTGAGATAGGAAAGAATGTCAGCTGAAGTGACATTTTTCAGCCCACATTCCACAACTGCCTGGTAAACGGGAACCGTAGTCAATGGCAAGGTGGTGTTTTCGATAATTGCTTTACGAATCTGCGGGATGTCTCCCCCCATTGAAAGATCGGTTATGGTATCGGCACCGTATTTTTCTGCAATCCGGGCTTTTTCAATCTCTGAGGAGGGATCAATGCTCGCAGCGGAACTGCCAAGATTTACATTGATTTTGGTAGTAGCCCCTTCCCCGATGGCAACCGGAGGATTGCCCTGTCTTGTCATGATTACAAGGCTGCCCCTTGCGACACGGGATAGTACCATGTCAGGATCCATGTTTTCCTGTACTGCGACCTGCTGCATCTCAGCGGTCAATTCACCGTTTTTGGCATGATCGATCTGTGTAAGCATAATAATCCCTAAAAGGGTCAGTGTTTTTCATGTAAACCGGCCATTTCAAAGAGGGCCGTGATATGCCCGTAATGGCCAATGGGCATAAGATGGATACCCCTGCACACCTTCTTTAATTCACGAATTTGTTCAGCACATATTAGAAGGCCTTCTTCTGCAGGATCTGTCGAGGATTCCATGCGTGCTATCAGTTCATCATCAACCCGGATACCCGGTATCTTTTCGTTCATGAAACGGGCCATATGGGCGGACTTGAGAGGAATAAGCCCCGCAAGCACCGGCACCTCCATATGGGAAATATTTTCCATGAATGTTTCAAAATGTCCGATATCATAGACAGCCTGGGTCTGGAAAAAATCAATTCCCATATGTGCTTTCTTTTCAAGTTTCATTAGCTGCAGAGGCTGATCGGGTTCGGTGTTGCAGACTGCACCTTTTGTAAAGGAGGGAGCTGATTCCAGAGGGTTGCCTGCAATGTCATAGCCATCCTCCAGTTGATTCATTGCCCCGAGCAGTTGTACCGAATCAAGATCATACACCGGTTTTGCACCAGGGTTGTCACCCTTTGTCGGGTAGTCCCCGGACATTATACAGACATTTTCCATACCCATTGCATAAGCCCCGAGCAGGTCGGACTGGAGAGCCAGACGATTACGGTCCCTGCATGTAAACTGCATAATAATGTCCAATCCCTGCTCCTTTAACAGGTGACCCATTGCCAGCGGAGACATGCGCATAACCGCACGCTGATTATCGGTAACGTTAAAAGCGTCCACGTAATCCCGTACCAGTCCTGCTTCCTCAAAGACCGAGGAGACATCCACACCTTTGGGTGGTGATATCTCTGACGTTACTATAAATTCATCGGACAGCAATTTTTCCTTGAAGGCAGAGGGCATGGCAGGATAATATGTGACATTGGTTTTTAAACTCATCGAAGCAGGAAAAGGAAATAGTAATACTCAGCCATTATATTCCTTCGGCTCGAAAATCCTCTCCAGCAGGTCCAGTCGGCCAATCTCTTTGAGCCTTAAGTATATCAATTCCCAGGCACAATCCCTGTCAGGGTCAACTTCACATTTACCTTGCATTGCACCGCCGCAGGGACCATTCATAAGACCCTTGGGACAGCGGGCCGTCGGGCAGACACCGCCAAAAAAATCTGCAATACAGCTGCCACACATGGCACACAGGTCTTTTCTGACATGGCCTTCTGAATATCCACCCAGTGAATTGGTGTTTGTTGCAGGATGCACCGGAACATCCACAAGAGAGGAAACCACTGAAATACCGCTGCCACAGGACATTACTATAATGGTGTCGGCTCTTTCGATTGCAGGATCATTCTCCAGCAAACTCTCCTTTGATTTAATGTTGCAGGCAGCCTTTGCAACTCCTCCACCAATTACTTCTTTTCCCGCATTCCTTAATTTGCGGCACATAGCCTCAACTTCAGGTTCCCCGCCTACATGTAACTTGGTGGCACAGACTCCGCAGCCCAGCACAAATATCTTGCCGGGATCATCGAGGTTTTCCAGGATTTCTTCAAAGGGTTTGGAAGAGGAGATTATCATAGGTATCCATTCTGCAAAAGGAAAAGATGGTATTAAAGTTTACCAATACATTCGAATAAATTAGCATAACTATCATTGTTTTGTGCTGATGTTCCTCTTGCGTTTTCCGCATCTTCTGCAGAAATAATGTTTCTCTGCAACACTGGAAGAGAAATCAGAATAGCCTCCGGTATTTTTCCATTCATGGATACCAATAAAGCAAAGGAGTTTGGATAATTGCATTCCAATCTCCTTATTTTTCAATCTCCGGCATTCCTATACCCACAAATGTCAGCTTGGTCTCAACAGGCAAGCCACTACCTTCATGGAGTTTGATTTCCTGCTTGCTGACTTCCACTTTAACATCTTCGCGATCCAGACCGGCTTCTTTCATATATTCAAGCACTATTTCCCTGCCGAGTTTTTCAGCTGCTTCAAGTGCATCCGGATAACTTGGGAATTTTTGCCTGCCATGCGGGGAGAACATCATTATGCCTGCTTTGTTTCCCTTGGATATCGTACGAATCAGAATCTCCACACGTTTGATACCTTTACCCACAACTGCCCCCACAGCATTACCAACTTCCGCATGTTCAGGGAGGATTATGTCGGCATCCAGCAATTCATTCACTTCATTCACATAAGCACTTACAGGCCCACCCAGAAGTATAACCGGAACATCTACTTTGAAATGACTGTAAAACTCTTTCTGGTTTGCAATGATTGTCTCAATTTCCTCTTTATCCACCTTCCGGAGAAGATAGGCCATTATGTATAATGCCATATTATGGGCAAATTTGGATTTTACAGTCTTGGAAAACTTGCTTTTTTCCAGAAAAGTCAACCTGCCCAATGTGTTTGCACCTATACGGGATGCTTCCGCATTCCAGGCATCATACTCACCGAGTACATGTAATGCATCCGTAGGAGTAAAGCCGATAGCCTGCACCAGTCTTTTCTGGATCAGCCTGTCCAAAAGCAGAGGAGAAGGCAATCTGTCGATGAATATCTCGGTAACAGAGACGGGTTCTTCACCTATATTATCCAGAATTTCCTTTTCAAGTTTACTGATATTTGGAATCTCTTTACCTGTTTTAACAAAGAATTTGGTGGGCTGGATATTCTCACACATCTGCATTTTGGAAGGAGTACGTGAAAGTTTGAGCTTATCAATAATCGATGGCCATTTAGAAGCTGCTACACATAGAGGCATGACCCTGCGGGGACCAATGTTTATCTTCTGGGCTTTGATCCAAACGTGGCTATCTCCCCCCATAGCTGAGGTTTCCATGCGTAGGGCCTGTACCTTGGTCTGCCAGCCTCCCACTACTGCGCCCCTGTCGGTAATCTCGGGCAACCCGTCATTTATCATGGCTACATCGGTACTGGTACCACCGACATCAATAGCAAGACATGTCGGAGAATCCGATAAATAGGACGCACCGACAAGACTTGCGGCAGGTCCTGAAAATATGGATTCAATGGGTTTTTCTTTGGCTTCCTCGATACCCACAACTGAACCATCACATTTGAGCATCAGAAGACGAGCATTAATGTTACGTCTTTCCATTTCACCAATAACTGTTTCTATGAACTGACTTGTTATAGGTATCAATTGGGCATTGAGATAAGCAGTAACTCCTCTTTCATAGGCCCCCAATGCCTGGGACAGCTCATGGCCACAGATCACCGGCATTCCGGTAATTTCTTTTACGATCTCTTTTGCCCGCAGTTCATGGTTTGGGTTACGTATACTAAAATAGGACGAAATGGCAAAAGCCGACACGTTCTCCTTCATTTTTGTTACATAATCCCTGATGGCCTGCTCGTCCAGAGGGGCTATTTCCTCACCATAAGAGCCGTGTCCCCCTTTAATTACAACAGAATTGTCGATGGAATGTCCTTCAGGAATCGAATAATCCCCGATCATCAACAATGCCACAGGGTAACCGGTTTTTTCCAGAATGGTGTTCGTGGACAGGGTTGTGGAGACAGATACTAATTTTACCTTTGTAAGGTACTCTTGGTCCAATCCGTCAAGCGAATTTTTTATTCCTTCAAGAAGGTCCGGATAAGTGGTAAGAGCTTTATTTGAATCGATTACTGCTCCGTCCGAATCCCTGATTATAACCGAATCCGTATATGTGCCACCTGCATCAATTCCCATACTGTATTGCATAATAGTTGTCTCCAATTAATTAGTCCATCTCTAAATTATATGCTGCAAGCATAATCAAATTAATACACAGGAAACAATATATCCTGTATCGCAAACTGCCTGTACACAACATGTTGTGAACGATTTGCAATGTATCACATGGTTTTGCATTATCCATACAAAATCATGATTATATAATATATATCATTTGGGGAATGCCAGTATAAAAAGACATGGTATGCAACAGTATTAATGAAATAGAAGGGATTTCAAGGCAAATGTAGCATGAATAACGATATGCAGGATCGTAATAATCCTGCAAGGGAGCATTTAGCATATTGCTTATAGACCGGTAAACCATTCGATTGGCCCCAGAGTATAGCATCTATTTCATAAATTCTGAATAGATTTGCCTATACTTTTATTGCAATATGTTTAACTAATTAAATACTGGTATAGTTTTAAACATACTGATTTATGCTTTAATAGGAATTCTGATCACAGCGTAATATTTGTATATTATAAGAATCTGGAAATCGACTTAGAACAACATTTGAAAAAATATGATCCGTTTATCTAGTTGTACCAACTTCAAGCATTCTTCAACAAGGAACACAGCCTCCTCATTCAAATTACCATAACTTAACTACTCTTCGAAATAGCTTCCCAGATGTACAATCCCCCCAACATAGGCCCCATCACAAACAAAAAAGATAACATCAGAACAGCAATGAGTTCGCTATTAATACCACGCGGATCAATTAATTCATTTCCAACAAGCACTAAACCATTTATTGCAGAAAAAAACAAAATTATCTTCAGATTCCTGGTATTGTTGCATCCGATAGAACGAGCATAAATGTAGAAACTTACAGGCATTGCTACCAGAAGCAATGTAAGAAGCATGAATGCAATTCCTTGTAAAAAGTTAAATTCATTCTCAACTCCTAAATTGAGCTTTGAGTGCGAAATAATTGCCAAAAACGCAATTACACATGAACAGACGATCAAAGGCAGACCAGCAACATTCCTGCTCTTAAATACTTTAAACACAATCAAGGACATTGGAAGTATGTAGATAACACCTACTATCAGGTGATAGATATCTATAATCGGTTCAGGCAAGTACATGTTGACTAAAGTCATTCCTAAAACTGACCATCCTAGCCAAATCCATCCCATAAATAAAAGAGATGCCTCCCAGGGTTCCTCTTTAATTCTATCAATAGATGATGTTGGCAATCCATGTTTCCTTTTCATTTTTTCTTTCTCCAAATCCAACTATCCACTTCAAATGCACCACAGTGTTACTTCTTCAATAAATAGAATTGTATTTAAATTTCCTTCACTAAAAGCGCAGCAGCCTCATTCAATTTACCACAACTCAACTACTCTTTGACATAACTTCCCAAATGTATAATCCCCCAAATATAGGACATATCACATACAGAAAACAAATTCGAACCCTGCCTCCGGGCACGGGGTTTCAGTTATTCCGTCAAGACTTGCTGAACCCCACTAACATCGTTATGATGTTGCATTATGTCTAACTATGCCACATAATAAATAATTTCTGACCATATCATCAAACTGAAAGTGAACGGTTGAATACAAGGATAGAACTATTTCTTACAGGAAAGATATGGCATAAATCAGCAGGCGTGCCGGACATCCGGCTTAGAAGTTGATTACAAAAAAAGCATTTTTAATAA
>NZ_RRBA01000013.1:0-45994 GCF_004104135.1 Methanohalophilus sp. WG1-DM | reverse complement strand
TTCCAGAGCAAGAAAGGTTATGAGGCAGATAAAACAGGCAAAAGATATACAGAAATCCATTGATAAGAATAAGAAACTGCCCAAGAGATTCAGGATCAACAATGCACTTGTTGATGTAACTTATTCTTTGCAGACAAAACTGGCGGATATGGATGAAAAAGAGTGTATCAAACTACTGGAGGAGAAGGTGATTACAGGTAGAGAAGGATTTTTCTGTCTGAAATCAAGCAGGAATTTGACACTAAAACAGGCTCTTTCTACATATAGGAAGAAGGATTCTATTGAGAAAATCATCAACTCGCTGAAGAATGAGATTGAGATCAAACCATTGCGAGTGTGGACGGATGCTAGCGTTTGGAGCTGTGATTATTGGATTCATTGCGCAATTGTTCATATCACTGATGCGATATGAGTACGATGAACTCAAATCTAAGTCTACAAAATTCATTAAAAATAGCTTATTGAATTTGACAGTTACCGTGGATTACATGAGAAATAAGGCAAAAAGATACATTTACGCTAATTTTGATGCAATAAATACACTGATTTTAAGGCAAAAAGGGATGAAATCGTAGAAATTGACTTGAATTATTTAATACTGTCAAATGGGTTTTCCTGACAAAAAAGTGAAATTTTTAGGTTGGAAGAGGAGACGGTTTCTTCAGCAAGGAGTGAATACTGTCAAACTTGGGATACAAAGAATAATAAATATTGGAATCCATTCTATATGCACAAAAAGGGAAGTGTCAAAAATGAAAGTCGAACTTAATGTTGATGGTAAAAATATAGAAATAAACGATTTTGTACAGAAATTCCTGGGAAAAACTGCGGCTGCGGCTGCAGAAAGTCTGCATGGTGTCGACCCAACCTGGAAAGAGATCGACATCCACATCAAAAAATAATCAAAATAATTTTTCTATTTCCGAGTTGTCCACCCTGGAAGTCGAATCCAGACTCAGAGGTGTTATCGATATGTGCCCCTTCTGGGTAACGGCATGTACATCGGTACCTTCTTCACCCTCTGGTATCGGGTCGCCTGCAAGCCAGTAATATGGCCTGCCCCTGGGATCATGGCGCTCTTCGACTTCCATATTGAAAAACTTTCTTGCAAGGCGGGTGATCTCGATCTCGGTATCTTCTTTCACATCATGCGGCAGGTTTACATTCAATATATCCACGTTTTCAGGCAGCCCGTGTTCCAGGACCTTTTTCGCAATCCGGTTCACTACCCTGATACCGACCTCGAAATCATGTTCATAATCCCGCAGGTCATCGAATTTGAGACCCTGTTCTATGACCTGGATGGAAACTGCAATTGCAGGGATGCCATAACTTGCACCTTCCAGTGCCGCACCCACGGTTCCTGAGGTAGTCGCGGTATCCGTACTGATATTTTCCCCGATATTGAATCCCGACACAATAAGGTCGGGTTTTTCCTTCATAACCGAAAATATCCCCAGTATCACTGAATCAGTGGGAGTACCGCCTATTGCATAAGCATCCACGCCATCTATCTTTGTACGGTTCATCCGCAGGGGCTCAAAAATAGAAATTGACCGCCCTACACCGCTTTTCTGGAAAGCCGGTGCAGCAATCGTCACATCGCCCAGTGAATCCACACTTTTGTAAGCAGCACGTATTCCCGCAGAATACACACCGTCATCATTGGTAAGCAGAATTTTTTTCGACATGGAAAGCCAGATTGACCTTAAGGGTTTTAAAGGTAATGAATTGAAAAAATCAGTAATTGATCCATTTTGAGTATTCGTCGACAAAACATTCTATGATATCTTGCCGGGTCAGATTCTCTATATCATATTCATGGACAGTACCGTTGCGAAGTAATATTTCCACCTTACGGATACGTGGCTGCTCTTCATCTGCATGTGCCGGAAAAGCAAAACCGGCCTTTTGATAGGCCCTGCCCCTTATTTCAAAATAGAATTCTTCAACCTGTTCATCTGGTTTTTTGACGGAGGGGACATAAACTGTCAGAGAGGCGGAGTTCATCCCGGTATCATCCACATTGACCTCAACCGTTCTGCCATATTTTTCAATTTCCTTTTTCAGGTCGTCATAGGCAGGAAATACCACATGTTTGAAAAAATCCCTCATATTGAGTTCTGCAAACCTGACATGCATTTCCTCCGTAGTCCTTTCCCCGGAATTTTTCTTTTCCGCCTGAAAAATATCCCGCAATTTTTGTTCCCACATGTTCATTTGGACCCGCCTTTGAAAAGTTCTCCTACCAGTTGTTTAGCTCTATTATCTGATGTATTTTCCGGCGGTTTTTTCTCCGAATCTATGACCCTGTAGCTATCAGACTCGGTTTTTAATCCCTTCGATACACTGTAACACATCAGAATTAAAACGACACAGAATGGCAGAGCTGTGGTAAGGGCAGCTGTTTGCAACCCCACAAGCCCCCCGGTCAACAGAAGAACAGCTGCAACAGCACCCTGAAGCAGGGACCAGAATAGCCTCAGGGGAATTGCTGGTTTGGGATCTCCCCCTGAGGAAAGGATGG
This sequence comes from Methanohalophilus sp. WG1-DM, assembly GCF_004104135.1. Lineage (NCBI taxonomy): Archaea > Methanobacteriati > Methanobacteriota > Methanomicrobia > Methanosarcinales > Methanosarcinaceae > Methanohalophilus > Methanohalophilus sp. WG1-DM. The sequence goes on along the minus strand of NZ_RRBA01000013.1, from coordinate 43,467 downwards.
AAATAACAAGGGAACCCGAATCAGACGATGTAACAAAGAAAGTCATTACGACAATCGTTGCAAGAGCAGAACTTAGCAATGAACCCGGCAATTTATCCAGCAGGACATAAAGGGCCGTCGGAATACTTGTCTGGACAGCATTTACAATACCACCGTTACCAAACACCTCCATATGAATTGCCGTGTTACCAAAGACGATAATCCAGATGAAAGTTACAATTGCAGGAACAAGCAGTACTCCCCTGATAAATTCCCTGATTGTGCGCCCCCGGGATACACGTGCAATGAACATGCCAACAAAGGGTGACCAGGAGATCCACCAACCCCAGTAGAACATGGTCCACATTTTCTGCCATTCCAGACCAGTGAAGGCATCGGTCTGGAAAGTAAGGTAAACAATGTTTTGCAAATAGTAACCTATACTTTGTACAAATGAACTCAAAAGGAAAACAGAGGGACCTACGATAAAGACGAATATGACAAGGGCAAGACCCAGCAGGATATTAACCTGACTCAATATACGTATTCCCCTGTTCAGACCTGATATCACAGAAGTAGTGGCTGCAAGAGTTATGAATACAATCAGCAAAATCTGGTTATTTATAGACACCGACATCAGACCAAGATAATCCATTCCTGCATTAATCTGCATTACACCCAGACCCAGTGAAGTGGCAACACCAAACAATGTGCCAAAGATGGCCAGCACTTCTACAATGTTTCCACGTATTCCATATATCCTGTCACCAAACAACGGATACATTGTAGAGCGAATTGTCAGCGGCATATCATGCCTGTAGGAAAAATATGCAAGCGAAAGCCCCACCACAGTATATATTGCCCAGGCATGAAGCCCCCAGTGGAAAAAAGAGAGGTTCACCGCTTCAACTGCCGCCTCAATCGTCCCGGGTGCAGCATCCCGGGGAGAAGCGAAATGAAGAATTGGTTCTGCGACACTATAGAAAAGCAGCCCTATGCCCATACCTGCACTGAAAAGCATTGCAAACCAGGTGGTATCTTTATATTCCGGCCGATCCGAATCCTTGCCCAACCGGATGGATCCATAGGGACTGAAATATAGCCAGATAACAAATAGGAGGAAAAATGCAACTGAGAGAATGTAGAACCAGCCAAAGTTTACTACAATCGTATTTTGGAATGTTTCAAAAATTTCAGATAATCTTTTTGTAAAAAAGACCCCAATCGACACGAAAAATAATACCAGAACTGCCGATACATAAAAAACATGAGGATTTACCTGAAACCCGGGACTTGCCTTTATCTGCATGTTGCCTCCTATCTATATAATAGACTGGCACAGAGACAAGTTATAAAAAAGTTTTGATTATGTATTTACTGATTCGCATAAAAAGGAGGTAAGAAAAATAAGAAGAATTCAATCATCCATAGAAAAGGGAGTTACTAACTTTGCATAATTAACTTCATGAATATTCTCATTTTCGGAAATGTCGCTCACAAACTGGGCTCCGTTAACTTCATAGTCACCCATTCCATAGGTAGTTTCAAATTCTTCTTCCGCTGCAACAGGATCACAGAGATATATTTGGAGTTGCCCACTTGGATCAAGGAATACTGAAGGATGAACACCGGTTTTTTCGTAATCTTCTACTGCGCTCCTGAAAACCATTGACATGTAATTAATAGTCTGCATTAATATCATCTCCTAAATAGAAGAATCTACTTATGGACATTGATATAACCTGAATGTACACAAATTGCTCATAGATAAGCTTATTAATGTATGCTTGTGTTCAAAAAATATGATGAAATAAATATAAATATCAAATAATAATTAGTTGAGAAGGTGTATATATGAGAAATATTTTTAAACATGGGGGCATTAGGCATAAGAATCTGAGGCTCTATTGTTACGATTAACTATTCAATTTGGGATTATTATGCTTGAAGAGGAATACGATATAAATTTCTTCTACGAAAACGGTTTTATCAGAAAACAGTGCCAAAAATGTGGCAGTTATTTCTGGACCCGTGACAGAGACAGGGATACATGCGGAGATGCACCCTGTGACCCATATTCATTCATCGGCAACCCCGTCTTCAAGAAAAAGTTTAATCTTGCACAGATGAGGGAGTTTTATCTTAGTTACTTTGAGAAAAATGGACACACACGTATTGAAAGATACCCTGTGATAGCACGCTGGAGAAATGATATCTATCTTACTATCGCCTCCATAGCAGATTTCCAGCCCTTTGTAACTTCCGGACAGGTTGCCCCTCCTGCAAACCCTCTCACAATATCACAACCATGCATCCGCCTTTCTGACCTGGATGCGGTCGGAAGAAGTGGTCGTCATCTGACTACCTTTGAGATGATGGCACATCACGCATTCAACAAAAAGGATAATGAGATCTACTGGAAAGACCGGACAGTACAGCTCTGTGACGGCCTGCTCAACGAACTTGGAGTAGACCCATTTGCTGTAACCTACAAAGAAGAACCCTGGGCAGGTGGCGGAAACGCCGGTGCCTGTGTTGAAGTTCTTATAGGTGGCCTGGAAGTGGCAACCCTTGTGTTTATGAATCTCCAGCAATCCAAAGACGGAGATATCGTGATTAAAGGTGATACTTACAGGAAAATGGACAATTACATCGTGGACACAGGGTACGGGTTGGAAAGGCTGGTATGGGCATCCCAGGGAACCCCTACTGTATATGATGCTATATTCCCGGAAGTTGTCGGGGAACTTATGGAACTGGCAGGTGTGGAACATCGGCTGGAAGATGAAGATTATGCAAATATTTTATCCCAGAACGCCCGGCTTGCAGGCCTGATGGATGTAAGCGAAAAAGCAAACCTGCTGGAATTGCGCAAACAGGTAGCTTCAAACATAGGAATTACTGCTGATAAACTGGGCACCATAATGGAGCCCGTGGAAACGGCATATGCCATTGCAGACCATGCCCGTTGTATAACATTTATGCTGGGTGACGGAATAATACCTTCAAATGTCAAAGCAGGATATCTTGCAAGACTTGTGATCAGACGTACAATGAAGATGATGCAGGACCTTGGCATCACAATCCCGTTATCTGACATTATACAGATGCACATCAACCATCTCCCCGAATACCCTGAATTCGCCGACAGATTTGATATAATAAACGACATACTGGATAACGAAGAAAAGAAATTCCAGGAAACCCTGCAGCGTGGGAAGAAACTCATACAAAAATCTGCAAAGCACTACAAGAAAAAGGGAGAAAAAATGCCTCTTGACACTGTTATAGACATGTATGACAGTCATGGCATACCGGCTGAGATATCCAAAGAAGCTGCCTCTGAAGTAGGAGTGGAAATCGAACTACCCGATAATTTTTACTCCCTTGTCGCTGAGCGGCACAGCAAATCCGTACAGGAAGAGGAAAAAGAAATCCCCTATGCAGATCATCTCAAGAAACTCCCCCCTACAAAACGGCTTTTCTACGATGAGCCAAACAGAATGGAATTCGAAGCTGTTGTTCTTGATGTTTTTGACAATAATATAGTGCTCGACAGCACACTTCTCTATCCTGAAGGAGGGGGACAGCCGCCAGACCATGGCACATTCATGGTAGATGATGCCTTACTCAAAGTAATCGATGTCCAGATATTTAACGGGGTGGTCACCCATACCATAGAAGAAATCGAAGATGAACTCCATATTCGAAAAGGAGATATGGTTACGGGAAAAGTGGATGAAAAACGTCGTATGGCACATGCAAGAAATCATACTGCAACCCATATAATAAATGATGCAGCGCGGCAGGTGCTGGGAGACCATATATGGCAGGCAGGTGCACAGAAATTCGTCGACCGCGCCAGGCTTGATCTTTCTCATTACAAAAGGATTGCTCCTGAGGAACTCAATGAGATTGAGATGATTGCAAACCAGATGGTAATGGAGAACAAACGAGTAATTAGCGAGTGGATGGATCGCAGTACCGCCGAAAAAAGATACGGATTTAGCCTTTATCAGGGCGGAGTACCACCAGGGGACCGCATTCGCGTATTGCATGTAGGAAGCGATATTGAAGCCTGTGCTGGGACTCACTGCACCTTTACCGGTCAGGTTGGCCCCATCAAAATCCTGAAGACAGAACGGATACAGGATGGAGTGGAACGTATTGAATATGCAGCAGGCGAAGCTGCTGTTGTAGCTTTCCAGGCAAGGGATAAACTTCTCAGAAGTTCTGCAGAAACATTGAGGGTATCTACCGAGCAGCTACCGTCAACCATTGAACGTTTCTTCACTGAATGGAAAGAATTTAAGAAAGAAAATACCCGGCTCAAGAAAGAACTGGCAGAATCCCGCGTAAATCACTTAATTGAAAATGCTGAACATCTAAAGGATATTCGCTTTATAAGTTCAAGAGTCGACGGTGCAGATGCCGATGAACTTACCCGAATGGCAGGAGAACTTGCTTCAAGTGACGATATTGTTGCATTACTCTTAAGTGATCATGAAGGTGTCAAGATCGCAGCTGCTGCGGGTGACAGTGCAGTTTCAAAAGGGGTTAACGTAGGAAACATCGTACGTAAAATAGCAAGTCTAACCGGCGGAGGCGGAGGAGGTAAACCTTCAATGGCACGTGGCGGAGGTCAGGATAGTGCAAAGATTGACGAAGGACTTGCATTGGGTCGCCGGATGGTAGAAGAGCAACTCAGGGATTAATCATCAAACAGGTTTGGGACTTATTATAATGTGAACAGAAGTCCCAAACATTAATATTCTAAAACACCAAATAGAGATATCAGGAGGAGTAGAGGGAAATGTCCGGCGAAGATACCGCAGAGATTATGGATACTTTTCGTGAAGGACTTGCCGACAAAACTACTGTTTTTCTGGCTCCTGCAAGTGTATCCAGTGAAAGGTTAATCTATTTTTATATTCATTCCATACTCGAAAATGATGATCAAAAGAATATAATATGGCTCTGCCTGAAAAACTCAAGAGACAAAGTGATAGCTAATTTTAGAGATTACGGGATGGGAATTGACAACTATCTGGATAGAATGTGGTTTATAGATATTGAAGATCCTTCAAAAGAGGAAAAAGAAAACACCCTTTACTATTCTTCTCAGACCGATTATATGAAAATCGGGTCACATACATCTAAACTATTTTCTGAAATGCCCGGGTCAACAATGGTCATTGATGACATGAACATCCTTTCAAAGGATAATCTCCAGGTTGTTGAAAATTTCCTGAAATACGTCATGTCAAATGTCCACCAGCATGAAGGAAGCGCTGTATCAATGCTCAATAAAGGTTCTGCTGGTGAAAAAGAAGGAACTTTGGTATCCTTTTTCGATGTTGTAATAGATGCCTCGGATACAGGAGAGATGCATGTTGAAATGGGACTGAATAGTCTTGATGTGAAATACGTAGTAGACAAGGGAAAAATCAATCTATACTATATCCAGAAAAAGGTCAAAAAAGAAAGACTCAAAATACTTATTGTAGATGATGAACCCGATATTCCTGATCTTTTGAAATTGTCCCTTAAAGATGAACCCTACGATTTTTTAGTTGCATATAACGGGAAAGATGCCATTGAAATTGCAAGAGAAGAACTCCCCGACCTTATATTACTGGATATAATGATGCCTGATATGGACGGTTATGAGGTCGTTGAGACCCTGAAAAAGAAAAGGGACACAAGAGACATTGCAATTATCATGATTACAGCCAAAACAAAAGTAGATGACAAACTAAAGGGAATGGAACTGGGTATCGATGATTATATTTCAAAACCCTTTGACAAAAGAGAAGTTAATGCCCGTATTAAGATGGTTATGAAACGTTTTGGCTGGAAACCCCCTGAAGAAAAGGAATGATTTACTCAACTTTCCTTTTGTAGCTTTTGTAATTTGAATATTATAACTACAACCATCAAAAACATTAATTTTAAAAGCTCTGGTAACCGCAACAAGTTGCAGGCCATACCTGATAAAAAAGTACCCAGGTGACAGGATGAAAAAAGAAAAATCATTATATCGCAACCCATATCTTATAGCAGTACTCTATATCATTGCAATTCTTTTTCTGTATACGGTATACCGTGATCTGATAGCTATAGCTGTTGGCGGGATATTTATTACCATTTTTGGCCTGATGTACGGAGTGCAGGAACATGACAGAGATCTTATATTTTACTCCGGTCTATTTTTATCCGCATCCATCGTGGCAATAATCATAGCAGGTACCTTTGTTTCAGTCATTGTATAACTTAAATTGAGTTCACCAAATCATACTTTGTGGCCATGCTATTCTATAGAAGCCACTATTACACATAAGCAAACCTTTAACCCAACAGGCGTGAAGGCCCCTTCCGTTAGGTAGGGGATGAAAGCCGTGCTATAATAATATAATTGTATAAGTTATTTGTAGTTATAAGCTTATATATGTAACTATGAACAACAAACTGGATACAGGTAGCCATTCTGTATATTCACTGCAATATCATTTTGTACAATGTGTAAAATATAGAAGAGATGCTTTGGTGAATCCTCTCGTAGTTGATTGTTTGAAAAAACTATATACAATATAAGTGCAAACTTTGAAGTGGAAGTCCTAAATATCGAATGTGATAAAGACCATTTTCATATGATATTCAAAGCAAAACAAACATTGGATATACCTAAATATATCAATTCAATCAAAACAATTTCATCAAGAGAGATTAGATGGAATTTTCCAGAAGTAAAAGAGAAGTTGGGAAAGATGCATTCTGGTCAAGATCATATTTCTTGGCTACGACAGGACAGGTTACGCTGGATGTTTTGAAAAGATATGTTGATAATCAGGGGAAATAATGCAATTAACAAAAAAATACAAAATTCATCCAACTGAATTACAAAAAGAAATGCTTTGGGAGTTATCCAATGCATGTACATCTCTTTATAATATTGCATTATCTGAAAGAAAAGACTCATGGAAAAATGATAAAAAATCCATTTCATATACAAAACAGCAGAACGATTTGCCACAAATTAAAGAAGCAAATCCTGATATAAATGTTCTTTATTCTAAAACATGTCAGATGGTTTTGCGTAAATTAGATGCCAATTATAAATCGTTTTTTGGACTTCACAAAAACGGTGACAAAAAAGCAAGACCACCTAAATTTAGAAGTCGTAAATACTTTTTTACAATAACATATAATCAGAGTGGTTTCAAAGTAGTTGGAAATATAATTAAATTCTCACATAAAATAAATAATGATGATTTGATAATTGATATTGAACATGATATATCAAATTTGAAGATTAAACAAATCGAAATATTCAATGAAGATAAAAAGGGTAATGGAGATTTTTTTGTTGCCCTTTCCTATGAACCTGAAATCAATGTACCTTATGTTCAAAACCATAAATTTCAAGCCATTGATTTAGGGATTACCAAAACGATTACTGCGATAAATGATAAAGGGAAATTTTTTGAAATAAACAATCCACGATATGATTTATATTGGGATTCTAAAATCAGTGCAGTTCAATCAAGACGTGACCATTGCAAAAAATACAGTAAAAAATGGCATCGATTAAACAAAACTATTAGTACTATGGTAAGTAAGAAAAACAATCAAATAAAAGATTGGCAACACAAAACCACCAAAAAAATGTTAGAAAACACAAAAGCCAATACAATTATTGTAGGCAAACTTAACGTTAAAAATATGGGTAAATCAAAATCAAGATCATTGAACCGCTCTACACAAAATAATGGTTATTTATCACGTTTCATCGAATTTCTCACCTATAAAGCAGAGTTTATAGGTAAAAAAGTAGTTAAAATTGATGAAAGTTATACGTCAAAAACATGTTATGTTTGTGGAAAACAACATGATATGCCATTATATAGACGTGATATGACATGTGATTGTGGTAACGTTATTGATAGAGATAGAAATAGTGCTATCAATATCATGATACGTTTCCTATCACAGAATGCCATTTGGACAGGCTATGAGCATTTTGCTCATAATCTACGACAAACAGGGTTATTGACATTTGATGTATTCCAAATACATCCAATGAATGATATAACAACTCGTGGGAATCTCCATGCATAAGCGTGGAGTAGTTCAATATAAGATCAGACAAGATGTTGTTCGAGATTTGCCGGACATACACATATTATGCCATCCGGTACTGAATATCAAACTTATTTATCATAATTATCGGAGTGTCCTGATGACGATCCCTAAAGAATATAACCCCCAAGAAGTGGAAAAAAGATGGCAGAATGCCTGGGACATGTCAATGTACCATTTTGATTGGGAAGATGAGAATAAACCCCAGTATATAATAGATACCCCGCCTCCCTATCCTACAGGCAATTTCCATATTGGAAATTCCCTTAACTGGTGTTACATCGATTTTGTTGCAAGATACAAACGCATGCAGGGATTCAATGTTATGTTCCCACAGGGATGGGACTGTCACGGCCTTCCCACCGAGGTGAAGGTGGAAGAGATACATGGCATTACTAAAAACCAGGTCCCAAGAGCTGAATTCAGGAAGCTCTGTGAAGAACTTACAATCGGAAATATAGAGAAAATGCGCCAGACAATGCGCATGCTGGGTTTCTCGGTGGATTGGAGTAATGAATTCATCACGATGAAACCCGAATACTTCGTGAAAACACAGCGCTCCTTTGTCCAGATGCAAAAGCAGGGACGTATTTATCAGGCCGACCATCCGGTGAACTGGTGTCCGCGCTGCGAAACAGCTATTGCCTTTGCGGAAGTCGAATATGAAGCAAGGGACACAAAACTGAACTATTTGAACTTTGATAAAGTCAAAATCGCCACCACAAGACCTGAATTGTTGGCTGCCTGTGTGGCTGTGGCAATCAATCCCGATGATGAAAGGTATAAAGAAAACATTGGTGAAAATGTAAAAGTACCTTTATTTGACCATGAAGTGCCTGTAATCGCTGACAAAGAGGTCGATCCGGAATTCGGTACAGGTGTGGTAATGATATGCACCTTCGGTGACAAACAGGATGTACGCTGGTGGATCGAGCACAACCTACCTCTGCGTAAGGCTATTGACCGGAATGGCTTTATGACAGGTATTGCCGGCAAATATGAAGGAATGAAATCTTCAGAATGCAAGGATGCAATCATTAGGGATCTCAAAGAGCAGGGTTACCTGTACGATCAGGACAGCCTTGATCAGAATGTGGGAATGTGCTGGCGTTGCAACACACCGATAGAAATCCTTTCTGAAAGGCAATGGTTTGTCAAAATTGAAAATGATAAAATCCTTGAGACTGCAAATGAGATCAACTGGATTCCCGACTACATGAAGATACGTCTGGAGAACTGGACAAACACCATGGAATGGGATTGGTGTATATCCAGACAGCGTATTTTTGCCACCCCCATACCTGTGTGGTACTGCAAAAAATGTGGAAAATCCCTGATTGCAGAAGAGGACTGGTTGCCTCTTGATCCCACACAGACAAAACCTCCAATATCCTGTGAATGTGGTTCGACTGATTTTGAAGGTGAAGAAGATGTACTGGATACCTGGATGGACTCATCCCTGACAGCCCTGCATGTTACAGGCTGGCTTACAGATCATGAAATGAGATCACCTGCACAGCTGCGACCCCAGGGTCACGATATTATCCGCACGTGGGCATTTTACAGCATACTGCGCTCCAAAGCCCTTCAGGATTCCAAGCCATGGGATTCTATCATGATAAATGGAATGGTACTCGGAGAAGACGGACACAAGATGAGCAAATCCCGGGGCAACATCATTTCTCCGGAAGAGGTCGTTGACCAGTACAGTGCGGATGCGTTCCGCCAGTGGGCTGCAATCGGAGGTTCTACTGGTTCTGATGTAATGTTTAGATGGAAAGACGTGGTATCAGGGTCCAGATACTTTAACAAAATGTGGAGTATCTTCCGCTTTTCAATGTCCCATCTGGAAGAAGTGTTACCCGACATCCCTGAAGTTGCCACATCCAGCCTGGGCACAGTGGATCGTTGGCTGCTCAGCAAACTCAACAGGCTGATAATTTCAGTAACCAAAAATATGGATAACTATCAGTTCGACGAAGCCTGCAAATCCATACGCGGATTTGCCTGGGAAACCCTTGCAGACAACTATATCGAACTTGTTAAAGCCAGACTATATGGAGAGGATGAAACTTCAAAGAGAGCAGCTCGTTACACCCTCCACACAACTCTGGAAACTCTGACCCGCATGCTTGCACCCTTTGCGCCTTTCTTTGCAGAGGAAGTTTATTCCCATATTTCTACAGGCAGCGTCCACCAAACAAAATGGCCCTCTGCACACAGGGAAATGATCGATGAAACTTCTGAGAAGCAGGGTGAAATAATAAAAGACCTCGCAAGCAGTATCCGCAGGTATAAATCCGATTCAGGGATGGCTCTGAATGCTCCTCTCAAGAAGATCGAGATATATTCTGTAATGGATGATGTTACCGATCTTGAGGGAGCTACAAATTCCGCGGTGGAAGTTATAGAAGGAAAACCCGAATTTGAACATGTGCCTGTGGATGTGAAACCCAACATGGGCATTATCGGACCAAAATTCCGCAAACAGGCTGGCAGTATCATCACTACCCTGAAAAGCATGGATGCATCCCGGGTTGCACAGATGAAGGAATCCGGATCCATTGATATTGAAGTTGATGGAGAAAAAATAAGTCTGGAACCTGAAAGTGTGGAAATAATAAAAGAAGTGACGTCTGCAGGCAGGACAGTGGATGTTATTGAAGTCAGCGATGTAATGGCCGTAATATTGCGCTGAATTAGCTATTTATTGGAGTACTCCCCTTGTTTCTATGGGGGAATACCAATGGTCTATAACACTATATTGATAACTACCGACGGTTCTGAAAATGCCCGAAAAGCCGTGCAATCGGGGATAGAACTAGCAAATGCGTTTGGTTCAAAGGTATATGCACTTTATGTAATGGAAATGAATCCTGTAGGCATGACCAGGGAAGCAATACACAGGGATTGGAAAACAGCAATGCAGGTCTCACTTCCAGAACACATATCTCCGGCCCAGTGGCGCGAATTTGCAAAGATTGCCGACGAGAACTGGAGAATAGAGCGCAAGAAACATCTCGAGGAAAAAGCAGAAAATATTCTTTCCTACGTAGAAGAACTCGGGAAAAATAAGGGCGTAGATGTCGAAAAAGTACATATCGAAGGCAAACCTGCAAATGAGGTCCTTGATTTTGCCTCCGATAAGAACGTAGACCTGATTGTAATGGGCACATTGGGCATGGGTTCTGACGGGACATTCCGGCTGGGACGTGTAGCAGAAAGAGTGATCCATAATGCCAGCTGTGATGTAATGTCGGTCAGGTAATTCCTGCAAGGTTACTGTATATATTCCACACACCATGAGTTACAAAATCCACCGCAAGAGCTGCAAGGAAAAGCCCGAGCAGTCTGGTGATAACATGTGCTCCGGTGTATCCTATTAATTTATAGAGACGGCGGGAATAATATAGAGTCACAAAGCATATGCCAAATGTCAGCAGAATTGCCAGCAATACCACTAGTTTATAGGAAATTAAAGGGGAGGTACCTGAAAGCACGACTACGGTTGTGATTGTTGCAGGCCCCGTCATCAATGGAAGGGCAATGGGAAATATCCAGACATCATCACGGCTGAGGGATTCATGAATTTCCTCTTCAGTTACACTTTCCCCGGATACTTTTGAGAGCAGCATATCAAAGGCTACCTTGAACAGCAATATTCCACCAGCCACCCTCAGGGAATCTACACTAATCCCGAAAACATTGAGGATGCCGTGACCGGTAACGGCAAAGAAAATGCATATCGCACAGGAAAGAAGGGTGGCACGGGTTGCTATACTGTTTTTTTCTTCCTGCGTCATGCTGCTTGTTAGAGAGATGAACGTTACGACTACTCCGATCGGACTCACTATAATGAAGATGCTAACAAAGGAGTAGATAAAGAATGATACAACGTCCATATCCGGTCACTATAGCAATCTGGTATTTAAAAGTGATCCTAAATAAGTTATTTAATTAACATCATTTTCACTGACAGATTCTTTACTTTCTGATAAACCGTAAGATTTTTTGTCCTCAATCTCACAGGACTCGGATTCCATTATTTTCACCATTTGGTTATAATCCTCAAGAATGCTGTCCATGATGGAACTGAGGTGTTCAAGCACCTTGGAGTGAAGCAGGCCTTCGGGCGATGATTCCATTTCTCCCGGTTCCGGGGCTTTTTCCAGTGCCTCAACAATCTGCTCTATGTTGCCCAAGCGATCCTTTATAGAAGACCAATTATTCTGCTGGATTTCGGCAGATTCTTCGGGAAGGCAGGAAATTTGTTTTTCCACTTTTGCCTTTTTATTATCAAAATATTCCAGCGTTTTTCTGGCCTTTTCCAGCATTTCAGCTTCTATAGCCTTATCAAAAATAATTTCTTCGGTGGATACTTCAGGAATATAGTCCCTATCTGGACGGAATTCCTCCTCATTCTCCTTTTTTTCCGGTAGAGGAGGAATGAATCGTTTGCCATTATTCATGACTCTCTGGTTCATGAATGTAGGAGATACAATTTCAATATCCATTCTATGAAGGGAGTCCAGCACTTCCTTCTTAAAATTAGAACGATCAGTTAGCAAGGCTTTAGTCTCTTTCAGCAGACCTCCCACCTTGTAGGTGACGGAGAAATCCCCCAGCTCAAGAACATGTACGAAAGGATCTTCCAGGCCTGCCTCATCAGCCGCCTTGAGAAGGGCTGTTTCAATATCCTGCCGGCATATATCATAACCCAGTGAAACGTTAGTAGAGATTATAGTTCCCGACGAGCGTATGGTAGTCAGGGGGTTGGACATTATTTTCAGGTTTGGCACGGTGATCAGGTCACGATCTTCTGACTGAATTCGTGTGTAGAGTATGGTTTTGTCCGTCACTCTGCCAAAGATTTCACCGCTTCTTATATAATCACCCACATTGAATGGCTTGATGAGCCGAACCATTATACCGGACATTCCATTTGAAACAAAAGTGGTAGAAGAAAGAGCTACCGTAGCACCAACAATAATACCTATCGCACTTACAATGATCTGTTTTGAATCACTGGATATCGGCAGGGAAAATATAACCAGCATCATACCCAGGAATGTTATAAGGGTAAAGAAAAGATTCCTTATGAAAGGGTCACCTTTGAAAACCAAAGATTTTTTGAAAAGATACTGGAGCAGCAGGATCACCAGCAATGTCAATATAACTATGATTATCGTCAAATAAAAATCATCGGCCCCTACTGCGATACAATATTCCTCCATTAATACTGGAAATAACAAATATTAGGTATAAATCTGTACTTACTTATACCTATACCCAAAACCGATCAGTTAATTCGTTCGACTATTCGCAGGGCCATCTCCACCACATCTGTAGCATTCTTGCCAAGCAGTCTTATCATGGGTTCTTTTCCGACATCGCCTTCATCATATATGATTTCAGGAACCTTACCATATTTTTCTATTGCATAAGCCGTGCCCCAATCCATTGTACTCACATCGGAAGGCTCGTCCTTGCGTTCAAAGGAAGCAATGCCAAAGCCCATCTGGCTGCAGGCAGCAAGTATCTCCTTACTGTACTTAACATTCAGGCATGCCCTGATTTCAGGATTGGAATGTATAGCAGCAAGTACCACTCTTCCAACATGTTTACTGGCACCAAACCCAACACACCCTGATGCCACAGGCCTGCCTTTTGAACGGGTTATACGACCGTGTACGCCGGCTACGTCGGATATTGTTTCCGCCTCGGGAGTTGCCATGGCAATATTGCACCCTACCTCGGGGATGAGTTTTGAAAAAGCCTTTTCCGAAAGCAAGAGATCCAGGGCCTCGGTAGTATTCACAAAAGTATGGTATTTTGCAGCTGAATTACGCAGAAAAGCAAGCGGATCTACCGGGGATACACCCATTCCAACATCGGTACTTCTGGAAATGGCATTTTCTACAAATCTTTTGGCACACCTTGCAGCCTCGGGCACTCTCAATTCATTTGAGAGATAAACAAGCAAAGCCGCCGAATAGGTACACCCGGAACCATGAGTTCCCCCTTCAACAAATCGACTTGATATTGTTGTAAATGTGTCATTGTGGGATTCGTAGACAAGATCCGAAGCATCAAAATGGCCTCCTGTGATTATTACATTATCCACACCGTGTTTTGCTATCCTGCGAGCTGCTTTCTGCCCGTCTTCCCAGGTGTTTATCGTAACTCCTGACAGGGCTTTTGCCTCATATATGTTGGGAGTTACAACAAAAGCCAGAGGCAACAATGTTTCTTTCAGGGTATTAAGCGCAGATTCAGCAAGCAAGGTGCCTCCGGCCTCGGCAGCCATTACAGGATCCACAACCAGTTTAAGACGATGCTTCTTTACCTCAGATGCAACCGCATCGATAATTTCAGGAGAAGAAAGCATTCCTGTTTTTGCCCACTTTACATCCATATCCGTACATACCGCATAAATCTGAGAGGATATGTGGGATAGAGGCACCTCCGTTGAATCCTGCAGTCCCATTGTGTTCTGGGAGGTGATGCATGTAACGGCGCATGTGGGATGCATTCCCAGTGCCGAAAAGGTACGAATGTCTGCTTCTATACCGGCACCGCCGCCGGAATCCGAACCTGCTATCGTAAGGGCTACCTTTGTATTGCTCATATAATTCCACCTGATGATAATTTCTTTGACTGATGCAGAATATCTGCGATACCTTTATATATAGTATTTGCACCATGAGAGATTTACATTATTGCATGCAAACACCCAATTAAATTCGTATGGGTAACTTAGATTTAAATATTTATACCTACGGGGCAATTCAATATGGGAAACAGACCTCTGGATATACTGAACAACGCATTAAACACAGCCGTAATCGTAAGATTGAAAGGTGCAAGAGAATTTCGTGGAACACTTCAGGGATATGACGTTCACATGAATCTGGTACTGGATGAAGCTGAAGAAATCAAGGAAGGAGAAATAGTCCGCAAGATTGGCAGCGTTGTTGTCCGTGGCGATAATGTTGTATATGTATCTCCGTAACCTATAAGAATAATCAGGGCAATCAATGGTACCCTTCAAAATACTGATTACTACTATCCATATTACAAGGTGATAAATAATGTCAAAAGGTACTCCCTCAAGAGGAAAAAGACAGAAACGTACACATGCTAAATGCAGACGTTGTGGTAGCGTATCTCTTAACATCCATACCAAACAGTGCACATCATGCGGATTTGGTAAGACTTCACGTATGAGAAGTTACAAGTGGCAGCGCAAGTGCAAATACTGATTACTCTTATTCTTTTGCTGAGGTGCAAATGAAGGAAGAATGCGGTGTTGTAGGGATTTTACTGGATGATACAAAATCCCAATCAAAAACCGCCGCACTTCAGATTTACTATTCTCTCTATGCACTACAGCACAGGGGCCAGGAATCCACCGGCATTACTGTTTACAATGGTGGTTCAACCCATTCGCTGAAAGGGATGGGTCTTGTCCCGGAAGTTTATACAATGGAAGACATTGTTAAACTTGTAGGCCATGTGGGAATCGGTCATGTCCGCTATTCCACAACGGGCCAGTCACGCATAGAAAATTGCCAGCCCCTAATTGTGAATTACAAAAGTGGTACTGTAGCTATTGCTCATAATGGCAACCTGATAAACGGCAGCGACCTGCGGGACGAACTGGAATCAGAAGGCAGGATTTTCATTACCGATTCTGACACCGAAGTTGTTGCCCACCTTCTTGTCAAGGAACTGCTAAAGCATGGACCTGTAGAATCTATCAAGAATGTAATGAAAAGGCTTAAGGGGTCATATTCCCTGGCCATAATGATCGATAACCTCCTGGTAGCCGCCAGGGACCCCCTTGGAATCAAACCTCTCTGCATAGGAAAAACTGACCTTGGGCTGGTAGTTGCATCCGAAAGTGTGGCCATTGATACATTAAACGGCAAACTTATCCGGGATGTAAAACCCGGCGAAGTCATTGTATTAAAAGATGGTCAAGTGGAAAGCCATCAGGTATACAATACCACACATGCGGCACATTGTGTTTTTGAATATATTTATTTTGCAAGACCTGATTCTGTAATTGATGGGCAGCTCGTCTACAAAGTAAGGGAACGTATTGGCAGGGAACTTGCAAAAGAACATCCTGTAGAAGCAGACATTATTTCCCCTGTGCCTGACTCGGGCATAACTTCTGCTGTCGGGTATACCAGGGAATCAGGCATCCAGTATCAGGAAGGCTTGATGAAAAATCGTTATATTGGCAGGACCTTCATTCTTCCGGGCCAGGAAATGAGGGAAACAGCCGTCAGGCTCAAGATGAACACTATTGCAGAAAACATAGAGGACAAAAGGGTAATACTCATCGATGACAGTGTTGTAAGGGGAACTACTTCCCGAAGAATCATCAATATGATAAAAGACTCCGGTGCCAGAGAAGTACACGCCAGAATTGGGAGCCCAGCTATAATTGCCCCCTGTTATATGGGTATTGATATGGCTACCCGTGAGGAATTAATTGCGGCCAACAACAAAGTAGAAAATATTTGTAATACCATAAACGCAGATTCCCTGGGCTATCTAAGTATCGACGGACTGGTCAGAGCCATAGGTCTTGACAAAGAAGATCTATGTATGGGATGTCTGACAGAAGTATATCCACTGGAAATTCCCGGGGAAAAATGCCAGTGCAGGCAAACCCGGCTTAATCAATTCTAAACCTTTTTACTTTTCTTACAAATGCAGGATACAAAAGCAAACCTGCATAACCCAGAATAATACCTGCTATTGCACCTGCTATAACATCCGAAGGATAATGTACACCCACCACTATCCGGCTGATACCCATCATTATGGCAAATATCCAGAATAAATAACTTGATTTGCCTGAAACTGGATGCAAAAAACTGGCAGTTCCAAAAGCCAGTGCTGTGTGACTGCTGGGAAAAGAATAACCGGCTGCATCCACAAGGATACGTCCGGTTTCTGGCCTGGGGACCATGAATAATGATTTAATCCAATAAACAAGCAGCCATATTATGAACAAAAGTGACAAGTAATAGACTGCATAGGATTTACCTTTAAATATATATAGAAATGCAGCGATTAACAACCATATAAACAGGTTTCCCGCTATTGTCAGGGGGACCATAATAAAATCAAGAGCCTGAATGGAATTTATGTAATGAAATAATTGTAAATCAAATTCCTAAAATGGCATTGATATAATATTATAAGCCAGATATAAATAATTTTGCAGGATAATCGCTGTGAAAACATGCAAAATAATTCAAACTCCTGGGACTTCTGGATCGACAGAGGTGGCACATTCACCGATATCGTGGCCCTGAAACCGGACGGGAAACTCCTGACACACAAACTCCTGTCCGACAATCCCGAACAATACGAAGATGCTGCTATAGAAGGAATTCGACAAATCCTGAATCTCGGAAAAGATGAAACCCTTCCTGCAGAAAAAATTGCATCTATCCGTATGGGAACCACTGTAGGAACAAATGCACTGCTTGAGCGCAGGGGAGAGCCTACAGTACTTGTAATAACGGAAAGGTTCAGGGATATCCTGAAAATAGGATACCAGAACCGCCCCTCTATATTTGCACTTGATATAAAAAAACCCGAAGTCCTCTATGAGGAAGTTATTGAAGTCAGGCAAAGATACAGCTCTGACGGAACAATAGTAACTCCTCTGAACTGTGAGGACATCAAAGAAAAACTTATGGAATATTACCATAAAGGTTACCGCTCTGTCGCAGTTGCCCTTATGCATTCATTTCGCTATCCTGCTCACGAAGAGCAAATCGAAAAGATTGCACATAATGCAGGATATACCAATATATCCCTATCCCATCGCACAAGCCCGTTAAGCAAGCTGGTTGCCCGGGCAGAAACAACAGTTGTGGATGCATACCTGTCCCCGGTGCTGGAACATTATGTAAACCTGGTACGCAACAAACTCAATGATCAGAAAAACTCGACTGATCTTTTTTTCATGCAATCCAGCGGCGGACTTGTCGACGGAAACAGTTTCAGGGGCAAAGACAGTATTCTTTCTGGACCTGCCGGCGGTATCGTAGGATCAGCAGAAGTCTGCAGGATGGCAGGGTTTGATCGGGTAATCAGTTTTGATATGGGAGGTACATCCACCGATGTAGCCCATTACAGGGGAGAAATGGAACGAACCCTTGAATCAACTATCTCAGGAACACATCTGCACACTCCAATGCTGAACATACATACTGTTGCTGCAGGCGGTGGATCAATCCTGCATTTTGAAGATGGCAGGTTCCAGGCAGGACCTGATTCTGCGGGAGCCGACCCCGGACCCGCCTGTTACAGGAAAGGAGGGCCACTTACCGTTACTGACTGTAACGTAATGCTGGGCAAGATCAGCCCACAGAATTTTCCCCGCATTTTCGGTGAAAATGCGGATTTATCCCTTGACAGGGAAATTGTTGTGGAAAAATTTTGTGAACTTGCAGAAGAAATAAAGTTGCAAACCGGCAAAAGCATGAATCCGGAAGAAGTTGCCGAAGGTTTCCTGAAGGTGGCAGTGGAAAATATGGCTAATGCCATCAAACATATTTCGGTGAAAAGAGGGTATAATCTTGAAGATTACATTCTCTGTTGTTTCGGAGGTGCAGGAGCCCAACATGCGGGTCTTGTAGCTGATTCTCTGGGAATTGAAAAAATACTGATTCATCCCTTTGCAGGAGTACTGTCAGCCTACGGAATGGGACTTGCAGACAGACGGGTAATCGAGGAGAAGGCTCTGGAAAAGTATCTTGAAGAAGGGATTGAAAAGGAACTGACAGGTGTTACAAAGAACCTTTCTGAAAAAGGAATGGAACGCATGCTTGCCACAGGTGACAGGAATATTGACATCGAAACCGTGGAAAGGGTCCGCCTGAAATATGAAGGTACTGAAACAACTTTTGATGTGCCATATGGCCCTATAGACGAAATGACAAAAATGTTTCACAACCTGCACATAGAACGTTTTGGTTTTGTAAGCGAAAATAGAAAACTGGTAGTAGATTCTGTTTATGTGGAAATT
This sequence comes from Methanohalophilus sp. WG1-DM, assembly GCF_004104135.1. Taxonomy (NCBI): domain Archaea; kingdom Methanobacteriati; phylum Methanobacteriota; class Methanomicrobia; order Methanosarcinales; family Methanosarcinaceae; genus Methanohalophilus; species Methanohalophilus sp. WG1-DM. The sequence continues at coordinate 24,290 of NZ_RRBA01000013.1, read as the reverse complement.
ATTGGGAAGAACCAGATACCTGCAGAAACCACCCATTTATTAACAGATAAAAACCCGAAACCTGCATCTTCAAAGGAAGTTTACATGGAAGGGAGATGGCACCGGATACCTTTGTTCACAAGGGATGTTCTCAAACCCGGCAATCGGATCACCGGTCCTGCCCTGATCATGGAAGATACAACTACCATTGTACTGGAACGTAAATGGCAGGCTTGCGTAACAGAACACAATCATTTGCTACTGGAAAAAAAGATGACAAAGTCCAGACCGGATATTGGTACTGAAGTCAATCCTGTCATGCTTGAGATATTCAATAACCGTTTCATGTCAGTAGCCGAGCAGATGGGATACAGGTTGCGCAATGCAGCCCATTCGGTAAATATTAAGGAGAGACTGGATTTTTCCTGTGCAATCTTTGATGGCAGCGGTAACCTTGTTGCAAATGCGCCCCACATCCCGGTACACCTGGGCTCCATGGAAGACGCAGTAAAAGAGGTAATCCGCAATCATGAGAATGATTTCAGCGAAGGTGATACCTACATTCTCAATTCCCCCTATCATGGAGGGACCCATCTGCCCGATATAACCGCAGTTTCCCCGCTTATTAGCAACGGAAAACCACAATTTTATGTAGCATCCAGAGGCCACCATGCGGATATCGGCGGGATTACTCCAGGTTCCATGCCACCATTAAGCAAGAGGATCGAGGAAGAAGGAGTTCTTATTGAAGAATTCAAACTTACAGAGCAAGGAAAATTTCGGGAAGAAGAATTTGTGGAACTTTTCAATCAGGCAACATATCCCCCTCGAAACCCCGACCAGAACATCGCAGATCTCAAAGCACAGATTGCTGCCAACCAGAAAGGAATAGAAGAACTCCGCAAACTTGTTGATACCTATTCCCTGAAAACCATTACTGCATACATGCAACATGTACAGGATAATGCCGAAAGGGCAGTGGAAAAAGTGATTGATATTTTAGAAGATGGAGATTTCGAGTACACACTGGATGATGACAGTAAAATTGCAGTAAGGTTAAGAATTGACAGGGATAACACAAAAGCAACCATCGATTTTACAAACACTTCACCTCAAACAAAAAGCAATTTCAATGCACCGTCTGCAGTCTGCAAAGCTGCGGTACTTTATGTATTCCGGACACTTGTGCAGGATGATATTCCGCTTAATTCGGGCTGTCTCAGGCCTATTACGATAATCATTCCCGATAATTCGATGCTTAATCCTTCATATCCTGCAGCTGTTGTGGCCGGCAATGTCGAAACTTCCCAATACATCGTGGATTGCCTTTACGGAGCCCTCGGTATACTTGCACCGTCCCAGGGAACAATGAATAATTTCACGTTCGGCAATGACAGATTCCAGTATTATGAGACCATCTGCGGAGGGGCAGGAGCAGGCAATGGTTTTGATGGAGAAGATGCGGTTCAGACACACATGACTAATTCTCTGATTACAGACCCCGAAATAATGGAATTACGTTTTCCTGTCAGAATAGAAGAATTCAGTATTCGAAGGGGTAGTGGAGGAGCGGGAAAATTTCAGGGAGGCAATGGCGTGATCAGAAGGATACGTTTTCTCAAAAAAATGAAGGCAGCAATTCTTTCAAGCCACAGGAAATACCCGCCAAAGGGAATGGCAGGCGGAGAAACTGCAAGCACCGGCGAAAACATCTTAAAAAAGAAAAGTGGGCAAACTATTGAACTTTCAGCAGCTGATGAAATGGAAGTGGAAGAAGGAGATGTATTCATAATTAAAACTCCAGGAGGAGGAGGTTATGGAAACAGGGAATGAAAAAAACTGCGCCCTTCAAGTACCGGTACATATACCTGCTGATGGTGAATCGGGTTGTTTCTGGGAAGACAGAAAAGACCGCCACCACTGTGGCATTGACCTTTATGCAGAAAAAGGAACCCCGGTTTTTGCCATAGAGGAAGGGGAAGTTGTAGAAATTGAAATAATGACCTCTTCCTCAATGATAGAGTACTGGAATGAAACCTACCATCTAATAGTACGGGGAAATTCCGGGAAATATTACAAATACGGGGAAATGGGCATGACCATTCCGGAAAAGGGTTCAAGGGTCAAAAAATATGACCGGATTGGAAAAGTCGGACAGGTACTCAACCCTGAGATGATAGATAGCACATCACCCCGATACATCCAGGCACTCAAAGAAAAAAATCCTGCCATGCTGCACCTCAGAAATAATCCGGTCCCACAAACTTCCACAACGAAATGCCTCATCTTTATAACAAATGAAAATCTACTTGCAGGTAGGTGAATATAATCATGGCAGGTACGCCCTCAATTGAGGAGGTTATAGAGGATTTCAATGTCCTGAAATGTATGCAGTGTGGCGTATGCAGTGGTAGTTGCCCCTCCGGCAGGCAGGCCAGTCTGAATGTCAGGCGGCTTGTGCGCAAAATCGGGAAAGACCATACAGCCATTTCCGATGAGACCCTCTGGATGTGTACGACGTGCTACAACTGTCAGGAGAGGTGTCCCAGGGGTATTGCAATTGTGGATGCCATACTCGCTGTGCGAAGTATTGCTGCTCATGAAGGACTGATTCTGGAGCGACACAAGCATGTGGCCAATCTGCTTCAGGAACATGGCCATGCTGTACCTATTGATGACACTCACAGAGAAAAACGCATGCAATTGGGCCTGAACTCCCTGCCTTCCACGGTCCATAGCCATCCCGATGCCCTGAAAGACGTAAAGCGCCTGCTTGCAAGTTGTGATTTCGGGGAAATTACAGGAGGTGAGGAGCAATGAAAATATCCCTGTTCCTGGGCTGTCTTGTGCCCAACCGCTATCCTGGAATCGAAAAAGCCACAGGGATTTGCCTTGAATATCTGGGTATCGACTGGAAAGAGCTGGAAGGCGCATCCTGTTGTCCGGCACCCGGTGTATTCCGCTCGTTCGATGAGCCCACCTGGCTGGCCCTGGCTTCCAGGAACATCACATTGTCGGAGACGGATGAGAGGGATGTCCTGACAATCTGTAACGGTTGTTATGGGTCCCTGGCGGATGCCAATCTCAAACTGAAAAACAACTCTCTCCTGAAAGAGCAGACCAACAGCCATCTGTCACAAATAGGTCGCCATTTTGACGGTACCATTGATGTACGCCATATCATCGAATTCCTGTATTCTGAAATCGGTGTGCAAAAAATAAAAGAAAAAATTGTCAGGCCCCTGGATCTGAAAGTGGCCGTTCATTACGGTTGTCATATGCTCAAACCTTCATCAAGCAGGGCTACTGACAGTGTTGAGCGCCCTTCTGTTTTTGATGAACTGGTGGAAGCACTGGGCTGCACAAGTGTGGATTATCCCGATAAGATGGAATGTTGCGGTGCCGGTGGCGGTGTCAGGTCAGCCCTGGGTGAAACGGCCCTTGCAATCACCGAACACAAACTGGGCAAGATTGAAGAGGCAGGTGTAGATTGCATCGTGGAAGCATGTCCTTTCTGTCACATGCAGTTTGATGCGGGCCAGGTATCCCTTGCAGGCAAAGGCAGGGAATTTGGCATCCCCGTAATTCACTACTCCCAGTTACTGGCCCTCTCACTGGGCTATTCTGCAGAGGCTGTCGGTATAGATCTCAATGAAATGGATTGTTCGGATTTCTGTAATTTACTTGGTAAATAAAAAAGACTGAGCGCCCTGGGCTCAGTAATTGTAGAGGGATGTATAGGTAACTTCCACATCTCCCTTGGCAGGTACTTCCACCTTGAACTCGATGGTGTTTGCATCCTGCTTTGTGTAGGGATGGGATGATTCAGTGATTTCCCAGTCTCCATAGAGGCGTTCCACTATCACAACATCCTCGGTTGTTTCCTTGTAGTTGGAAATCGTGATCTTGTTCGTGTTCCTGTATCTGTTGGTTCTGATTCTCCATCAGGTAAACCTTATTATTTTGCATAACATTGGGTTATCCATGGACACAGAAGAAATATTCGACAGATTGAAACCCCTCTATCCCCATGAATACTTTTCCACTGAAAGGGATCCTTTCTACATATTGATATCAACTGTTCTTTCCCAGCGCACCAGGGATGAAGTTACAGAAATTGCTTCCAGGAGACTTTTTGAGCACTATTCCACTCCAGTCCAGATGGTGGAAGCAGATATAGAAAGTATTGAAACCCTTATCAGGGATGTGGGTTTTTACAGGGTGAAAGCCGGCAGGATAAAAGAGATTTCTCAGATACTTATAGATGAATATGATTCACAGGTCCCTGCTACCATGGATGAGTTACTCAAATTACCAGGGGTTGGAAGAAAGACTGCAAACTGTGTTCTGTCCTATGCTTTTTTGGAAAAAGCAATCGCAGTGGATACTCATGTACACAGGATCTCAAACAGGCTCGGTCTTGTGGAAACCACAACCCCAGAACAGACTGAAATTGAGTTACAAAAACAGATTCCTCTGTCTTACTGGAGAGAAGTTAACGAATTGTTTGTCCAGTTTGGCAAAACGGTGTGCAAACCTCTGTATCCGGATTGTGTGGCTTGTGTAATAGAAGATTTATGTGCTAAAAAAGAAAAGAAAAAGTAAAACCGATCTGAAATATCAGACCAGTTTGTTGATTGGGTGGTTTTCGTCTTCGATCTCAAGACCCAGTTCCTTGGCATTTTCTGCAAGGATGATATCGGTCATTGCGGTTGCCGGGAACACGGTGTTTGTGTTCTCGATTGGACCGAAGAGCTGGAAGTTGGACCCGAGGATCTGTGGCACGAGGTTTGTACCGATGTCTGTAGGCATGTAGATTGCCTTACGCTGCTCCTTGGTCTCGAACTGTTTCTTGTATGTCTTCATCCAGTCCCATGCGGATGCCATGTTGTGGTAACCTCCACCTACAGGCAGGCCAAAGTGGCCCTTTACAGCAATTACTGCACGGATGGATGAACCGGCACCGGCACCAAGGGGAGTTGCTGCAACATCGACAAGAGGTTTTGTGATTCCACAGTCTTTGGCGATATCAAGCATACCCTGTGTCTGACCGGATGCACCCTTTTCGAGTACTTCGATCTTACCCTTAAGGGTGGGGTCAACTGCATTGAATGCAAGTACAATGGATGCTTCAATGTCACTTCTCTTGACCGCTTCTATCTCTTCTTCGTGGATACTTGCGTTGATGGAGTTGTAGATTGCCCTGTCAGCAACACCTATCTCTGTAACATAATCAGCTGCTGCAGCACGGACGTCCCCTGCTGAAGAATCTATCAGGAACGGAGTCTTTTCATCGTACTCAACAAACCAGTCTATGTACTTTTTGATGGCTTCCGGGGTTTCACCCACTATCTGGTTGGCACAGGGGTTTCCTGTAGTTTCTGCCATCTCGAGCATGTTGTCCCAGAGTTTTTCTGCTGCTGGTCTGTCGAATTCTCCTGTATCTTCGTCAGTGACAATGTTGTGCCTATTGTAGAACATTGACCCGACCAGGATGGTTGGGTATTGGCCGGGTTGTCCGCCGAACTTGACATTTCCGACCTCGAATACTTCCTGCTTCTTATCAAATTTGAACATGTTATTACCTCTATTTTAGAAAAGTATCGGTGATATCGAGATATAGAGCAAGAACATCAATATGCCTGCAACTGCTCCATAGAGTATTCCTATATCCCTTCCTACTTTCTTGCCTATCTTCTGTGTGATTTCACTGTTGGCAAACTCGATTTTCTCGTCTATATCATTGAGTTTCTTGAGTATTTCATCAAAATCCTCCGAGTCCACCACTACGGCTGGAATATTGTTATTCGCTTGTTCGTCAGCCATCTTAAATCACCTGCCATACCAATAGTGGTAGTATGATTACCATTATCAGTGCAAAAAGAAATCCGATTGTGAAACCGACTATTCCTGCGGCTGATACACCGGAATCAAGTTTTTGGTTCCTGGAAATCAGCTGGGCCCTGTAACGGATATCTTCGACCACTCGATCAATAGCGCCCATTTTTGGTTCAATGACCATTGGCACGCCTTTTCCATATTCTTCTTCCGCCATATCATTCACCTCCCGAATAATATCAGGCCAAGCAGGGACAATGTAATGGTAAGTCCGATCATTATTCCTTCAATCTTGCCTGCGTGAACACCGGCATGGAATTTATTGAACTCTCCGATCCTGGCCATTTCCCTTTCGATATCAAGTATCCTGCCACGAATTACAGAGAACTCTGATGCCATTGGTTTTAGGCCACCGACTTCTTCTTCCTCTTCTTCTTCACCGCCGACTTCTACCACAAGGGGATCTGCATCAAAAGCACCAGGATCTTTGGCTGCAAGTTCCTTTATCTTACCGGTGATAGTTCCCATGTCTTCAGTACCAATAAGATCGATACATTCGACCTGTTCCTGATACCTCTGTATAGCTTCTTCGGTCAGGTTCTCCACATATGGAATAGCACCACTGGCATTCACGATCCTGTTATCACTGACACCGTTTTTGTGCAGCATTATGAATGCATCACCGGTTATGTGTCCCTTTACTTCAGACCCGGTTACGACCAGATACCTGATATTGGGGTTTGCAATAATATGGGATACAACTTTTTCCAGACCCAGATTCTCTGTTTTACAGGGGCCAACAATAGAAGCTCCTGCATCCAGCATGGGTCCTCCCTCCAGGTGTGAACCCAGGGTAATTACTGCAACACAGTTTTCCGGATCTCCTACCTCGTATTCTCCCTTGAGGATTGGCCATCCGGGTGCTGGTTCTCTCTTTTCTGCCATTTTACAATCCTCCGGTCATGCTAAGCATGTAGATTACAATTGCCAGAATTCCTGAGAATACCAGTCCTACAATGACGCCATAGAACAGGTTGCTGTAGATACCGGCACTGTATGAGGTATTTTCTCTTCCCGGGAAGGAACTTAGAAGTGGCCTGTCCGGGGCGAGGGAATTCACAAGGTCATCTGCAATCTTGTCAAGATCATCTATTCTTTCAACTATTGGATCCATGGAATATTGAATCACATCATCCCGTTCTGCTGCAAGCAGGGATGACATTGGATCCAGTACTAAATGTACTTCAGGTGCAACATGTACCATGCTCATTCCGATTCCTCCTCTTCCTTTGGCAGGAGACCTGTTCCAACCACATCATATGCATCCCTGACAACATAGTTCCTGTACTGGCTGAACGAAACATACCATATGGCCAGTCCGATGACGATTGTGGGGGCAGCGGATGCACCGGCTGAAACTGCAGAGACGATACCGGCCATTATCATTGCAATAGCACCTTTCTCGAATGCAGTGGAAAGGGTCCTGTCCTGTTTTTCATCGGGCCCGAGGTTTGCATTGAACGGATGAAGAATTGCCATACCTCCAGCGATGAAAATCAATGCGATGTAACCTGTAGCGATTACCTCTGTCAGAACCACATCAAACATGAAAGTGCCTGTCATGGCGGTACTGAGGCCTACAATGGCCAGCGTACCGGCACCTGCGATTTCTGTCATGGATTGTTCCATGATTGGAATGCCCATTCCGATTATTCTGTTGGCAAGGGCACCGATTACCAGGCCGATAACCATTGCGGTTACAAATGCAACTATGGGTCCGGCAATACCTCCGATTGCTAGGCCAAACATTGTTGCCACCACTCCCATACCCAGAGCGAGCATACCGATGGAAGGTACACCTGTACCAAGTCCATAACTGGCAACTCTGCGTACTGCAGCTGAGCCCCATACGATGGCACAAATTGCACCGAGGGCGCCTATGAATGAGAAGGCAGGTCCTGCAAACTGTACCATGAAATAGCTCAAATAAATTGCAATAAGTCCGCCTGCTGCTCCGAAAGCGATAAGTTTATTCTGGGGAATTGCCTCTGAGGCACCTCCGCCACTTCCTCCTGCAGACATTTTACAGACCTCCTATTGTAATTACACTTACAATTGCACACATAAATGTGACAATTAAAGATGTTACTACTGCTTTTGGCCACTTCTTAAACTTAGGGTCATGGAATCCTTCGATTGTACCGCCTATGTTGTAAGATGGAATCACAGCGTTGACGAAGAAAATTCCCACTGCAAAGATAGCTGCAAGGCCTATAAAGTCTGCAGAGGCCATACCGTTTGCAATACTCATCAGGGAATAATAGACAAGCGCACCGCCGATACCACCCAGACCTCCTCCAATAATACCACTTACAAATGATACAGTTGGAAGACCGTGTCCTTCGGTACCCTGTGATACATAGATATCCTGCCTGTCCTTTGTGATTGGGTCATAGTCTACCTTTGCTGAAGCCGGGGGGACACCGACACCGTAAATGTATACAAGGTTCCCGATTATCATAGTTACGCCGATCATAATCATTGCACCGACCATACCGGCTGCAAGGATCAGGGCGATACTGTCTGTCAGGTTAAGCATTGCGCCTGCTGTTACAAGTCCTGTAAGACCCGCACCTGCAGCCAGCTGTACTGTACCTGTTCCAATTCCGGTAGCCTGGGCCATTGCCGCGGGGGCACCACCCACAGGTACGAAGTGGACACTTCCGGATACGAGCACTCCTCCAAGTGTGATGAGGATCACGTATAGGAAATTGGCTGCCAGTACTCCTGCAATATCTATCATGCAGTCACCTCTTCATCTTCTTTGTACGGACCGTACTGGTTACGTGCGAAAACTTCCAGTCTGCGGTTTCCTAAGATCAAAATAAGTATGATTGCCAGTCCGGCGATAATTGCCAGCCAGCCAATATTGGCACCCATTGAAGGGTCAAATATTGTAGTAATCCAGCCACTGAGGAATACGGTCATACCAAAAGCCAGTCCTGTTACAGGTCCACCGAATTTGGCGCAGAACCAGGAATTATCGATACCGTTTCTCAGTCCGCACTCTGCTTTTCTCACGATATTACCGGAGTTTGCGGCATTAAGCCCGGATCCGAATTCCACATTCTGGAATTCACGCTCTGCACCATAGTGTACATCCCCTGTAGAAGATCCGATTGCTCCCACTGTGATACCCCATATGAATGCAAGCAGGGTAAGCGGGAAAGGATGTGCCAGGACAGATGTCATGAGATATGACACAACAAGGATACAAAATGTGGTAATGTAGGCAAATCCCATCATAACAGGTACGTGTGAACGGACCATGTCAAGATATATGGGTTGTCTGAATCTTTTCTGACTTGCGCTCCTTCCCAAATATGCAGTTGTTGCGTAAGTGCCGTGTATACCGGCTGCAATGAGAGCTCCAACTGCGATGGCAAAGACCACTGACATACTGTAGGCGCTCATAAGCACCGATGCGGATGCACCTCCGACCGCTGCCAGTAAGGCATTGGAGGGGGGTTCACCTGAAATGGCTTTGTTGAAAATCCTGTGTGGATACATCATCTGGGGTGCCAGCTGTACCTGGGAGTTCGGGTTACTCTGTGAACCGACATCGGATTCCAGATCTTCCGATGCACCGGCGATAGTTGCCGCTGCACCCATTAGTGCCAACACACCCATTCCTATGAGTGGTTCCATATATTTTATCCTCCTTTTAATTAATTATAATAAATCCATGTATTGTTGTAGAACAACTTTTTGGGGTTTGTTCTGTATGTTATGAATTATAACATAGACTCATCTAAGGTGGGTTTGGATTATTTAATATAATTCATAAACCTTTCGGATTTGTCTCCTGAAATCGATTATATTTCCCACATAAAGAGGGATTTGTTCAGCATATCAACAATTGGATCAATATGTTTATCACTTACCATAATTACATCAGAAATCATCAAAATCTAAATTCATATACGCCGTATCAATGGGAATGATGCTTTAACTGAACAGTACCTCTTTGCCTTACCAAAAAGACTATTTATCACTTGCAGAACAGTATTCTATATGATTGGTGCATCTTCCTTTGCAGCCCCGCTGCCCGAACTCGATGAGTATGTTGATTCTGTTGAACTCTATATTCCCAAGCTTGGTGTATATAATGGGAATACACTGGACAGGGAGCGGCTCTCTTCAATACTTGATGATTTGTCCACCTGTGATCTGGAGACATCGATCCATGCTCCTTATTTTGCCGATGTACCAACCTATCCTTCTGATCTTGTGGTTGATACGGCAGCCATGGATAAACAGGATTTCAGACTCATGGAAGAGTCCATTGATCTTGCTGCAGAGATTGGTTCCCATGCTGTTGTCATCCATCCCGGTATCCAGGGGCCAGATTATGAAAAATCTTTCAACAAAATGATTGCAAACCTGAAAGAACTGGCAGCCTTTGCTTCCGACAGAGGTGTGGTACTGGGACTTGAAAATAAGGAAAATACAGCTCCTGATAATCTCTGCTGTGGTGCAGAGGAAGTTGTAAGGGCAGTGCTTGAAGTTGATTCCCCCTCTCTTGGTATCACTTTTGATGTTGGTCATGCCAACCTGACCTGTAGGGGAGATTATGGTCTGCTCAGGCATTTTGCACGACTCTTTGCAGAACATGTTGTCCATGTACACGTTCATGATAATCACGGAAAGTGCACGGGTGATTATTTCGGAGATGCACACCTTGGCCCGGGTGCGGGTTGTATTGATTATACCGTACTTGAAGAATTGTCGGGATTTGATGGAATATTCAATCTTGAAGTCTTTTCTCTGGATGATGTCATTGCGGGAAGGAATAAACTGGATGAAATATTTCCCTGAATTCACGGGATACAGGCCTTCCCTGTAGACGTTTTCTCTAATTTTTTGATTTCATGCATGGATACCTGTGTGCAGAGGGGGATATTTTTACCTTGTTCCATTTTCTTATGGAAAAACTATTAAAACATTACAGCAATGAGTATTATAGTGGTTGCAATACACAGAAGGTATCAGCATGAATAGGTATGAAAAATTCAAGAAAATGGAAAACAAGACATACTCTGAAGTCAACAGGTACCTTAAATCTACAACTCATCTGACCGCGCGTGAATGGATGATTGCTCGTCTCTGTGCAGATTTCAAAAATGTATCCAACCATTCGGAAATGACCTGGATAGGTGAAAACCTGCCGGATATTGTGCCGTTTGCAGAAAGTCCGTATTCCAGGCAGGAAGTATCCAATGCTCATTCAGCCTTCAAGAAAAAAATCAGGCGCAGTGGGACAACTTTTTTTTATGCATATTATGCAGGTCTGATAGACCAGGAAGAAATCCTAACCATGATACATAGCATGATAGATGATATAGGAGAACTGCTCAAGATTGAAGGCGGGAAATTATCCGAATCCCATTCAGAGGAAGTGCAGCTATTGATTGCACAAGTCCTCAAAAATATCAATGAAGCAGAGGGATTTGAGTACTGATATTGTTAGCTATCTGGATTACACACGTGATGCAAAATATATGGTATTTATAATGTCGTATCATTCTCTCAATTGCCGAATATCTGTGGGCTCCTGTCAACCTCCTTTCCATTATCCTGTTTCCCACAATTATCTGAGGGGAGCTCACAACTTTTTAATGGCAATATGTATTTATCATCCCTTTTTATAGTATAACCAATGACCCTCAGAGATTTTATTGACAGGATCCGTACTTCCGGCAGGCTTACCGTAATCAAAGAAAAAGTGAATGCCGAGTACGAGGCACCAATGATTGCAAAAAAGACCGCCGGGCCGGTCCTTTTCGAAAATATTAATGGTTACCGGGCGATCATGAACGTATTGGGAAGCAGGGATGAGCTGGGAGCAATGCTCAATGTCAATAGAAAAGACATTATCCAGAGTCTTTCCAGGATACAGCCTGATGGTGAAATAAGGATTGTGGATTCCTCTCCCACACAAGAAGTTTGTGTGGAGGAAGTGGACCTTTATTCTCTTCCTATAATGACTCATTTTGAGAAAGACGGCGGTCCCTATATTACGGCAGGAATAGTTGTTTCTGAATATGATGGTGTGACAAATGCCTCGATCCATCGCCTGATGGTTGTGGGAAGAAACAAACTGGCTGCACGCCTCGTGCCTCCAAGACATACATATCTTCTGCAAAAGGAGGCGGAGAACAATGGTGATCCATTGCCTGTTTCCATAGTATTGGGCCCTCATCCTGCGGTTGCTTTTGCATCCTCCACACGGGTCGGGGAAGGCAAGGAATTTAATTATGCGGCTTCCCTGATGGGCAATCCTGTGGAACTTTTTGAATGTGACAATGGTGTAAAGGCCCCACATTCCGAAATCGTCATGGAAGGTTACATCTATCCCGAAGAAAGGACAGATGAAGGTCCATTTGTGGATATCACGGGTACCTATGATCTTGTGCGCCAGGAGCCTGTCATAACGGTTACCAAAATATGGCATCGTAAAGACCCCATATATCACGGAATATTACCTGCAGGTCCCGAACACCTGTTGATGATGGGTGTGCCTTATGAACCCCGTATTTACGGGGCTGTCGGAGAAGTTACAAAAGTAAAGAATGTAATTCTGACCGAAGGAGGGTGCTGCTACCTTCATGCCATTGTCCAGATTGAAAAGCAGACAGAGGGGGATGCAAAAAACGCCATAATGGCAGCGTTTGCCGCCCATACCAGTCTCAAACATGTGATTGTTGTGGATGAGGATATAGATATATTTGACAGTAACGACATCGAATTCGCAATGGCAACACGTGTGAAGGCGGATTCAGATGTTATGATAATTCCCGGGGTCCGGGGAAGCTCTCTTGATCCGCGGGGTGCTCTGGACGGTACAACTACTAAAATGGGTATTGATGCCACAAAAGTGCTGGCAGAAAAAGAGAAATTCGAAAGAGCAACGATGCCAAAAAACATTTACTGATCATATTTGAAGGTTTATTATATGTATCTCACACCTGAAGAAGAAAGAATGATGGCAGGGGAAAGCGGCCCTACCCTGCAAAAGGCTATGGAAATCCTGGTCGCACTGGGTGATATCTACGAGGCAGACCGCCTGATTCCCATTAAAAGTGCCCAGATTGCAGGTGTCTCCTATAAAACGATGGGTGATGCCGGTCTGGAATGGATATCCGATCTTGAAGGCAAGGTGCAGGTGCCTTCCATCCTCAACCCTGCCGGCATGGATCTTGAAAGATGGCAGGAGATGGGAATATCTGCCGAATTCGCCGAAAAGCAGCAGGAGATCATCGAAGCATACAGGAATCTGGGTATAGGGGTCCAGTGTACATGCACGCCGTATTACCTGCAAAGTTTCTCGGCAACCTACGGTGATCATCTTGCCTGGAGTGAATCCTCAGCTGTATCCTACGCTAATTCCGTTATCGGGGCCCGTACCAATCGTGAAGGTGGCCCTTCTGCTCTCTGTGCAGCTCTTGTGGGTAAAACCGCAAACTATGGCTATCATCTGGATGAGAACAGGATACCTGAACTCATGATATCCGTGGATTGTGAACTGGATGCTTCGGATTATGCAGTCCTGGGATATATCGCAGGCAAAGCAGCAGGTAAACGTGTGCCTCTATTCAAGATGCGATCTACACCCCACAGGGATCAGCTCAAAGCACTGGGTGCTGCAATGGCTGCATCCGGCGCAGTAGCCCTCTATCATGTGGACGGTGTAACTCCTGAAACCTGCAGGAAAGATTTCGAGCCACCCGCGGAACAATTGACGATTGAAAAAAGCCAGATAGATGAAGTATATGAAACAGTATCAGGTGATGGGATTACAGAATGTGACAGCGCTGCTGTGGGTTGTCCTCACTGTTCACCGGAAGAACTGGAAGATGTTGCTGCAAAGCTTGAAGGTAAGGTTGTGGACAACAATGTCTGGATATTTACTTCCAGGGAAGTTGCTGTATCCAATCCCAAGATAGTAGAAAGTATCGAGAGAAGTGGTGCAAAGGTCCTCTGTGACACATGCATGGTGGTCTCCCCTGCAACCGATAAGTTCTCTCACATGGCAGTAAATTCCGGAAAAGCCTATGCCTACCTGCCTGGAATGTGCAAGGTGGCCGCAACAATTGCCAATATTGAGAAATGCATGGAAAAAGGGGGTGGAGCCCATTCGGATTAAAGGCAGGGGTATCTCAAAAGGAAGTGCTGATGGTGAAGTATTGCTTTCAGAAGACCCAATCTCATTTCTGGGCAACGTAGACCCGCAAACAGGTAAGATTGTTGATCCGGAGCATTGTCTTTTCGGTAAAAATATAGCTGGCAAGGTATTGGTATTTCCACATGGGAAAGGCTCAACAGTGGGTTCCTATGTAATTTACCAGCTTTTCAAAAATGGTGTTGCTCCGGTTGCAATGGTAAACCTGGAATGTGAACCGATAGTAGCTGTGGGAGCGATCATATCCGAAATTCCTCTGGTTGATGGTCTGGAAAGTAATCCATTTGAGATGCTGAAGGATGGTATGCACGTGAATGTAGACGGAAATGAAGGCTGGCTGGAAACAAAGGAGTAAGATGGGTTTAAAACGGAAACCTTCAGTAGACCCTCAGGTCAAACAGCTTATTGACTGGATGTATCTTCAGGTAAGTCCTTTTTTCAGGGTATATGAGGTGAACTACCATGCCGGGTCGGTCTATTTCTATGGAATGTCACGGGTTAGCCGCAAGATCATACAGGAATCCCTCACAGTGCAGTTTGCCTCCAGGGGTTACAACCTTGCTATCGAATCTAAGTTAGGGGAAGAGGTAATTGCAGCGGTTCCCTTCAAACAAGGAAAAGACAGAGTCTGGATAAACGCTGTGCTGGCAATAGCCACTTTTTTTACAACCATGTTTGCCGGTGCAAGCATGTTTGGGGCAGATGTAATTGCAGATCCGATCTCTGCTTTTGAAGGTTTGCCTTTTACTATCGCTATAATGGGTGTGTTGGGTTCACATGAGATGGGGCACTATCTCGCAGCTCGCAGGCATGGCATGCAAACTTCCCTGCCCTATTTTATTCCCTTTCCCTCCATAATCGGAACAATGGGGGCGGTTATCAAACACAAAGGAATGATACCGGACAGGAAATCCCTGTTTGATGTGGCAGTTTCAGGCCCCCTTGTAGGGCTTGTGGCCTCAGTAATTGTAACGATCATAGGTTTGATGCAACCCCCGCTGGAGTTCTCTCAGGCACCCGGGACCCTTATGATAGACCTGCAGATGCCTCCCCTATTTGCCTTCCTGCAATGGCTAATGGGTTCCAGTGGTCAAACCATTCACCCTGTGGCTTTTGCCGGCTGGGTGGGCATGTTTGTCACCCTGCTCAACCTGCTACCTTCGGGCCAGCTGGACGGAGGGCATGCCATGCGTGCAATGCTTGGTGAAAAAGCGAAATACATTTCTTCAGCAATGCCGGTTATACTCGGATTGGTAGCCATATATATAGGCACTGTAATGGGACAGAATGCCGGAATCTGGTTTTTCTGGGCGGTTTTACTGTTTCTTTTTGCTACCGCAGGCCATCCCCGACCAATGGAAGACAGCCATGAACTTGACGGGAAAAGGATGTTACTGGGAATAGTTACCTTCGTGTTGGGCCTGTTGTGTTTCACACCGGTTCCTTTTACTGTAGTTACTGTTTAAGGAAGTGAATTGAATGGATATAAATCTCCGATGGCATCGAAAGAACTCATACAGTCTGGCGACGCTTTATCCCTTGCTTGAAAATGCCGATTTTGTCAGGCATCCGGTTGACGGCATAATGGTGTACAGCTTTTCCACCGCACAAAAAAGAAACATATTTAGGGAAGTATCCTCTTCAAACACCGATTCTGTCTATATAGCAGGAGGGCCGCATCCATCAGGATCAGTGGAAGAAACTCTTGGGTTTTTTGATTATGTGGTGATAGGGGAGGGAGAAGAAACCCTGCCAGAACTTGTGGATACCCTGCAGATGGGTGGAGATATTTCAAAAGTAGCCGGCATCGCCTACAAAAAAGAGGGTAATATTGTGTATACGGCTGCCCGGCAACCGGTAAACCTTGATGATTATCCCTGTTTTGACTGTGATGGGCCCCGATCGCCAATTGAAATCAGCCGGGGATGTCCCTGGAATTGCAAATATTGCCAGACTCCCAGACTTTTAGGTCACAAAATGCGTCATCGAAGTATTGACTCCATTGTTCGTTATGCACGCTGCTACAATGACCTGAGATTCACCTCTTCAAATGCTTTTGCCTACGGGAGTGACGGAATTCATCCAAGGCCGGATAAGGTGGAAAAATTACTTGCCTCCCTTGCAGAACTTGAGGGAAAGAACATTTACTTTGGTACATTTCCTTCGGAAGTGCGTCCTGAATTCGTGTCCGAGGATGCCCTGGAACTGGTAGATAAATACTGCACAAACAAAAGCATAAGCCTGGGTGGCCAATCAGGCAGTGATAGGATACTCAGGCAAATTCGCAGGGGACATAGCAGTGAAGATATCTTTAATGCCGTTGAGCACTGTGTGGACAAAGATATAGTGCCGATGGTGGATTTCATATTCGGTTTTCCCGGTGAAAACGAAGAGGACCAGCGAATTACCCTAGATATGATCAACTGGATAATCAGTAAAGGTGGCAAGGTGCGGGCTCATTACCTGACTCCACTACCTTCGACTCCCTATGGAAATATAGTTCCTGCACCGATTGAACCGGATGTAAATAAACTTCTGGGTAAACTGGCACTGGATGGGAAATTGACAGGAAAATGGGCTCAATTTTTATATGCAAGATGGTGAGTATGAAATTGTCCGCAATGGTACACGTTAACGACAATTTCTTTTCCTGAATTGTATTTTTTCATCTGTCTTTCGTATTGTCTCTGGGAAGGTTTGAGTTTATTTTCCCTGAAATAGGAGAGCAGGGTAGTAAGGAAATCTATTCGGTGCTGCAGGAATCCGGTTTCATATTCTAACACATCTTTTGCTATCTGCATGGCGTCCTTCTCAGTCATTTCACAGTGGTAGTAACCGTGTTCGTTCAGGCCTGCTACATATCTCCACAGGAGTTTGCCCCTGCTGTTGGGTTCGCGATTGAGCATATACGGATATATGCTGCATATGGCGGGCCTCTGTGTGTATATGGCACACAGGTCATCTTCTCCCAGGAAAGCACAGGTCCCGTCATCCTTGTAGGTCAGGGCATACCCCTGTACATAGAAATTGCCCTTGTTATCACAGTAATCAAAATAAGGTGCAGGTGTAATTTTTGAAGAATCAACCATCTCGATTCTCTCAACATCATTCTCAAGCAGGAAAACATGGTCATTGTAATCGCGGGTGCAACAGCGTGTACACCTGCTGCATTCAAAACCCACATCTTTGATTATATCAACCAGTTCTCCAAAAGGATATGCCTCTACAGCAGAGAGGTCTGATCTGGTCTGTGAGAGCTCTTTACTTATCAAAGTTATCTGCATCACCTGGGACTAACCGCGCTGGCATAGTATTTAAGAATATTTTCAACGGACTACATATACAGGTTTTTTGGAATTGCGTATCACCTTCTCCGCAACACCGCCAAGCAGGAATTCTTTGGTGCTCTGCTGGCCCTTGCAACCAATGACGATCATATCAACACTCTTTCGTTCAGCAAAATCCATGATCTCATCTGACGGATATCCTTCCAGCATTTTTGTCTCGCAGGACAAACCCTTCTCTTTTGCAATAGCCATTGCCTTCCGGAATGTGTCTTTGCCCATCTCCTCCAGCACCCGGCTAGAAGGACTCCAGGAATCAGGATTTGACAGAAGGGATGAACCGGGATGTACCACATAAACTACGTAAATACTACTATCCAAACTCTTTGCAATTTCCATCCCCGCTTCAAGCACCTGTTCCGAATAGCCGGAACCGTCAACGGAAATAAGCATCTTGGTGTAACTCATTATCTAATCACCCTTGCAGTTAATTAGGACAGTATTTTTTATATAACTGTCGTGCTCATTTTTGTTCCCTGAGCTTTTCGGCAATACGTCTTGCAAGTTCCTTTCCGATTCCCTCAATTTCTGCGACCTCTTTTTCCTCAGCCTGTCTGATCTTTTCCACAGAGCCGAAATGCTGCAGAAGTTCTTTCTTTTTCTTCTCCCCGATACCTTCAATCCCATCCAGCTCGGAATGGGAAAGTCTCGCTGATCTTCTTTTCCTGTGGGAAGCCACTGCAAACCTGTGTGCTTCGTCCCTTACCTGCATGAGTATTTTTAGTGCAGGCGATTTTTTTGGCAGAATCAGCAGTTTACGTGGATGGTTTTCAGGAAAGATTATGTGCTCGAATTTCTTGGCAAGGCCGATTATAGGTATATTCATCTGTAGTTTTTGCAATTCCCGGTTTGCGGCATTGACCTGTCCCTCTCCCCCGTCGATAAGTATGAGGTCTGGCATGGCTTGTTTGTCCTTTTTATGGGAATATCGCCTGCCAACTGCTTCGGCCATCATGGCAAAATCATCAATTCCTTCAACACTTTTGATATTATAATGCCTGTAATCCGCTTTTGACGGTGTACCGTTTTTGAATACCACCATCGAAGCTACCGGATCGCTTCCCGATATGTTGGATATGTCAAAACCTTCTATGTGTCGCGGCAGGGTGCCAATTCCCAGTTTTTCCTGCAGAGCCTCGAGCCCTTTCAGTGTTCCCTCTTTTTTTGCCTTCTCCGTGTTTGCCCTTTCTCGGGCCATTGTGGCATTTTTCATCGCCATATCAAGGAGTTTTTTCTTTTCCCCTATCCGGGGAATGTTCAGGGTGACTTTCCTGCCAGCCTTTTCAGACAGCCATTTCAGGATTACTTTTTCCTCCGGTGGCATTTCTGGCACAACAATTTCGGGAGGTACAGGGGAATCCTGGTAGTATTGTTTGATGAATTCGGCAATAATTTCAGAGGACGTACTTTTCCCCCGGTTCAGTTCAAAATCCGCCCGTCCCACCATGCTGCCGTTTCTCACGTAGAAGAGCTGCACGTAGACATCCTTTTCATCCACATGTAACCCGATTACATCCCTGTCATCGATTCCTGCAGTTGTCCTTTGCTGTTTTGCAAGTTCTTTTAAGCCCTCAATCTGGTCCCGGATAACCGAAGCTGCCTCATATCGCTGCTTTTCTGCGTATTCCTGCATTTGCTTTTTGAGTTTGCCCAGCAGGTCACCGGTGTCCCCCCGGAGGTACTTTACTGCCGCCTTCACATTATCCCTGTATTCTTCTGCATCCACATCTCCTGTACAGGGTCCCATGCAGCGATTTATATGATAATTCAGGCAGGGCCTTTTCTTTTGTGTGGGATTGCCGTGACACCTGCGGATTTTGAAGATCTGGGATATCAGGTCAAGAGTGGTGCGCACTGGCTTTACACTGGTGTATGGGCCAAAATACACAGCATCGTCCATTAACCTGCGTCTGACCAGGTATATGCGCGGGTATCTGGAATTGATGGTTACCTTCACATAGGGATAACGTTTGTCGTCCTTAAGGCTGATATTGTACCTGGGCCTGTTCTTTTTGATAAGGTTGGCTTCCAGAATAAGGGCTTCAACTTCTGTGGATGTAACTATGTATTCTATATCCCTGATCTTGCTGACAAGAACCTTTGTTTTTTGGCTCTTGTTTTTGTCAGTCTGAAAGTACTGGCTGACCCTTTTCTTCAGGTCCCTAGCTTTACCGATGTAGATTATGGTATCATTTGCATCCTTCATCAGGTATACGCCGGGCAGGTGGGGAAAATCCGATATGTCCGGATGTCCCGGCACAATATTTTCACTCATTTCTGTGGTGTACACCCCTTAAAGCAATGTTCAATAAACCTGTCATATGTAATCTCCAGGATAGTTTCCAGATTCACTATATCTTGCCTGTTGTACTCAAGAAGCAGGTCAAGGGCTTTTTCATTCCCTTTTTCATATTCTTTCCACAGGTGCACGGCTTCAAAACCATCCATTCCTTCAGTTTCTTCGGAGCGGTTAATTCCCAGCATGTGTTCTATATTTTTGAGTCCGCCTTTAAACCCTATTCTCCTTAAAGGATACATAAGATCGGTATGCATTTGTTCCATTGTGATCTGTGGGAACTCTCGCTGTATGAAAGGAAGGTCAAAACGCGCACCATTAAAAGTTACCAGGAAATCGTATTGTTCCATCTCCTGCACTATTTCTTCCAGATTTATGCCCCGCACGAAACTTTTCACATCTTTACCGTTATAAACTCCAATGACAGTTATTTCAGAGGATGCAGGTGAAAGCCCTGTGGTTTCAATATCCACGTAGGCTACAGAGTCCGAAAAATTACGGAATCCTCTCCAGTGTTCGGATGTAGGTATCGATTTTGCAAAATAAGGAATATCGCGTATCTCAAGTTTTTCGATGGAGTTTTCAATTTCCATTGCAATTTTATCTTTTTTGGAACCCGGGAGGTTTATTGCGCTTTTATTCTGCAGGAATTCATTCCATGTCGTAATTCCACCGGACCATATCTTCCTCTCGGTTTCTTTCCCGATGCCCGGGATATGAATATAAGTACTTGTAAGCATTAATGTCACCAATATTTTATATGATGGATTCAGCTCATGTAATTAAATTTGCCAGAATATATATCATTTAAGAAAATGTATTTATATATATGACCAACGTAAATTCTTATACAATATACAACTATAACAGGGGATAACATGCGCGCAGATATTACATCACTCTTTGGGTTAAACGTATATACCAACCTCGGTACTTATGTGGGTAAAGTTGATGACCTTGTAATGAATGTGGAGGAGGGGGTAATAAGTGGTCTTGCTCTTTCTGACATCAGTCGTGATTTTTTCGATGTTCCTACAAAGGGTGTCATAATTCCCTATCGCTGGGTAATCACAAGCGGGGACATCGTTCTTATCAGGGATGTTGTCAGCAAATTCAGGAATAAAGAGAAAGAAGAAGACTGATCATCTCATGAAAGAGCGAGAGATCTATGCTGATTTGCGTTGTGTGTCTCCGGTAATTCTTCGAGTAGATGGCAGGAACTTCCAGCATACCCTGAAAAAAGAAGGGTTTGAAAAACCCTATGACCTTTTCTTTGCCACCTGTATGGCCGATTCAATAGAGCTGTTTTTCAAAAAAAGCAACATGAACCCGGTTTTTGCGTACACTTTTTCTGATGAGGCAAGCATTGTATTCACGGATCTGCCCTTTGACAGAAGAGTGGAGAAACTTGATTCGGTTGTACCTTCTTTTTTGAGCAGCTCTTTTACCCTTTTTTCAGGAATTGAGGAACCTGTGGCCTTTGACTGCCGCGTGATTCCTGTATGCAGTGGCCAGTTTACCGAATATATGCAGTGGCGACAACAGGAAGCCTGGCGCAATTTTGTTAGTTCTTATGGTTATTACACTCTTATAGATGAAGGTATTGACAGAAAAAGTGCAGCTTCGATCATGCATGGCAAAAAATCACAGGACATACATGAGATGATGTTTGAAAGAGGCACAAATCTGGCAAAGAAACCTGCATGGCAAAGGCGAGGTGTGGCTGTATACAGGGTGAAATATCCAATAGAAGGGTATAATCCTCTTCTGGAGGAAAAGACACGTTCCACACGTTCACGTATCTACCAGGATTGGGATTTGCCTCTTTTCAGTACAGAAGAGGGAGATAATTTCCTCAAAAGACATATATCTCTGGATTGAATAGAGATTGCACAATTATTGACCTTATTATCAGTTAAATTATCTTATGCGGTGACTCCATGGACAGAATAGATCTTGTTAAAAGGAATGCTCAGGAAATTGTTACAGAGAAGGAACTGGATGAACTGATGGAAGCAAAAGCAGAGCCTTCTGCCTACACCGGTTACGAACCAAGCGGTAAGATACATATGGGTCACGTGCTTACCGTAAACAAATTGATCGACCTTCAGAAGGCCGGCTTCAATATAACGGTACTCCTTGCAGATGTGCACGCTTTCCTGAATCAGAAAGGTACTATGGAAGAAGTAAAACAAATTGCTGATTATAACAGGAGATGCTTTCTTGCACTGGGGCTTGACCCTGATAAAACCAATTTTGTTTATGGTTCGGATTTCCAGCTGGGTGAGGAATATATGCTCAATGTACTCAGACTCACCTGTACTACTTCTCTGAACAGGGCCCGCCGCAGTATGGATGAGGTAGGAAGAACAATGGATGATCCGCGGGTTTCCCAGATGGTCTATCCGATAATGCAGTCTATTGATATTGCTATGCTTGATGTTGATGTAGCTGTAGGTGGTATCGACCAGCGTAAGATACACATGCTTGCCCGTGAGGGACTGCCTGGAATGGGTTACAAGGCACCGATATGTCTCCATACTCCAATCCTGCTGGGACTTGACGGTGATAAAATGGCATCTTCCAGAGGCAATTATATTTCTGTGGATGATGATGAGGCAACCATCAAGAAAAAGATGAAAAAAGCTTTCTGTCCTGCTGGTGAGATAGTTGATAATCCTGTGTTACAGCTCTTCCGCTACCATATATTACCCCGTTATGAAGAGGTCGTGTTTGAAAGGCCTGAGAAATTTGGAGGCAATCTTACATGCAATGGTTACGAGGAACTTGAAAAAATCTTTGAAGACGGGACCCTGCACCCAATGGACCTTAAAAACGGTGCTGTAAAATACATGAGCCTGTTACTTGCACCTGTCAGGGAAGTTCTCCTGTAAATCCCCACGATAACATATATAATGTTTGCAGGCAGATATTTAGCATTAAACCGGGGGAAACATGAAATATACATTTCAGGATTCTACTGATCTGCCTGTACAGCGGGATTTCATTGAGGATTTAAAGAACTTTGTGGATGCCTGTTCCAAAGTTCTTCCTGTAGAAAAGGAAGCGATTGAAAAAAATGAAAATTATTACAAAAATATCGGTTCTCTGGAAAAAGCACTGGAGGAACTGAATAGTTCCAATGATAAAACTGTGGAATGTGTCAAATCCCTGGATTCTGATTTTGCCGGCCACTATCTGGATGAATATAAAAAATCAGTCCTGGAAGCCTGTGACAGAGCTGTACATGAAGGCTTGGAACAGGTAAACCTCTCTATCGAAAAGGAAAGAAATGACTATAACAAATTCATGAATTCTATCGGCAGTCAGGTCCTTTCTATGTTGAATCCTCTTTTTGAAGGCGGAATTTATGGTTCTCATGAAAGTTATTCCATGGAAGCTGAAAATGGCCATTTAACCGGCAAGAAGGTCTCAACTTTTGGGTCAATGCAATCTTTCTTTGAATTGGGTTATAACAGGTCTTCTGTTGCGGTAAAAGATCTGATTGATACCCTTTTTATCCCTACGTGGACAAGAACCGGATTAATATCCAAGGAAAAAAAGATCAAAATGGAAGACCTGTCCGAGTATTTACTGAAATCGTTTGAGTATGATGGCAAGGAGCACGTGGACGCCTCTTTCAGCAATAAAAAGGCAGACCATTCGCTGAGAATTATTTCAGACGGCGATGAGTATTCCGTGATTTTTGATGATACTGATATTACTGCAGACCCTGCGCTTTTTAAATCAATAACCCTCGAAGAGATTGATTCACTTGTCAATAATCTTGTGGGATTTGCCCGGTCCAGTATTGCTTCCCGCAAACTTGTCAATTTGATGGCCGGTGATGAGAATGCCATTTACAGTAATGAGATATTTGACTGCTTAAAGGCTGTTGCAGAACAGTATTCAGACATTATAACCCAGTGTCGTGAAAGGGGATATGTGAAAGGTGAAATTACCATCAAGATTGAGCAAGAAGATGGAACACGCACTGAAAAGTACGTGGATCGCAGCGAAATTTTCAACCGTCTTTCTGAGCTTGGTAGTGAAGGATTGGAGATTGCAGGTATTCTCGGGGTTGAATCTTCCAAAAGCAATTCACATTAATTTTTCTTGTGGTCAGGCATAACATTTATTGCATTCTCAAAAATAGAATTTATAATTATCTGTTATTATTAAATATTAATTATGCCGATATGGCCATTAATGAACTCATAAATAATAAGTCTACAGTTTAAGGAAACACTGCCTGTATCACTTCCTTGGAAGTCTTCTATCATTCGATATCCATGAGTGTATAATTTTGATTAATATTCCTATAGAGATTTCTGATTAACTCCTCCCCTCACCCAAACTAAACAACAATATTTATATTCTATCAAGATAAATTTAGTTATATGAGTACTTTCAGTAATTTCACCCTGAAACACAGAATATGACCGTTTGATAGCTGGTGGTGACAAACTATATGATAATAGACAAGTTGATCGACTGGAAACCATTTCGTCCCATACTGGAATCTATGTATATCAACAGGACAGACAAAGGTGGTCGACCTGAAAATGATGTTGTAATGATGTTCAAAATG
>NZ_RRBA01000012.1:0-95157 GCF_004104135.1 Methanohalophilus sp. WG1-DM | reverse complement strand
TGCCTTTTTCTGTTTATGCAATGTTTTGTAACATCCAGCAACCTGTCTTGGGATATTACAACTCATCTGGGATTTTAATTTTAATGTTTCACGAAGATATGGGTAAACTTCCTGCTGTAATTTCATTGCTGGAATCGGTTTACCTTTGTCAAAAACGAATTTCAGAAACATAATTCATTCCATCTGAATATTTCTGCATAGTTTCCTCTAAATCATCATCAGGATTTGCTATTTTCAAGATAATTGTTTTAGTGAGAAACATACAATAGTATGTTCTAAAGTATGTTATAAAACGTTTTGTATGAATATTAGACGCATTCCTCTTCCACCTTACGAAAAGGAGACTCCTGCTATAAAAGTTGTAGAGGCATTTAAGGAACACCGGTCACCGATGTTGTTGCTTTATGATATCCAGTGTGTTCATAACACCCAGGGCAACACCTTCTACTTCGATGCCTCCTTTTCCCTTTGCCCCGTCCCCAACTACGTAAAGGCTATTGATGGGTGTGGTATTACCTATATCTGAGCCGGAGGATGCCCGGTTTACGGGCCAGCCGTCATAATATGACTGGGTGAGGATCACTTCATATTTTTTATTGGGGAATACTTCTTTGAGATCCTGCAGGCCAATTTCGATCTCTTCTTCAAGTTTATCGATTTTTTCCTGCCGGACACTTTGGTGTGCCATTACCAGATGTTTTCCTGGGGGGGCAAGGTTGGGATCTGTGTTGGTCACTTCATTGATTCCATTGACCCGGCGGCAGTAAGGTGTCAGGAGAATACCGTTGTGGCCGATCAATGGCTCATCTGCGGCCAGACATGTCTTAATTCCTGCAGAAGATTTGACATTGTCTATTTTTTCTTCATAAGCATTATTAATGGTGTATGAGTCATAAAGATCTCTTGTAAATGGGTGTCCAATATTGCTTATTACAACATCGGAGTAATGTTTATTTCCATCTGCTATTACTCCCCGGGCTGTATTGTTTTCCACAATTATCCGACTCACTTCGGTATTTGTATGAATTTTTCCACCATTTGAACGAATTATTTCTACAAGAGCATCTGTAACTCCTTTACACCCACCCATTGGGATGCCTGTTCCTCCATAGCGGTAGAGATTCTCAAATATTTCAAAAGCTTCCTCTGCAGGTACATCTCTGTTTGTCAGGCTCAGTGCCCAACCGCAGAATGAGTTAGCGGTTTTGTGTGCGCTATCTTCATTCAGATATTTACGAATCCAGTTTTCAAAAGAAATATTTTTAGGAGGCCACCTTCTGGTGGTAACAAGAAGAATTGCAAGTTTGAGTCTGTTCCACATGGAGAATTGTGAGCCAAATTGATTGAAAGATATATCTTTAAATCCGGATTTGTAATTATTTGAACCATTTGCAGGTATACGGATCATGGCCATTGGTTCACAGGGTACGATTTCCACATCTGCACCTATTTTTTTGAGCAGGTTGCCCAGAGGGCCTGTAGAACCGTGAGGTATCATGTGCAATGCTCCTGTGGAGAGGCTAAAACCGTGATATTCAATGTTCGTAAACCGGCCACCTGTAATGGGTAACCTTTCAAACACCTCGATTTCATGTCCTTCGATTGCGAGTGAAGCCGCGCTTAAAAGACCTCCGAGCCCTGCTCCGATTACATTGATTTTCATTTTTCAGCCTCGATAGCCTTAAGGGGGCAGTAAAATGCACATATGCCACAGTTGGTACATTTATCTGTAATATACGCATTTCCTTTAACCACAATGGCGTCCTGTTTGCAGAAAGCGGTACATTGTCCGCACCCAACACATTTTTCATTTACTCGCATATGATTCTCCGCTATTCTGGTAGGTGTGCTATGTTTTGAACCCCGATATGGATTGGAATTGAGATGAATACACAATTTACTAATATTTAGTTTTCGTTACTTTAAAGGGGGCATTGTCACAGTTAAAGCATCTTTCCCATTGATACGGCGTATATGAATTTAGATATTGATGATTTCTGTTGTAATTATGATAAGCAATAAACATATTGATCCAATTATTGATATGCTGAACAAGTTCCTCTGAACCAGTACTGGCTTCCAAGCTGCACTTTCAACTACTATGGTATCTGGTAATTTACCAGCATAAGGCTGCACGCACAAGCTGAATTTCTGTACCCGGTAATGTATTGCCGTGTAACTTATCGATTCACCAAAATATGATAATAGTTCTGAGGTTTTTCTCAAACTTAATTCCCTGCTGGTACACAAGTATGGATAATGCTATGGCTTTTAGGTCTCTTCTCTTCCTTTGCACGAAAGATTTAAGGTCTACCGGTATTAAATCTAATTATGCATTCTGTTCCATTTTCATCCCCTTTAAATAGGGGATGAATCCCTCTTTATTTCTTAACTGTAACAGTGCCCTTTAAAGGTGGGATAGGTGGGATAGAATATTGTTAATTATCAATGTTGGTAATTATATATCTCCTTGTTCATATGTGCTTTAATGGTGATTGGATGTCTGCAGAGATAATACAGGTAGTATCCCGAAAAAAAGGGGAAATTGTTTCTAAAAAAGTAAAGGCAGCGCCCTATGAATTTACTATCGCAACTCGTGCAAGGTGGGAAATGGTGATTGCAGATAACGATCTGGAGATCAGGGCAGGGGAATACAAAAAGATTCCTGTAAGGGAAATCACTCTTGACCCCGATACTCTTGCAATGCCATGCGCTTTCACATATCATGCGGTTGCTTCTGTTCTCAAGATTGCTTCTACTGAGGGGGCATCTCCGGTGGATAAAGAGCGTACCGTCAGATATGCATATGTCTTCGGTCAGATAAATGGGAAAATCAGGGATGGCGACCTGCTTGGTGTATTGAATGTTTTCCCGATAATGTTTACCAGGGAAGCAATGACTCCTACTGAAGTTGATTGAGGGGTATTGGGATGGAAACCTGTTTGATTTGTGGTGAGGTTCAGGATTATAAACAGTATGGTAATTACAATATCTGCACTACCTGTGCTGATGTTATGGAAGATGTGATGGGGGAATTTTTCCTCCGCACAATTTGCAATTGCTCCAAGCCCCAGTCACATGAAACGTATTTTAGTTATTTAAACAGTACATCAAAATACATTTCTGATTACAAGAAAATCACATCCCGTTCGAAAAAATATGAAAGACATATTTCCGAAAAAGCTTCGGATGCAATTAAATATGTGGAAGTCCCTTCAAAGCAGCGATATTTTGAAAGAATGCAGGCTGTTGTAAAATGGCTGGAAGACAACCCGGCGTTTTATCATTATTATTTTAAGAAATATTATGTATGCCCTTCTTGTGGAGCTTCTATCTTTGACAGGTATTCAAAAGAGGAAGTAGGGGATTGGATCATTATTTCCTGTTCGGAATGCGGTGAGCTGATTAAGAAATACTTCGCTCCAAAAACTCTTTGATGTATACATTTCCAACTTTTTTTAAGTCCAACCATATTTGTATTTCTCGCGTCTTGTGTAATGCCTTTTTTTAAATTTCAATTTTGATTATAAAGCGTGATAAATCCAATATGTTTTTATGTGATGATTCATTAGAAGATTCAAAATAAAATCCAGTGGACCATTTATTATACAAATGCAATGATGTTACATAAAGTCAATTGGTTCACATTTATTTGATATTCATAATCAGGTGAGTTATATGTCAGGAATTGTCGATAGTAATATCGTATATAGTTACATCCCGGTTGCGGTGTTTCTTGTCGTCTCACTACTGATGCCTCCAATGACGATGTTGATCGCTAAATTGCTCAGTCCGAGAAGTACAGGTGCTGAGAGATATTCCACCTACGAGTCAGGTTCGATTCCTACCGGCCCTGCACGTATTCAATTCAGTGTGGAGTATTACCTCTATGCGATCGCATTCGTATTGTTTGATATCGAAGTCCTCTTCCTTTACCCGTGGGCTATGATATACAGAGGTAATACAGGAGTGGATACGACGGTAGCGGTAGTTGAAATGCTTATATTTATTTTTGTTCTCCTGTTCGGTTATGCATTCTTATGGAAGAAGGGGGCACTTAGATGGCTGAAGAATTAACTTCCCAATCCTATGAACAGCCGGCTCCTAAAGAGCAGGCTCAAGAGGAATCCATTCCTGGAGTTATAACTACAACATCCCGGGAAATCAACGAATTCCTTAAAAAGACCAAAATTCAGGATATTCTTAACTGGGGACGCAAGAATTCTCTCTGGTTTATGTCCCAGCCAATGGGATGCTGTGGTGTGGAACTTATCGTTGCCGGTGTGGCTCCGATGGATACCGATCGCTTTGGTATTATTCCCCGTAATTCTCCCAGACAGGCTGACGTTATGATAATCAGTGGGTATGTTACCAGAAAATATTTCCCCGCTCTTAAGAGATTGTGGGATCAAATGCCTTCCCCTAAATGGGTTTTTTGTGTGGGCGACTGTTCCATAAGCGGGGGTCCCTTCTATGAATCCTACAGCACAGTTCAGAATATAGATGAGATCTTCCCGATAGATGTTTTTGTTCCCGGATGCCCTCCAAGACCCGAAGCAATAATCCAGGGTTTTGTTGAGATCCAGAAAAAGATTGAAACCAAAAAGGACCGGGGTTCTGGCTATGAAGGTTGATACTATGGAAGCGGAGAAGATTATTGATTCACTGAATGCAAAGTTCCCTGATACAATCTCTGATTCACAAATTGAATCAGAAAAACGTATTTCTGCTTATGCAGAAGCCGGAAGTATTGTGGAAATATGCAGATACCTGAAGGATGAACTTCAGTTTGACCATCTTTCTTCGGAAACAGCTGTGGATTTGATCCTGAAAGATGAAATTGAAGTAGTATATCACCTGAGTTCCTTCGGCCAGCCTTTGGTACTGAAACTGAAAGCAAGACTTCCACGTAACAATCCGGAGATTGAATCCATTACTTCTGTTTACTGGGATGCCAACTGGTATGAAAGGGAAGCCTACGAACTATTCGGTGTACAGTACAGAAATCATCCGAATTTGAGAAATCTAGTCCTGCCGGATGAATTGCTGGGTGACTGGCCTCTGCGTAAAGATTACGAAGATTTTCCCCAAAAGACTGCTAAAAACCTGGTGTGAGTGATAATTATGGATACCAATATTGGCCCTGATGAGATGCTTATCCATATGGGACCTCATCATATTGCACAACCCGGACCTTTCAGGCTAAATGTAAAATTGAAAGGAGAAACTGTGCAGGATTCTGATGTGGAAATGGGTTTCATCCACAAGGGCATAGAAAAAATACTAGAAAGCAAGACATATCTACAGGGAATACCTGTGGTGGACAGGGCCTGTTATCTTGCGGCTCTTACCAATGAGGAAGCTTTTGTAGGCTGTGTGGAAAAACTTGCAGGAATCGAACCAACTGAAAGGTCTCAGTATATCAGGGTTATAGTTGAAGAACTGTCCAGAATACAGAGCCATCTGCTCGGTTATGGGGAATATACTGAATTTATTGGTTTTATGACAATGTTTTTCTACCCCATGACTGTCAGGGAAAAAATTCTCGATCTCCTTGAAATGACCACCGGTGCCCGTATTACACATTCTTATCTCCGATTTGGCGGAGTACGCGACGATCTCCCTGAAGGGTTTGAGGCAAAATGCAAGGAGGCATTTGCACTGCTTAGAAGAGGCCTTGAAGAGTGGGGTGAGTTAATGAAGTCCGATACGATCTACAGGGAACGTACTGTGGGTGTCGGTGTCCTTACACCGGATACAGCCAAGGAAATGGGAGTTACCGGACCACCTCTGAGGGCAACTGGTGTTGATTTCGATATAAGGAAGGATGAACCCTATCTTGTTTATGATGATCTGGATTTCAAGGTATGTACCGAAACCGCGGGAGATGTTTATGCCCGTATCTGGGTGCGTGTTGCTGAAATCTATGAGAGTATGTATATCATCGAACAGGCACTGGACCAGATGCCTTCTGGACCGTTGTTCCCGGAGAATCTCCCCTATGACCGTCGGGCTCCCGTGATGAGGGTTCCGGAAGGAGAGGTTTTCCACAGGGTTGAAGATCCCAGAGGAGAAATGGGAATGTATATGGTGTCCGATGGATCTGATAAGCCCTATCGTGTGAAGATCAGGGGACCTGTGTTCCCTACAATGCAGGCAATGCCACCTCTTATAAAAGATTCTCAACTTGCAGACGTTGTAGCGATCGTAGGAAGCCTTGA
This sequence comes from Methanohalophilus sp. WG1-DM, assembly GCF_004104135.1. Lineage (NCBI taxonomy): Archaea > Methanobacteriati > Methanobacteriota > Methanomicrobia > Methanosarcinales > Methanosarcinaceae > Methanohalophilus > Methanohalophilus sp. WG1-DM. Next base: position 88,936 of record NZ_RRBA01000012.1, on the reverse strand, counting down.
CCCATGTGTAAGTGAGGCGGATAGGTGAAAATATGTTAGAAGTTCCAGCAAATATTTATCCATGGTTAAAGGGAATTGTGGGCCTTGTGCTGATAGGTGCCTTGTTTGGATTCGGTATGTTCGCCATCTGGGTTGAACGTAAATTGTCTGCTGATATACAGGAAAGACATGGTCCTAACAGGGTCGGTCCGAGGGGTATATTCCAGCTGGTTGCAGATGCTATCAAGCTGTTTACAAAAGAGGAAATCATTCCAGCCAAAGTTGACAGGATACTCTACATAAGTGCGCCTATTGTTATATTGCTGTCTGTTTTCCTGATGCTTGTTGCGATACCTGTTGGTGCTGTTTATGTAAATGGCACCGAATATGTACTCGCAGCGACCCAAATGGACATTAGCATCCTTTACATCGAGGCCGTTTCAGCGATTGCTATCATAGGTACCTTTGTACTTGGATACGGTCAGAATAATAAATATGCAATGATGGGTACCTTCCGTAACTTTGCACAAATGGTTGGTTATGAGATCCCTCTGGGTCTCACTATCGTAAGTGTAGCAATAATGTCCGGTACCCTTGATGTGGTCGGAATCGTACATGCTCAGGATCGTATCTGGTATGCATTTCTGCAACCAATAGGTTTCATAGTATTTTTCATTGCTATGATGATTGATATGGGTCGCCTTCCCTTCGACCAGAACGAAGGTGAGGAAGAACTTCAGGCCGGTGTGTTTACTGAATACAGCAGTATGAGGTTCGGTCTGGGATTCTTTGCGGAATATTTCCATTTGATTCTCGGTTCATTTCTCATTGCCCTGCTTTTCCTGGGTGGATGGAACGTTCCGGGATTTGTAACAGATAATACTGTGCTTGGAGTAATCCTTCCCACAGTGGTCCTCGTAACCAAGGCAACACTTGTCATGGCATTCATAATAATGATGCGTTGGGCTGTTCCGAGGTACAGAATTGATCAGGTTGTAGATCTCAGCTGGAAAAAACTCCTGCCCTTCTCCCTGTTAAACCTTGGATGGGCAATTGCATTAGGTTTGTATCTGGGAGTGTGATTTGATGGTTCTGAAAAATATTATTAGTGCTTTTAGGTACATGCGAAGACCTCGTGTTACCCGCTTATACCCTGAAATACGCACACAATTGCCTGAAAGATTCAGAGGGCTGCAAAAACTTGATAAAAGTAAATGCATCGGGTGTGGAATATGTGCAAATACCTGTCCCAACTGCGCAATCAAGATTGTGAGGGCCAGGGTACGTAAAGATAGTACCAAGACCCGGTGGTTCCCCGAAATAGATGTCGGGCACTGCATGTTTTGTGGTCTGTGTATTGACCAGTGTCCACAAGATGCCCTCTCAAGTTCAAAAATTTATACAGATGGTATAGTCACGTGGAAACATGAGGATCTTCTCTTTACACCGGACAAACTGGCAAGGGAAGAACCTATTGACGCACCGGAGGCTGAACAATGATTGGAATAGGAGAAGCTTTGGTCTTTTTCATACTGGCGATTGTTGTCATATTCTTTTCCCTGGCAACGGTACTGGTCAAGGATATCGTCAAGGCTGCACTTTCACTAGTCTTTTCGATGTTTACTATGGCAGGCCTGTTTATCACGCTGAATGCCCAGTTTGTGGGTGTCGTACAGGTCCTGGTCTATGTGGGTGCAATCGGTGTACTGATTCTCTTTGCCGTGATGCTTACAAAGAATACAATGGGAAGTGATGATAATGGCAACTGATAAAGTAGGTGTCTGGGATTCTTTTGTACACCAGTTTAGTCCCCGCAGGTTCCTTATCCGTCTTGCACATATCGAAATCCCTCCACTGGAAGTAATTGGAAGGGCATTTGCAAGGGCGGCAATTGTAGGTTTGTTCCTTGCGGTGGTTCTCGTATCCCTTTACGGGACGTCCTGGACAACAGTTGACCAGCTGCCCCAGAACATGGCAGACCAGAGTAATATTAAAGCCATAGGTACCCTGATATTCACTGAGTTTGTAGTGCCATTCGAAGTTCTTTCAATTGTACTGCTGTCTTCACTTGTGGGTGCTATTTACATGGCAAAAGGAGAGGATAACCAATGATTCCCCTTAATTGGTACCTTGCACTTTCTGCAATAATTTTTTCCATAGGTCTCTATGGTTTCATTTCACAGAAAAACGGTATTCGTATCCTGATGTGTGTGGAACTTATGCTAAATGCAGCAAACATAAATCTTGTAGCTTTTTCCAGTTACAATGACGATATGAGCGGCCAGGTATTTGCTCTCTTCTCGATAGCACTGGCAGCTTGTGAGGCTGCAATAGGTTTCGCAATCATGATGTCCGTTTACAGGATGCGTGATTCAATCAATCTTGACGAGCTTAACTTGTTGAGGTGGTAATGATATGGCTTATGAAAATTTAGCGTTTTTAATACCACTTTTACCCGCACTCGCCTTTGTAATTACCTTCTTTGTAGGTAAGAAAACCCCATATGGCGGGGGATTAATCCCGATATTCGCAATAGCAGCATCCTTTTTGATTTCTCTATTGATCACAATCGGTTTGCTGCAGAACCCGGATCAGGTAATTAGCCAGTCCTATCACTGGTTTGCAATTTTTAATCTGGGTATCCTGATAGATCCGCTTGCAGCGGTAATGCTCACAATGGTGACCTTTGTAAGTCTGCTTATTCACATATATTCAGTAGGCTACATGTCACATGACCCGGCCAAACCAAGGTACTTTGCAGAGACCTCCCTTTTCACTGCGTCCATGCTGAGTTTGATTTTGTCCGACAATATTCTCCAGTTATTCATAAGCTGGGAACTTGTGGGTCTGTGTTCTTATCTGCTGATCGGTTTCTGGTACCAGAAGCCCAGCGCTGCTTCAGCGGCAAAGAAGGCTTTCCTCACCACGCGGATTGGAGATGTCATGTTCCTTGCAGGTATTATTGTCCTGTTTGCCGATCTTTTCAAACTGGTAAACGGCATTATTCCCGAAGGTGTCTATCTCCTCCGGTTCGATGAGATTTTTTCATTCATCCCTGAAATAGCTGCCATGAATGCAACTATCCTGGGATTTGAGGTTAGCCACCTTACGATAATCACCCTTCTGTTCTTCGGAGGTGCCGTTGGTAAATCCGGTCAGTTCCCGCTACATGTGTGGCTGCCTGATGCAATGGAAGGCCCAACAACAGTTTCGGCTCTTATCCATGCTGCAACAATGGTTACAGCCGGTGTCTATCTGGTTGCAAGAACCTTCCCGATGTTCATCGCTGCACCACAATCCCTTATAATAGTGGCATACGTGGGTGCTTTCACTGCACTGTTTGCCGCAACAATGGGAATTGTGATGAACGATTTGAAACGGGTACTTGCCTATTCCACTATCAGCCAGCTTGGTTACATGATGCTGGGATTGGGTATGGGAGCAGTCATCGGTGCAGAAGCAGTCGGTGTTTCAATCTTCCATCTTGTCAGCCATGCATTCTTCAAGGCACTGCTTTTCCTGTGTGCCGGAAGTGTGATCCATGCTGTGGGAACTCATGATATGAGGGAACTCGGTGGCGTTGCAAAGGTCATGCCGATAACAGCTGCAACAATGGTAGCTGCATCTCTTGCTCTTGCAGGCTTCGGTATACCCGGAACCTCTATAGGAAGTACAGGTTTCTTCAGTAAAGATCCGATAATTGAAAATGCATATCTCTTCGGGGAACATGCAGGAAACTGGTTCCCATACATCTTCGCTATCGTGGCAGCACTGCTTACTTCACTCTATATATTCAGACTGCTGTTCATGACATTTGCCGGAAAGCCCAGGACCAATTACGGTGGGCATGAATCTCCTGCATCAATGACAGTTCCACTTTCCATACTGGGTATACTTGCCCTGGTATTCGGAGCTATCGTTGTTGAGCCGTTCAACAAGTTTGTAAACAGTACCTTTGTGAACAACTTTGTTAACATGGATATCCCTGCTCTGGCAGAGGTGGGTAACTATGAACTTGTCCATCATGCAGGCCAAGAACCACTGCTCATCCTGTGGATGCCTGTTATCGTTGCAGTCATCGGTCTGTTGATCGCTTTTGTGATCTACTACCAGAAAGCAATAGACATGAGCAGGTTTGTTTCAAAAGACAACTCTGTGTACAAACTCCTCTACAACCGCTACTATCAGAATGAGATATTCACCCAGCTCTTTGCTGTCAAGTTTGTCTATGAAGGTCTTGCTATGGCAGGCTATCACATAGACAGGTTTATTGATGGTATCGTCAACGTAATCAGTTACCTGATAATAGAGGCAGGGGATTCCTTCAGGAAGGTACAGACAGGAGTTATACAGCACTACTCGGTGGCTGTCATTACGGGAGTAAGTCTCCTGGTAATATTGATCAAGCTAGTCATGGAGGTCTTCTAATGTTGCCGGTATTATCCCTCATTGTGCTGATTCCGCTATTGTTCTCAGCATTTGCGTTCCTTACGAAAACAAGGGAGCAAGCTCGTGTGGTGGCCCTTATGGGTACACTTATCACCCTGATACTGACCCTTTACATGTATTTCAGCTTCGACAGTTCATCGGCTGCGATGCAGTTTGAGGAATTGGCAAGCTGGATTCCAAGTCTTGGTATAAATTACCATCTTGGTGTCGATGGTGTCTCAATGCCCCTTATATTGCTCAATGCAATAGTAATTCCATTGCTAATACTGTTCACCTGGGATGATGTCAGATCAACTCCCAACAGGTTCTATGGCTTGATCCTGGCAATGCAGGGAGCAGTTATCGGTGTATTCATTTCCCTGGATTTCTTCCTCTTCTATGTATTCTGGGAACTTACACTGATCCCGCTGTTCTTCATGGTGAACATATGGGGCGGTCCGAATAAGAGGCATGCTTCAATCAAATTCTTTATTTACACCCATGTGGCTTCCCTGGTGATGCTGCTGGGTATCTTCGGACTTTACTTTGCTGCCTGGGACCAGACAGGTGTGGCAAATATGGGCATTGCCCATCTCATGAGCCAGTTCCCGATGATTGGGTCAGGTATTGCCAGAGATGCAATATTCCTTGCACTTCTCTTCGGTTTCCTGGTGAAACTTCCAATAGTACCATTCCATTCCTGGCTGCCTGATGCTTATGCAGAGGCACCGACTGCTGGCAGTGTACTGTTCATCCTGCTCAAGATTGCAGGGTACGGAATCTTCCGTGTTATCCTGCCAATGCTTCCTGCTACAGGATCCCCGGATATGATGATTACAATCCTGGGATTGCTTGGTTCTGTAAGTATTGTGTATGGTGCATTCCTGGCACTGTCCCAGAAGGATCTCAAGAGAATGGTTGCTTATTCCAGTGTAAGTCACATGGGTTTTGTTACCCTGGGAGCTGCAGGACTTGTTACATTGTCCATTTCAGGAGCGATGTTCCAGCAATTCTCCCACGGTTTGATCATGAGTATAATGTTCATGTCCGTAGGAGTAATTCAGGCATCTACCGGTACCAGGATCATCAATGACCTGGGAGGCCTTGCTACAAAAATGCCTAAGCTGGCGGTTATAATGATGCTGGCTTTCATGGCATCCCTGGGTTTGCCAGGTTTGACCGGTTTCATCGCCGAATTCATGGTTTTCACTTTCAGTTACATGAATGTGCCAACATTTGTAATACTTGCACTGTTTGGTGTAGTCATAACTGCTGGTTACCATCTCTGGGCAATGCAAAGAACTATGTTTGGCGTCTATAATGGAAAGATCGGAAAGGTCTTTGACCTGTCCAACGTACAGACCTTCTCCATGGCAGTTATAGCCCTGCTGGTACTGTACTTCGGATTGAACCCAAGTCCGGTGCTGGATATGATGATTACAGGTTCGAATGAAATAGTCAGCCTTATGGCTGCAATGGGGGTGTAAGAATGGTAGATTTGATGTTACTTGCACCTGAGATTATAGTTGCATTGACCGGATTGATCGTACTCATGATTGGTATTTTCATGGGTTCTTCATCCAAAAACGTACTTGGCTATATCGCAACAGCAGGCTGTCTGGCAGCCCTTGCAATGGTGATCGGCAACTTCAGTGCCTCTGCATTGATGTTTTCCGATACCCTGAGTGTGGACCCCCTTTCCCAGTTCTTTAAACTGGTGTTTTTGGTGGTTGCTCTTATTGTGTCCATTGCATCTATCAAGTATACTGAAGACAATAAAGACACGGAAATCTTCTATGCCCTTGTGTTGTTTGCCACTTTCGGTATGATGTTTGTGGCATCTGCCAATGACCTCATGGTTCTTTTTGTGGCCTTTGAACTGGCAAGTATAGCAACCTATGCCCTTGCCGGATTTGAGAAGAAGAACCCCCGGTCTGTCGAAGCAGCAATGAAATACCTGCTTATGGGTGCTCTCTCAGCGGCCCTGTTGCTTATGGGAATATCCTTTGTTTACGGTGCAACCGGTACCACATCCATTCCGGGTATCGCCCAGAATATGGATGTATTGGCCTCCAACGCAATCGGCTTACTTGCAATAGTACTCCTGATAGCAGGTTTTGGTTTCAAGATTGCTCTTGTACCATTCCACATGTGGGCTCCGGATACCTACCAGGGTTCGCCTTCTGTAGTATCGGCCCTTCTGGCCGCAGGTTCCAAGAAGATGGCATTTGTTGCTGCATTCAAGGTATTCATAGTAGCCCTTCTGGCAATGCAGGCGGACTGGAGGATGGCTTTTGCGATACTGGCAGTAATTACCATGACCTATGGTAATGTCGTGGCCCTGTCCCAGAAAAGTGTGAAACGTATGCTCGCATACTCCTCTATTGCACAGGCAGGCTACATTTCTATGGCATTTGTTGTCCTGACCCCGATGGCACTGACCGGAGGTATACTTTATACCCTGGCTCACGGTTTCATGAAAGCCGGTGCTTTCATAGCTACTGCCGTTGTAGTCTACATGGTTATAAAGGAAAAGAGGGATACGGAAATCCCGGATCACATTGATAATTTCAAGGGATTGGGTAAGAAAATGCCAATAACTGCACTGTGTCTTACAGTATTTGTATTTGCACTTGCAGGAATTCCGCCAACAGCAGGATACATGAGCAAGTTCATCCTGTTCTCCTCGACCATTCAGTCAGGAATGGTATGGCTTGCGGTAATCGCAATCTTAAACAGTGCGCTTTCCCTGTATTATTATGCAAGGCTTGTAAGATACATGTATGCAATGCCCCATGAAGGTGAAAAAGTATCTGAGCCAGTTCCTTATGTAGCAGCTCTTCTGATATCCCTTGTGGGTGTAATGGCTATTGGTTTATGGCCAGAGCCATTCGTTGAAATTGCAATGCAGGCAGCCAGTGTACTTGTCGGAGGTATTTAATATGGCAGATTGTGATCTATGTGGTGTGTCAATACCCACCGTTTGTCCGGTAAGAGTGTTTGAACCCCGGTTTGAACACTCTTATCCCGAAGGAATCTGGAAAGGTCTTTGCGAAAAATGTCTTGATTCTGCAAAAGGTACATTTGACGAAAAAAGTGATGAGGAAGGCAACTGCGTTCCCGGCAATAAATTCGAGAAATGTGACCTATGCGGAACCACATGCCAGCTCTATGACATAGATGTTTTTGTTCCCTCTTTCAAGAATGTATACGATGAAGAGACAAGACATCTCTGCAGGCGCTGTCTTGAAAGCTGTAATGAGGCCTATGACAGGAAAGATGAGTGTTTTGGAGAACACCACTAAAAGGAGATTCTCCCCTCTTTTTACTTTTTTTTAAATTATACTGAGTAATATCACCAGTATCGTAAATCGTATCAGTATACTCATTCCGGTTGATATTGTTACTATTTTCACGCCCAGTTTAGGACCGAAAATAGAAATATATCTTGGCAACAGAGTCCTTATACTGAATATCGGCAGCATGAACATACTTCCAAGCATTATGATGATCATAGCCTGCAGGTAGGATATACTTCCTTCACCGATCATGGGGCCAAGCAATGACACTCCCAATATAGGGCTGGCAATGTAAGTTGTCAGGGGAATGATGCTTTCTGAAGGAATCCCAAAAAGGTCTGCCAGGGGTAGCACACTGAATATCTCAAAGAAGCCTTGCTCCCTCAGTGCAAAAACAAGGGTGGTCATACCCAGATATATTGTGGCAATCTTGAAGAAAAGTTTCTTTTCTTTTTTGAAACTTGCTTTCATTGCTTCCTTGAGTGGAGGTCTATTCCCGTTATGTCCGTCATCCAGTGTACAGCTTTTTTGTTCTTTTATCCAAAATTTGCTCAGTATAATAACAACTGAAAACTTCACAATGGCTGATATAATGAATACCATCACATAGAATCCACCGACTACAGGTCCCAGTGCAGGTAATATTATGGGAATCTGATACGTTATAATTCCCCTTACATAAGCAGGTGTACTGTTGAGGAGGGCACATAGTATTGCTTCCCTGTCATTAATACACCCCTTATCCTTTGCCTGGACTACCATGCTATTTGCAGCAACCGTTGATCCGATAGCAACTAAAAAAGCACTTCCGCAGGACTCGGGCAGATTGGTGTGCTTGAGCAGAGGTCTTGTGAGGCGGGATAATTTTTTCATCAGCCCCAATTCTACAAGGAGTCCGGCACCCCATAATCCGATAAAGATCATTATAAGTATGGGGAATGCAAAATCAAGAACCCGGAGTAGCAGGTCGATCATATCATTTTAGTTGACAATCCCTGTAAATTAATCTATTTATCCCCTTTTTATTAATACCATTAGTTTGATATTATTAGCAATAATATCTGGAGATGTGAATGTCATGAAAAAAGAAATGATAAACATCCTTGCCTGTCCCCTGTGCAAGGGGGAGCTAGTTCTAAATATAAGCAGTGATGAAGGGGAAGAGGTTATTAGTGGTACCCTCTATTGTGCTGCATGTGACGAATATTATCCCATCGAGGAAGGCATTCCCAATATGCTTCCTCCTGAAATGAGAGACTAAACAGGTGAATCCCCGTTGCAACAGATACATATCAACAGACTTGGTGTAAATTCCATTGAATTTGATATTCCTTCTGTTGAGGTCTCCCTCTCTCCCGGTGGAGAACAGAGTTTTGAGATTGTGATTATTAACTATGGTTCGCCTACTCATGTCAATTTTTCCATTTCAGAAAATCTGGATGGTTATGTAACTTTCCTTGATGACAATCCTTATGTGACCCATGAAGAATATGTACCCGTTGTTGTCAGGATTCCACATGAAGGCAGGGTATTCAGTAGTGGCACAATTTTTGTTACCATGGGATATGGCTCCAAAACAGAATCATTTGGTATAAACATAGGGCAGAAGGACAATATACGAATCCCTGTAGAGGAAGAACCTAAAATTGAATCTGTCCATAATCCTTCCCCTCCTTCTTCTGCATCAAAGACTAAATGGAGCATGGATTTTGGCCAGTTCCTTAAGAAATCCATCACTCCGAATGATATGAAACTAGTCATCCTTCTGTTTTTTTTAATTGGTTTCCTTTTTGGTGCCTATTATGTAATATCATCTGTTAACCTGAATCCTGCTGGTTTTTCAACCAGTTTTTATACATCCCTGACAATTGCTATTCTTCTGACTTTATTATTTGTTTATATGTTAACCAAACTACCTGTTTTCAGGAAATAACGAGGTACTTAGAATGAAATATATTATAATCACAGGCGGTGTTATGAGTGGTCTCGGTAAGGGGATTACTGCTGCTTCTGTAGGACGGAACCTGAAAAACAAGGGACAAAAGGTAACCGCCATCAAGATAGATCCCTATATCAATATTGATGCAGGTACCATGAGTCCTTTCCAGCACGGTGAAGTTTATGTGCTGAAAGACGGTGGTGAAGTAGATCTTGATCTGGGCAACTACGAACGGTATCTTGACACTGAACTGACATGGGATCATAACCTGACTACAGGTAAGATATACCAGTCTGTTATTGAAAAAGAAAGAAGGGGCGAATATCTTGGTAAGACCGTGCAGATCATTCCTCATATTACCAATGAAATAAAGGCCCGTATCCGCAGGGTTGCAGCCAAAAGTGGTGCTGATATCTGTCTGATTGAAGTCGGTGGGACGGTGGGTGACATTGAAAGTATGCCGTTCCTTGAAGCAGTCAGGCAGATGCACAGAGAGGAATCCGAGGAGGACATTATTTTCCTTCATGTAACACTGGTTCCCATTGATGCCCAGGGAGATCAGAAAACAAAACCCACGCAACACTCGGTCAAAGATCTGCGCCAGCTTGGTCTATCCCCGGATGTGATTGTCGCACGGTGTAAAAATCCTCTGCATGAAAGTACCCGTGCTAAAGTATCCCTCTTCTGTGATGTTCCAAAGGAAGCTGTAGTAAGTGCTCATGATTCAAATGATATTTATGATGTCCCCCTCCTGCTGGAAGAACAGGGACTTACAGGGTATATGATGCAAAGACTCGATCTTATCACCAAACAGCAAGATCATTCCTGGGAAGATATAGTCAAAAGAATGAATGCTGCGACCGGGGAAGTCAGGCTTGCAATTGTTGGAAAATATACCAATCTTGAGGATTCCTATCTAAGCATAAGGGAATCCCTGAAACACGCAGCAATAGAAGTTGGATGCAAGGTAAGGACCGACTGGGTAAGCTCGGAATCCTTTGATGAAGACCCCGCGGCAATCAATAAGCTTCAGATGTATGATGGTGTGCTTGTTCCAGGGGGTTTCGGAGAACGTGGTGTAGAAGGTAAGATCCAGGCAGTAAAGTTTGCCCGGGACAATGATATCCCTTTCCTGGGACTATGTCTTGGTATGCAATTGTGTGTAATTGAGTTTGCACGTAATGTAGCGGATATGGAAAATGCCAACAGTTCCGAATTCGATGAAAACACCCCTTATCCGGTAATTGACCTTTTGCCGGAACAGGAAAATATAGTAAATATGGGTGCCACAATGAGACTCGGGGATTATGAAGCCATTCTTAAAAAAGGTTCACTGGCAGAAAAAATATATGGAACCGATACCATAGTCGAGCGCCATCGTCACCGGTATGAGGTAAATCCCAATTTTGTAGATAGATTGGAAGAAAAGGGAATGGTATTTTCAGGCAAGAATCGCAATCGTATGGAAATAGCTGAAATACCTTCACATAGTTTCTTTTTTGCTTCCCAGTTCCATCCCGAATTTCGCTCAAGACCCGGCAGGCCCTCTCCTCCCTTCAGGGCCTTTGTGGAAGCAATGTATAAGAAAAAATAATTAACTCATATCTGCGGGTTCTGCTTTCATGTATTCCCTGATGACTGTTGTCGCATAACTCCCCTTGGGCAGGCAGAATTCCAGTGTAACTTTTTTCTTCCCTGCATTTAATTCGTCATCGGCAATTGTGTAAGCCGGTTTGAAATTCAATAAGATTTCCCTGCGCCTGCCCTTTGAAGTGATACGGGGAATTTCGGGAATATGGAAATCTTTCTGTTCAACACCTGTCTCCTGGAGTATTTCTTTTTCTATATTGCCCGGGGAGCTGTCCGTAAATTCGGTGGATGTGCCGACCAGCGGGGCCGTCACAAAAGCTCTGCTCCTGCGAATCAGGTTATTGATTCCTTTTACCTTGGAGGATGTTACAGTTTCAAGCCGGGAGGTATCTGGCAATCCCTGTTTATTCTTGAAGCACACAATATCACCTTCAACCGCTTCATTGAGGGGAAGTTTTTCCCGGATTCGCCTGCAGATGATCCGATTGTAGATATATGATTGGTAAGCATGGACAAACATATTCCGCATATTGGAACTCAATTCTCCGAATGCTCCGGCAAAGTCATCCGGATTATTCACAAGATAGTGCATCATTGCCCTTTCATAGCGCAACTGAACCGGATATTCTTTCAGGCTTTCGATATAGTTGCGCTCCTTATAGAAACGGTCGCGTACAAGCCTTGTTTTCTCGTGCTCATCTGGAAAACTTAAACCAATATAATCGATTGCAGCTTTCTCAATATCTCCCTTGACTATCGATTCTCCCACAAGGTGGGTGATGGGACGACGGGAGCCAAATCTCTGAATCCCGAAAAAGTTGGGTACTCCATCAAGCTTATTTATTATGGAAGTGATATTCAGGAGTCTGTTATCAAGTTCCTCCTGTGGCAGGTCGACATCCCGGATAATTATTTTGAATTTATTTCCCACGAGGTCTCCCAAACCCACATCTTTGTTGGAACGACCCAGAACTTTCAGATTTACATCCCTGAGTTTTATCCTTTCAACGTCTTCTGCTTCAAGGTTGTATATACTTATACGCTGGGTGGTAAGTGCCCTTTTATCCTTGGTACCGGCAAAACCAAACCTTTTGGAACTTATTCCCAGAATTCGGGACATGTCTCTTATCAGGTGGTGGGTTTCCCAGTTTTTTTTCGTAAGTTCGAGGATCAGGTATTTTCCTTCATTGCCTTCATCCCTACCCGTGATTTCCTCAACAACAAAATCTTCACTAGTTTGTTTTAACTTTCCACCGATACCTTCTGTTTCCGTTACATAAAGGTCGATACCGGTTTGTTTCTCTATATCAGGCACTTGCATGGATAATCCTCATCTTGCGGCAATATCTATTACTGTTACATTTGTCTGCCTGGTGTATGTCCAGCCATTTTCTGTGGGAGCGGTTTCCACCGGCAGGCTCCCTGCATACATGCCTGCCGAGGGGTCAAGAAGTAACCAGCAACCGTATTTGTCGGTTGCGTAATATACGGGTACGCATCCATAGTATTGCTCTATGGCCTCTGAGATACGATCGATGTCTTCCTCCATTCCGATGTAAACTGCTGCATAGGCATGTGTTTCGGTCAGGTATATCCGGGATGTGCCCCCGATAGCTTCTACCAGGGAAGCCATTGTAATAGCGTAATCATCACAGTCTCCTGCCCCGATTTCCAGAGTCTCACCCGGCCCGACCCAGTAATCCGATCCACGGGGGTCGCTGATATAATCCACATCTTCTATCAAATTATCATAAAGGGCACATACCTGGTAAATATTGTATTTGCCGGGGTACTCTTTTGCTGCTTTTGCAGCTTTGCTTCTGACCTGTGGGTCGGATGAATTGACAAGAGAGTTTATCTTATCGAAAAGATAGGCCGGGTTGTACGTATATTGTGGACTTACTTCTGTAGCAGCAGCCCGGGTTTTGATTTCAATTGCGTCAAAATACTGTATTCCGTAATCGTGCCATTTCCCGGATTCGGAAGTTGCCATTATCTTTACAAAAGGCTCTGGTTTTATTGTCGATTTGTCGGGTACGTCAAAACAGGCATATCCCAGCTCTTTTTCTTCTTCCGGGGCGATCAGGTATCCGCTATCAAAATCGTATATGCCACTTCCACTTGCCTGCCGGATGCCGTATCCATATACGTAAATTTCATTATTTCCCTTATTTGTGATGGTCATTGTGAGCATACCGGTATTTTCCCGGAAAGGTTCTCCATAACTGTAAGCACTTGATATGCTGTATCCGGGGGACAGTATATTGCTTTGGCTGGGTTTATCATCATATTCTGGATCAAGAATGTGTACATTTGGGGATGTCAGGGTTTGTGTATCGAGTTCATAGGCAGTTTCCATACTCCTGTCATCGGAGACGAAAAAACTTTCCTGCAGAATTTCCGGATTTTGAGCGCCGATATAGGCCAGTATGCCAATCAGGGCTACCAGTAACATGAACCCTTTTTTCCCCATTGTACCATCCTTTAAAGCAATTTCAGGGAACCGGTAATACGTTCTATGTCTTCATTTGTTGCGGGTCCGATGCCAAGAGCAGTGACAGTACCCGGTTTTATCTCGGTCAGACCGGCATCCTGTATCAGGGCGGTGGGAAGGTTCTGTGCCCGGGCTATTTCCCTTAACTCATAAAGGTCCCTTTCGGCAGGCACTTTAAGTACTACTTTTTTCTGTCCTTCAGCTTTCCATTTTGAATATATTCTGGAATCTGCCTTCTCGGATGCTGATACTGCAGCATGGGCCACCTGTACTGCAAGTTTGCCCTTTGATAATTTCAGGTCCTGTCGGATCACAATACATTGTTTGCAGGTAAACATTTTAATATCCTCTTCAGGAAATCGGTTCAAAGTCTTTCCATAAGGTGGTCTATTATCTTCTCTGCCGGATTTATCCCCCATGTTCTATAAATACCTGCCCCGGAAGGAGTTGCATTGACTTCCAGCACCATATTACCGTCTTTTCCCTCTATCAGGTCGACTCCTGCATATTCAGCCCCCATTTTTTCACATGCACGGACGCAAAGTTCTTCCTGTTCTTTTCCCAGCATACATTTCTCAGTATTTCCACCCTGGCTGAGATTGTATAACCATCCCCCTTCTGCTTTCCTGTAAATGGCCCCGATTACTTCATCACCAACAACAAAGGCACGTATATCCCTGCCGGGATTTGCTATATATTTCTGGATGTATAACATTTTTCTTTCATTCATCATCCTGCTCACAAATTCCCTTGCCGGTGTATCATCCAAATTTCCATCAGGATTGATTAGCTGTGCGTTCTTTATCCTGTATATTCCCTTGCCTTTATACCCGAATACTGGTTTGATGATGGCGTCTTCGAATGATTCCAGGGCATTCATGGCACTTTCTATATCCTGGACACCTTTTGTGGGAGGTACCGGTATATTTGCTTCTGCCAGAAGATATGTAGCATGATATTTGTTTGCAGCATTCTGGATTGATGCCGGTGAGTTGATAACAGGTATCCCAAAGTTTTCCAACTGGCGTAAAATATCAAATCTGAAAATGATTCCTTCCCCATTTCCTCCGCCGGCATCCCTCACAATGATGGCATCAAGGTCCTGCAGGTTTATGTCCCCTGCGTGGTAGGTTATGTTTGTCCCGATAGTCACTTCTGCATCTGCAAGGTTTATCGGAATAGGATTAATGTTGTTGTGAGATGCGGTTTCGATTAGGGATTTTGTGGTCCAGTCTTCAGGATCGGTTATGAGTATTCCTATGTTTTTCATCTGGATTTAATGTAATCCTGATCGGATAATTATGTTTTTGTCCATTAAGTAGAAAAATTAGTAAAAATGACATGTCTTTAATCAGACATGCTCTATATCAGTATTTCCTGAAATTTCCGTGTTTGTGGTGCACAGGTCCTCTGTGCTTAATTTATGGACATCATCGTTGCCAGTCAGCCGGGCAAAATCCTTCATTTCCTCCGTTGAAACTCTCAGGAAATGCTCCAGTTTTTTGGCGGAATATTCGATCTTCAACCTCTTTCGAAGTTCCGGATCCTGGGTGGTGACACCTACAGGACACTGGCCGGTGTCACACAAACGGTATTGCTGGCATGCACATGCCATCAGGGCTGCAGTGCCTATTGCTATGGCATCGGCTCCCATTGCAAGGGCCTTTGCAAAATCAGAGGAAACCCTTAGGCCCCCTGTGATAACCAGTGAGATATCCTTTATGTTCCTGTCATCCAGAAATTTCCTGGCCCTGTGCAGGGCAAACAGTGTAGGCATCGAGGTTGCCTCTTTTACAAACTTCTTTGCAGCCGCAGTTGCTCCGGGTCTCAGCCTTCTCCTCTTTTACGGGTTTTAAGTGGGTCTTATTCGCTTTACAGATAGGACATTCCCAGTCATCAGGGAAATCTTCCGGTTTCGTATCCGGCCTGATATCTGTAAGTGGCTTTCCTCTATCGTCGTCATACTCAAAAACATTACAGATCTCACATCGGTATTTGGACATTGTATCACAGTATATTTCCCTGATGTACTGCACGGAATATGTATGTTCAAAAAAAGATATTATGAAAGGATTACTTCCCAAGCTGTTCCTTCTCGGATCCCCTGGTACAGTAATAGCCGTTAGTAAGTCCCATTTCCTCTGTTACCGGACAGCCTCCACAGATACAGCCACTCTCTTCGTTAATACAGTCACTCTTTCCGATTGTTGGGAAACAATATCCTCCCTTTTCCCCACATTCGACCCAAGAGGGACAGCTAGGGCATATGCACATGGACATTACCATTTCTTTCTTTTGTTCCATTTCCTCAGGACTCATTTCTTCTGCCATTCATTTCACTGCCTGTTATATTTTATATTCATTGAATGTATGATCCATGTCTCTTATTTATCTAACTGTTGTCTTTGAATGTTTATGCAGAATGGGGGGGGACAATAATCAATTTCATTGGCAGATTCTGTTCATCCGATCAATATCTGTGATTGACGTATGTTTTTCTCCATTACCTATATTCTCTCCCACAATACCGTTCTGTTCCATCCAGCAGGCGGTTAGGTCGGCCGCCCTCTCCACAGCATCTACTATTACGCTGTCAGCGGTTGCTATAACCCCCCGGTATCCAACCTGCTTGAGATCGAAATCCACATTTTTTGATGTGGTGACGGCTGTTTTGAAAGGGCATTTAGCTGCTCTCTTACGGATAAATTGTGCAAGTTTACCGCTGTTGCTCATCTGGCTGTCAAGGAGGATTGTTGCAGAATTTATTGCCAGTACCGAGAGTGTGGTCAGCATCTCATCAACAGCCTGGTAGGTTGTAGCTGTATTGGTGTGGTTCTTGAAAATTCCCCGGGTGTCACGCAGGAATCCATCGTCTGCAAACCATACTGTCTCGTTATGAAGCACGCTTTCCATGGTTATCAGTACATTGTACCCGTCTATGAATATATCACACCCTTTTAGCCGGGAGCACGCAAGCCTTTTATTACTGCGTCTGGCTGCGGTCTCCGGGTCAAATATAAGCCTTGTGAGAATGTGCCTTTCTTCTTCTGCCAGACGGTAATGGTTACTGACAAACCTGATTGCACCTTTTCTCCTGTATCCCCGGTAGAGAAGGTACCTTATGTCGGCTGCAGGTTCCCTTAGTTTATTTTTGAGTCTTTCGACTGATGTGCTACCTGCGGCAGATGTCATATCTGACAATCTCTTCCGATAAGTTTTATACATGTCGGCAACCACCCTTTAATGGTGATTTTTTGGAAATACTCTGGCTTGATCAGGATGATGTGAAATCCCTGCTGGATATGCCTTCAGCCCTGGAGGCAGTGGAAATGGCTTTTGCCCAGCATGGCAGGAATAAGGTACAGATGCCACCTAAGTCCTATCTCTATTTTACCGAGCATAATGGTGATCTACGCACAATGCCCGCTTTCCTGGAGGAAGAGGATGTTGCAGGTGTCAAGGTCGTAAATGTTCATCCTGAAAACCGCAAAGTAGGGCTGCCTACTGTTATGGCGACGGTGATACTCAATTCCACATCAACCGGTGCACCTCTTGCCATGATGGATGGTACATACCTCACGGAAATACGTACCGGGGCCGCAGGAGGTGTGGCAGCCCGCTATCTTGCACATGAAAACAGCAGTGTCGTGGGGATGGTGGGAGCTGGTAACCAGGCCAGGACACAGTTAGAGGCTATATCGAACGTTTTCGAGCTTGAACAGGTATATGTATTTGATCTGGATACTTCAAGGGCGGAGGATTTCAAAGAAGGAATGGAATCAGTTGCATGCTGTGACATAACAGTAGTTGATAGTGTCCAGAAAGCCTGTGATGTGGACATTCTGGTAACTACCACTCCTTCAAAAAAACCGGTCATCAAAGCACAATGGTTGCCTGAGGGTATCCATATAAATGCTATCGGGGCTGATGCCAGGGGTAAGGAAGAGCTGGAACCCTCCATCCTCCAGAAAGCAAGGGTTGTGGTCGATGATATGGCACAGGCCACCCATTCCGGGGAAGTGAATGTCCCCCTTTCTGAGGGATACATCCGACAGGCAGACATCTTCGCCCAGCTGGGCCAGATAGTCGCCGGTCTGCATGAGGGGCGTGAATCGGATTCTCAGGTCACGGTTTTCGATTCAACGGGGTTGGCAATACAGGACATTGTGACTGCCAATCTGGTTTATAAAAAAGCAAAAAATAAAGGTATAGGCTCGAAGGCAAAATTGTTCTGATTATGTCTGGTAAGGGCAAGGTAACCACTCACCTTTTGCCCCTTATGGTCTTAAATCCGCCGACCCTTTCCTCACAGATCTGCCTGTGGCCTTCTTCCTCTTTAGAGATATGTTCCATCTCCTTGAGGAAATTCTTCTGGTCATTTTCATCAGGAAACAGTTCCTCAATTATATAGGGCTCGATCTCAGTGATATTCTTGTAAACATCTCGTGCAAGGATTTCATATTTCATTATGGCTTTGAACATTTCGGGGCTGTCCATACTCTCAAAATCAAATACTTTTTGAGGAAGCCCTCTTGGTATTTTATCTGGAAGTGGTATGTCGGCTTTTTCCATCCAGTTTTTGAGTTTCAGGCCGTGTTTGTCTGAATCATTTGCAAGTCTTTCAAGGGCATCCAATTCTTCTCCCATGAGTTCGATGCGTGATTCCCATACGACAAGTTGTTCCATTTCTGTTTCGATCCAGTACATTTTCTGTAACTGGGATTTCAGTGTTTCTTTATCTTTTATTCCGGACACACTTTCACCTTTTATATTAATATATTGTAGATATTATATTTGCCAGTTTCGACGGGATATCTATAAATAATACCCCGGGAGTACTGGAGGAATACCGGTGTATATTAATGAAAGCGGTTTGTTTGATCAGCAGTGGATTGGATTCTCTCGCATCCCTTGCGATAGCGTCTGCAAAATAGGATGTACAGCTTGGCCTGACCTTTGATTATGGGCAGCTGGCTGTGGATGCAGAGATTGAACGCTCCCGGCAGATATGTGCCCATTATGGCATTCCACACCGTGTCATTTCGCTGGACTGGATGAAAGATATTACTACAACATCCCTGGTAAACCGGCAGGGACACGTACCGGATATGGCCGAGGCAGACCTCGGGAATGGGGAAGTGACTTCTGAATCCGCCGCAAACGTCTGGGTTCCCAACAGGAACGGATTGATGGCAAATATTGCTGCCGCTTTTGCCGAAGCCATGGATTGTGGTTATATTATTGCCGGTTTCAATGCCGAGGAAGCCGCTACTTTCCCGGACAATTCGCCGGCATTTGTCGACTGTATAAACAGGGCTTTTTCTTACTCCACTCTTAATGGAGTACGGCTGATATCTCCTGTGCTTGAAATGGATAAGGTGGCCATTGTAAAGGAAGCAGTGCGAGTACAGGCTCCGTTGGTTTTAAGCTGGAGCTGCTATCAGGGCGAAGAAAAACCCTGTGGAGTTTGTGAAAGCTGTGTCAGACGGGCACGGGCTTTCCGGAAAGCTGGCATCAAGGATCCGGCAGCGGAGGATATATAATGGGAATTAAAATGCATATAATGGATGAGATTTATGATTATGACGGCAGCCAGATATCCTCTCTCTGGGCCTACCAGATGTTCGGGATACAGGCAGATTCTGTGGTGGCATTCCGGGGACAATGTGATGTGCAAATCGCACACATGATAGATCTTGAGGACAAAAGAGAAAACGAATCCATTGTATCTGCGGACATGCTTCATTTCATCATTGAGCATTTTGATTCTACCGACCTGAAATTAATCTACACCAGACAGCGGCTTTTCACAGCTCTTGTTGCTGAAACTCTTTTTTCTATGGGAATCATGACTAAAAGGGAAGGGGATGATCTTTTTGTCAATGGGAAAAAACTGACAGTATCAATTGCAAGCACCTCTGCGGTCTCACAGAAGATACATTTTGGCATCAACGTATCCCATGATTTTTATGGCAACCTGAAAGAATGTGGTATTGCTGCAGAAAAAGCCCGGCAATTGCTGGAAGATATCACAGGCAGATACATTAAAGAGATGGAGGATATCGAAGGAGATCTTCGAAAATCCCGGCCTCTGGATGTGGTTTAAGTGGAAAGGAAGCCGGTGTCCGAGATATTCTGTGCGGTACAGGGAGAGGGTCCTTATGTAGGGGCGCGGCAGGCCTTTGTCAGGTTTGTTGGGTGTAATCTGGATTGCTCCTACTGTGATACTCCTCTCGATGAGCCGGATCATTGTCTTTTTGAAAAAGTGCCTGGAAGTGGTGAATTTGAGAAACTCTCACCCCTGCTTTGCGCTTCAGACATTGAAGAGAAAATCAGGTCATTTAATGATCTGCATTCGGTATCCCTTACAGGCGGGGAACCTCTTTTACATGCAGAATTCATCAGGGAGCTGGATCTGCCTGCCCCTGTTTATCTTGAAACTAACATGACCCTGCCGGAAAAAGCGAAGGTTGTGAAAGACTCGGTGGATTATGTGGCCGGAGATGTTAAATTACCTGAAGAATTTGAAGGGAGTAATTTTGTTGAACACATCGAACGCACATACCAGTGTTTCCGCACACTTCGCAGCAATCAACACAGGGATTGTTTCTGTAAAATTGTAGTAACTTCTTCAACTAAACCGGCTGATGTGATGGATGTTGTAGCGCAGATATCCGATTACATAAGCTGTGTAGTACTGCAGCCGGTCACACAGTACACAAGGGCTACAGATATACAAACAATACTTTCCCTGCAGGAAAATTTACTCGAAATTAAAAACACTCTAATAATCCCTCAGACTCACAAAATGTGGGGGTGTCTATAATGACAAAAATGAAACTTGGAGTAGAGGAATATATTGACAGTGCCCACTATCTGCCCGGGCATGAAAGTTGTGGTATAGTTCATGGTCATACATATAAAGTCGAAGTTGTCCTTGAAGGAGAGAAGAAGCCATCCGGAATGGTCATTGATTTCTATAATGTAAAACAGACCGTCCGATCTACTTTGAAAGAGTACGATCATTGCATGCTCAATGATATCCTGGAGTATCCAAGTTCGGAAAATCTCTGTGAGCACATCTATAACCGCTTATCCCAGCAGCTGGATTTCCCTCTCTCTGTGAAGGTCTGGGAAGGACACGGCAAGTGGTGCCAGTTAAGTGGAATTGACTGAGCAGGATTCCAAAACCTATATCTAGCTGTGACTCAATAGCAACATAAGATTTGTCTAGAGTGGAGGAAATGTTTTGGCCATGGAGAGCGGAAAGGACCCTGAGGAATGTCTGCCGGAAGAATACCGGGACTCGATAAAGAGACTTATTGCCCAGCATCCCTGCTATAACAAGGATGCACAACATAAATTTGGAAGGATTCATCTGGCGGTGGCTCCTAAATGCAATATTAAATGCAAATACTGTGACCGTAAATTTGATTGTGTAAATGAAAGTCGACCCGGGGTTACAAGTGAAGTTTTAACTCCACAACAGGCCCTTGAAAAAACACAAAAGGTATTGGAAGAATATCCTTTCATTAAAGTCGTGGGTATTGCCGGTCCGGGCGATCCGCTTGCAAATGAGGAAACCTTTGAGACTTTCAAACTTATAAAACAACATTTCCCGGATGTCACTCTCTGCCTGAGTACCAATGGTCTGGCTCTGCCTGCCAGGATACAGGATGTCCTGGATTCCGGTGTTTCCACTTTAACTGTTACTTTGAATGCCATTGACCCTGAAATAGGGGCAAAAATTGTAGATCATGTAAACTATAACGGTAAAACCTACCGGGGTGTTAAAGGAGTCAGCATTCTTCTTGAAAACCAGCTTGAAGGTATCCGCAAGGCTGTGGAAGCAGGACTGGTTGTTAAGATCAACACGGTGCTTGTTCCGGGTATCAATGAGGATCATATTATCGAGATTGCACAGAAACTCAATGACATGGGTGTGTATATCATGAATGTTATGCCTCTTATCTGTCAGGCTGATTTTGCTGACTGGACTGCTCCTACTTCACAGGAACGCAAAGCTGTACAGGATTCCTGTGAACCCTATGTTCAACAAATGCGCCACTGTCGCCAGTGCCGGTCCGATGCCTATGGCCTTTTGGGTAAAGATCTTTCTCAAATGAGTGAGCAGCGTCGCAATATGGTTAAAGTTGATGCTCTTAAAAAGGCCGAATCCGCCAAAAAGAAAACTTCTGATGACACACCAGAATAAATGTGGAGACTTTCAATTGGATGTACATACCCTTGCCCAAAAACTGCATGATTTTGAGGGTGTATCCCGGAAGGCACCTATCGCAGACATTGCACGTATGTTTGATGACGTGAGGGAAAGTTATGGGGGTGCTGTCGTTGATATGGGTGATGACGCTGCAATAATTGATATTGATGGTGATGACGTCATCCTGTTTGCGGCTGATGGGATATGGGGCAGGATCACAGAAGCAAGTCCCTGGTGGACAGGTTATACTTCTGTCGTTGTAAATATTAACGACATATCTGCTATGGGGGCACGGCCGCTTGCCATGGTTAATGTGATGTCTTCTTCTGATAAGGATGTATGTGACGGTATGCTGCAGGGTATGAAAGACGGGGTGAAAAAATTTGGTGTGCCCATGGTCGGTGGTCATCTGCATCCTGACACACCTTACAATTCACTGGCAGTGTCCATTATAGGAATCGCAAAGAAGGATTGTGTCATCCGCAGTGACACCGCCTGTGTGGGAGATACAGTTATTATCGGCTATGATATGGATGGTCGTGTGGGCAAAAATTCCCCTTACAGCTGGGATACGACTTCTTTCAAGGACCCTGAAACCGTTCGCTCCCGGTTCATGATAATGCAAAATATCGGCGAAAGACATCTTGTCACCGCCGGCAAGGATATCAGTAATCCGGGTACCATAGGTACGCTGGGGATGCTTTGTGAAACAAGTATGGTGGGTGCAGAGGTAGATCTGAGACAAATTCCCAAACCTGCAGATGTTGCCCTGGATCAGTGGCTGATGATTTATCCGGCAACCGGTTACATTGTGACTGCAAAACCGGAAAATGTCGATGAATGCCTGGATGCATTCGAGGAAGTGGATATAACTGCTGCAGCCATCGGGAAAATTGATGATAGTTGTTGTGTGAAAGTAACCGATGGTAAAGATTCAGCAGATGTTTTTGATTTCAGCAAAGATTTAATAACGGGGATCCAGGAGTAATTTCACTCGGATCCCACGTAGGCTTTCAATTCATCATAAAGGTATTGTTCTGCTGCCTGGACGGCTTCAAGTTCTCCCCTCAGTACTATAACTTCTCTTTCATCACATTCAACAATGTTTACACCAATCTTTCTCTCAAGGGGTTCAAGATCGAATTCTTCAACAAGATCATAGACCAGATATGAAGGAGTGCCCGGAGGGATTACGAGGTCATACAGGCCTTCGATTTCAGCTCCCATCTCATCTTCCATTTTTTCCTTGCTCAGTTTTAGGTCTTCGAGGGTCAGTTTTTTTACCATAAGTTCACCCGTAACGTATATCTTGAGGCTAAATTGGTTTTTCTGGTATTATAATTTGTCCATGGTTGCAGGCGTAATTCAATTTTAGAAAGTTTGATATACTTCTATATTTATTGTTGTGAGTGGGAATATAAAATGCGACTTATCAATATGGGGTTAAAGGGAGAACAGGTACGTCTGGACTTTTTTGGATGTAACCTGAAATGTCCCTATTGTATTCATATCAGGCAACCCTTTGAGGAATACAGTATAGATGAAGTTGTTGACTTTGTTAAAAATTCAGCTGCAAAAAAGGTTTTTATCGGAGGAGCCGAACCCACTCTCCAGAAGGATTTAATCCCTTTGATTGAGCGGTTGTATTCAATGGGTATGGAGATCATTTTAAAGTCGGATGGCATGAAACCTGAAGTACTGGAGCAATCTCTGCCCTTTGTAAAAGGTTTTGTTCTGGAATTGAAAGTTCCACTTGAAGACACGGCTGCAATTGAGGAACTTACAGGCATTTCCTCCAAAAGGGTAGAACAATATGTAGCAAATCTCAAAACATCGATAGATATTGCTAAAACCAGATGGTTGCGACTCTGGGTTCGTGTAATTCCCGGTTATGTTACTGAAGAATCCGTGAAGAGGATGTTGCCTGTTATGGAAGGAGCCTGTGAGGTACTTCTTTATCAATTCTTAAGCAATCCCGACTTTGATCATCCTTTTGCAGGATACACCTCGCCTGTGCCTGCCTGGGAGGATATGGAAAGCCTTGCCGCTATTGTTGCAGAAAAGGTGCCCCGTGTAATAATTGTGGGAGAAAATGGGCGTAAGATAATTGGTAAGGAATAATTTTAACGATAAGGTAATGAGCAAGGTATCGTAAAAAAAAGCAGATTGGTGGTATGGTGGTGGTACGATATGAAAGCTGCTTTTCAGCCTTGCTCATTACAAACCGCACTATGATATGAAGGTATTTAAATATGTTTTTATATATGAGAAATTATATTTTGTTTATTTGTTTTCTATGTGGTTTGAATTCAGATAATTTTTTTAGACCAAAACATTTATCCATGTCTGCCGGTATGTAATTAATCGATCTACATGCAGGAATACAAATTAAAACGTGGTCATTCCCCCGATATTGAACGTATCTATGAAGCGCTTGAGGAATGTTTCCCTTCCGATATATCCAGAAAAGGAGATAGATTAGTTACTTCATACGGTGTTATGAAGGAACTTTCTGTGTGGATGAACGGTAAAAAACTTGCAGTTGACACGAATTCTGAAGCTGAAGGTGTCTCTGATGAGATTATTCTTGATACCAACAAGAGATTCCGCGATTTTCTCTATAAGGCAACAGGTTACACTGCCAAGGAACGAGTTAAGAACGCCAAGAAGGCAGTTTCCAAATAACAGGATCATACGTGTTTGCCAATCGCGACTTTCTCAAGGATCTTAAGGCTTTTGAAATTCCCACATGCCTGCGTGTCTGTGCAGGTACCGATGGTTCTGTCACTTTCCTGCTTGAGATCATGACACGCCACGAAGTTGAGGTAATTACCGAGGATCAGCACCTTGTAAAAGCAGATGAGGAGATGGCCGGGCTTTTGGATGTGGATGTTGGTGAAGAAGTGAATCATCGCACCGTGCGATTGGTGGCGGATGGTGTCCCTTATGTTCATGCGGTTTCCCTCTCTCCTATAGGCCGTATGCCAGAAGAGGTTCGCAGGGATATGATGCGTGCCGATATACCAATTGGTAAGATCCTGCGTAATTACGGCATGGAGACCCGCAGGGACCTTGATACCATACAGATGGAAGCCGATGGTCCACTTTTTGGCAGTCGTGAATGTCTCTCAAGGACCTATCGTATTGTGCACCACAATGACACGCTCATGTGGATCAAAGAACGCTTCCCTGCAGATGGTCGCTGGTTGCTCTGAACCGAATCCAGAAAACCGAAAACTTATTATGGTATCACTCCTATTGAGGGGTCGCAGTCAAGAAAAGCGTGCCTCGGTGGCTTAGGGGTGTAGTGCGTCCTTGGTAAGGACGAGGTCGCGGGTTCGAATCCCGCCCGAGGCTTTAAACTTGCAGTACAAAGCCCTCCTGCCTTGAATGATCAAGGAAGGTGGGAAGAATGTCTGTATTCTATGATACTGAAAGAAGGCTCAAGTCTTCAGAGAGACGTATTGAAAATTCTAACTTTTCTGAACGAGATAAAAACCTCCTTTTTTCTTATGAAGCTGATCTTTTTGTAGACGGGCTTGGTGAGTGTCAAGTTCTTAAATATCTGGACCAATTGTATCGATTACGGCTCTGGCTGGATACTGATTTTGAGTTAAGAGAACGATCTAAAGATACTTGTCGGGTACATACAGAGAAGGGATGTATCTGCTTCTACAAAGAGGGACTATAAGATATGTCTTCGAAAGTTTTTCCGATGGCTGTACAATGATGATTCTGTACTAAATTGGATCAAGATCAAAAGCAAGGTCAATGAATCGAAAATTCCTGAAGAATTGCTGACAGAGGAAGAAATTCTCAGACTCATCGAGGTGGCTGACCATCCCAGGGACAAGGCAATCATCGCTACTCTCTACGATACTGGTGGAAGGATAGGAGAAATTGGGACACTTAAGATAAAACATATTTCTATAATGGAAACATTTTCAGCTAATATAACTTCTTTTGGTATATTAATTCAAACTCAAATGGTGTACCGTGGTCGAAAAGGCAACACCCGAAAGATATCTATTCCTATCTGGGCCAAAAGTTATGAACAGTATTTTGTGAGGGATGCCATGAGAATTTTATGGAAACAACTTAAAAATAGATAATGTATCTTATCTTCAAAAAAGAATTAATTCAAATGATTGAAACAATGCTGTCAACAATGAGTAAGATTCTGTATACTATGAAATGACTGATAAAGTGATTGTTATATCTACTATAGGAGCCATAAAAGAATCAAATAAAATTAGCTTAGAATTGATAACTGAAAAATGCGGTCCTCTGTCCTTAAAGTTTAATGAAATTGAACCAGATAGTTTAGTTCCATACCCTCGGTCAGTAAATAGAGCATACATTTTGGATAAACTAATATCATTTAAAAATGATGGGATTGTCAAAGAAAATGTTATTTTTCAGTTTCAAAGCAAACAATACTATAAGGACCTTAGTGCACATTTGATTTTTTTCACTGTGATATCTGCTGATTTGGAAAGGAATCTGAGCAATGATGAGGCGTGTTCAAAGCTAATAGAGGTAATGAATGAGTATATATAAGCAACTTCTGAAAAATCTAATATCATTGCTTCGCCATGAATTTCAGAAAAACTCTTGGCTGAATGAATCAAACTCACAACATTAGTTCAAATCATATGTTACTAAAATACTTATTATACCAATTATCTTTAGTGTCGTAATATCCGATACAAACAGATTCCAGATGTTTGTAATCAATTCCATCAAGCATTTTCTGAATCTGCCTTAAAGAGACCTCTGTCTCTGCATCATATAAAAAAATGATTCTGGGCAATATGTCTCCTTGATAATTCTTTCTTTTCATTTCTTCAAAAGATTTATCAAATCTTTTTACTTTATCAATTATAATTTCAGGTGGTGTTTTTGTTTCGAATTCAATAATGTTAGTAATTGAGTATCTTGAATTTGTACCTGGATCACGCTGACAATATATTATGTCGGGTAATATCAACCTTGATTCCCTGGTGCAGGGATATGGAAGACTGTTGCTGCCAATAACTTTTTTCCAATCCAATTGATTGGACTTTTCAGTAACGGTTTTTCTGATTTCATCAAGTGTGTCGTTATGGGATAATTGTTTTGTATTACAATCCCTATTTCCTTCATTACCATTGAAAGTAATTGTAGCCTTATATTTCAGGCATTCTCTTTTCAATGAATGTGCACGATTGTGTTTTAGACACCAGAAGTATTGTGGAGTCTCTGAATTTGTCTGATCTAAATCGATGTATCGTCTGTGTTCTTGCCAGATCTTCGTTTTTGGTCTGTGCCATACAACCTTATCTTCTGTACTGCATAATGAGCAAGCATAATACATTTTTTCATTAAGTTCCATGTTCATCGACCTATAATTATTGAGCAAATCGTTCTTTGAGTGGATAATTTGTCACATAGTCTAAATAGATTGCAAAAGGAAGTATTCCCTATTTTCACGGGTGCTTATGTCAACTCCCAAAATGGTAAAAACTACCATTTCAAAACAGAAAATGGTTACCATTCCCTTTTATCACGGGTGCTTATGTCAACACATATCTATGTGATAAGTTTTATGCGCATGAGGCAGGCGGTTACCATTCCCTTTTATCACGGGTGCTTATGTCAACTTAAAAATTTGGAAACGTGGAAGGAGAAGGCACCACAGCCACACGAGTTACCATTCCCTTTTATCACGGGTGCTTATGTCAACATATAATGCACCGTTCGACCTTGGAAAATTAAGTTCTGTTACCATTCCCTTTTATCACGGGTGCTTATGTCAACAGATTACAGCACTACTACCTATGTATGGCCTAACAGGTAGTTACCATTCCCTTTTATCACGGGTGCTTATGTCAACTTAAGACTAAATTGGGAATGAGCAAAACGGAGGCTGCTAAGTTACCATTCCCTTTTATCACGGGTGCTTATGTCAACACATTAAGCGTATAGATTTGACCGTATGAGTTCAGGGTGAGTTACCATTCCCTTTTATCACGGGTGCTTATGTCAACTTATATCCTCATGTAATGAAAAAATATGACTATCCGTTGTTACCATTCCCTTTTATCACGGGTGCTTATGTCAACAAGATACGTGCAGATGCTACTTCTGAAATGGGTGCACAGGTGTTACCATTCCCTTTTATCACGGGTGCTTATGTCAACTTAGCGTATATGAATTGGATGATAGTAACCAATATGTAAGTTACCATTCCCTTTTATCACGGGTGCTTATGTCAACAGAACTGAAATTAAACATGAATTAATTTATATAGTGTTACCATTCCCTTTTATCACGGGTGCTTATGTCAACATTTTACTTTATCAATTAATATTGATTTAACTTAACTTATGTTACCATTCCCTTTTATCACGGGTGCTTATGTCAACCCACAGACCTCAATTTGCCAGTACCCTTTAAAAAGGTCTGTACAATCGATAGCAGGAGGCGTCGTGAAAATTAACGCTGTTAACATCAGTAAAACACTATCAAGTGCCATCATCAAAAAAATATTAATATAAAGTCGATGTCCGTTTAAGGCAAGATTTCTATCATTGATGCCTACAAATGATAATATATGTGTACAGACCTCCTTTTTACTCAACCCCTTATAAAGGTCTGTACATCATAATGACAGATGCTTGATTTCCTGAGGCAATGGTTCTAATGTAAGGACATTATTCAGACATTCCCTGCATAAAGGAAATACTGTGATATTATCTGTTTCTGCTAGATTACTGTCAAATAGTAGGGAGGACAATTCATTTATTTTATTCGAAGGAATTTCACCTGCAAAAACACTATATTGAATTCTCATTAAACCATAATATTGAAGAATATCGGCAATCTGTAATCTTGTCCTGTCATTCTCAATATCATATGCCACAACAATATATTTTGAAGGCAGGAACAATCACCTCCTTCTGTACATGAAGGGTTCATACTCATAACCCTCAACAATTGCCTTTTGATACTCGATGGCCTGCAGGTCAATAATGTCCTGGAAAGTCTTCTTTCCATCCCTGTAGATCGTCTCGCTTTCAAGTCGGGAAAAAATCATATTTGCAAAGATTTTCTTGAAACGATTGTCTATTCTGCAAAATCCATCTTCGTTTGAAAAATAATCAAGATGCACCTGATTTCTGCCGATCATGGTAAGTACAACTCTATCTACAACAGGTTGTCTGAATTCTTCAATCAGATCGTACACAAGTCCTTCCTGATTTCTGTAATTCGAATGAAGCACACCACGGTATGGATTCAGTTTGGCTTTGTTAATGGCTGCACGTATTTTTGAATACAGAATACCGTATCCATAACTTAACAACACATTTACAGGATCAGGGGAAGGATGTTTTATTCTGCGTTCGAATTCAAATCTAGCAGGAATAATCAGTTTAAGAGCCTCAAAATATGCATTTGCAGCACTGCCTTCATAACCCATCAGAGAATCAGTATGGGATACGTCATACATCTTATCTATGATATTTTCAATACTGGCAACAAACTCTCCCAGTTCTATATCCCGACTGTTTTGTATCGTTTGCAGTATACTCTTTTTGTTAGTTGCTCCTGCCAGACATATATTTTTAGCAATATCGAGTTTATGAATAGAGTCTATTGAAAGCTGTTTTTCCCATATATTCATATACTGGCAGTATGCATGTGGAAACAGGTACCCGATTGGATTTCCAAAACTATCCATACAAGACAGGCTTACATTATTCTCGAAAAGTAATCTTATGGCACCAGTACTTATGGAATGCTCTCCTGAAAGTATCACATCCTCAAGTTTGGATGGGGTAAAAGATGCTTTTTCAGAATTCTCTCCCTCTTTCCATTCCACCACCAGTGAATTATTATGTTTTTTCAACTTTTTTCCATATCCAGATATATGGAGGGTAGAAGGTGTCGAGGATTTCATATCAGATCAGCAGTTTGGGGATATCAGACCGTCTGGCTAATTGTTTGAATTGCTTTTTGCCAAGGGTACTGGCAATTATTTTTTCAGTCCCATTAAAAAGTACATTGTAATCTTCCCTGGTGATTGGATTCGTACCGTGCGCAAGCAAAGAGCGATTTCTTTTATCTCTAAGATTTTCTCCATTCTCATCTGAACTATTCATACGACCATACATATGTGCAGATGGAACATTGATTACCTGTAATATTGTCATAATATCATTCAACCCAGGAGGTGACCTTGGACTATCAAAATTAGAAATTTCTTTGAACCTGGCAAACAAATCCTCTTTAGTCATACCATGATCTGCTGCAAATTTTTCATAATCAATCTTGTTGATGTCGCAAACGCCTTCCTTTTCCATCAAAAGAGCCGCACACATTTCAAGACAGCGATATAATCTTGCAGTTGCATCGTCATACTTACCTTGAATCGCCCTGCGCTGGGCGTTTTTGAAAATATCCACTATACGAAACTTATCCACGATATTGGTACCAGGTTTCCAGTGATTCTCAATCTCTTCCAGGAACTCAATATTTTGTCTAAGGTCATCTTCGCGTACAAGCCTTATTCCATATCTTTTACAATCTGCACAAATGGATTTTAACCTGTCTGAAAGATAGGATTCGTCTTTTCTCTCCTTTGCACTGGAAGCAAAACTGCTATGTAAAAACCTATCCCAATCACAGTACACCTGAATAAAATCCTGCAGTAAATCCAGTTTCTTACCCAGAGCAAGATCCCTGACTTTTCCTCTTAATTGTTCACATACCTCTGCTGCAGCATCAAAATACCCATTATCGAAATTTGCTTTCAATATCTGCATATCCACATCCCCATAGTAATCATAGGGATTCTCTATATCACAGATCTTGCCTGTAAAAGGAACACTGATACCCATTTTTTCCTCGGCATGCAGATATATCATCGGAATCCTGTAAAAGAAGGCAAATGATCCCACTGCAGTACCCATAATCTTTCTTCCAGCGGTAGGATCAATTCTTACATTCTGTCGATTACCGATTTGCGGAAGTACTTCATTTTTTAATACATTATAATTATGTGCAGCATCCAGATCATCAATCTCTATCTTTTTAAATTCAATATTCAATTTTTTAATATCTGGATCAGCCTGGATTTTGTCAGCCACATGCTCTGAACCCTCGGTATGCAAAAGGATACTTCTTTTGGGTTTAACAGAAATCTGGGATAGAATAATAGGAGCCTCACGCATCCCCACCGTGCATATCAACACGTCACAATTTCCTGTGTATTCTGGAAAATACTTCTTCTCATAGGAAAACAATTCCTTTGATATGGATACCAGCTGGGTCCTATCATCCGAATTTTCAAAATCCGAGATCCTATCCAGTACATATTGGCAATCTGTACTGTCGTTTACCCTATTTTCGATATCTCTTTGATTAACCATCAGAAAGCACTTCCTTAAATCAAATAGGCAACTTATAACTTTGTTCGAGAATAATCAGGTCCTTGAAAATAGAAGGATCACCTGTTTCAACAGAAATTCTGTAATCGTCCCAATCGTCCTCATTTTTGCCTGTCCATATGCCATATATATCGATATGTTCCAGACGTATATGACCGAATATTATTGCCATGCAGTAAAGCAATTCAACAAGCTCTTCCCACTGACACTCGAAGTTAGTGTCATAATTAGATGGCTGTTTCATGTACACAGAACGTATCTTTTCCTCATGTGCCATTGCAGTAAAATCATTATCACCACTTATCAAAAGAAGGTCCACATTACGCTTATCCCTAAAAAATTCATACGATTGAATGATATTATTATCCCCCAGACCCTTCCCATTGATCTCTTCACAATTTAATTGGGCCATCAGATGTTTGTATTCTACTGCACCCAATCGGGCCATACGGGCAGTTTTAGGATGCTGGTTCAGAAAACGTGTAGCCTGTGGATGTAATGCACAGAGTTTGTCGATATCTGATTTTTTATGTTTATTTTCCCATTGATTGCGCAATTCTCTTTTAACGACCTCACTCAGGCAAAAGCCAATGTTTGGAGAATCCGCCAAAGACAATTTGGATAATGTGTTTTGAATTAAAAGGTTGCTTCTGTGACGTAAGGAATTGGTATCGTATCCAATAAAAAGAGGCTTATCACCCTTCAATAAGTTACGTTTGCCTTCATCCTGTAATTCATGTTCAAGTACGGATTCATTTTCCGAATTTAACAGGGATGAGGCATACATACATATTTTAAAGTCATCATGATCAGGAATTTCCCGAGACAAGAAATTATCATTCCGATAGAGACGTAATGCATTACTTCTGCTTGTTCTGAAATATTCTCTGGAAATAGCAGTTATTTCGCATTTTTCGCCAATCCTGATATCCAAAAGATTTCCCAGAGGAGGATAATCCACCTCCAATTGGCTGGAAGTTTCAGATAAAACATTAAGCAAACCAATCAAATATTGTTTTGGTATTATCATTCATCTTCCCCAACCGATGTATTATCATAGAATTCTTTCTTCATATCAATCAAGGCATGGCGATGTTTTGGAATTAAAGGATACGGAGAATTCTGATACCTGTTATCTGATAGATGCATGTAATATACATGATCCACCCCCATCTCCAGTCCAACTTCCATCGATATGGCTGACATATATTTTCGCCCAGGCGTGATATCCACAGCAACCTCATCATTTTCACCGATTTCAGAAAAAAAGGAACGATATTTGGCATAAATATCCTGAAAATCAGTTTCTACAATGTCCTCGGTGGAGTATAGCGGGTCGATTACACCATATTTTTCAAGAAGTGTGGGTACCCAATTGCCAACAGTGTCTTTCCACTCTTCTTTAAGTTCCCTGTTTGTAAAAAACTCCACATGCTCGGGTACATAACCTTCTTCCCTGCAGGCCGCCCATATTGTATTGATTACAGCAAACGGGCTCGAACCAATAAAAGCCAACCAGTATTTCATATTTATACCATTAATTCCAGGAACTTGTTTGCCTCAAATTTTTCTGGTAATACTGGATGAAATCTCACAACATTGCGTGAAGATTTTCCTGTTTTGTTGGGATCGGCAACACTTTTTCCTGTAATTGTACATTCTTTTTTCAGGATGTTGCTAATAAGTTCAACTTCGTGCCTTTCAATATTATCAAAAACCATCCAGAGTTTCAGTCTTGTATTTGCAGGAATCATATCGCTAGAGGCAAATTGTTCTAGTGGAAATGCATCGGAGATTAAAATCCTTGAACGATGTTGGTTATTACCCACAGAGGCACCAAACAACTCGTCTATAGTATCTGCATCTTCACCTTTAGAAATCAATGTATGTCGAAGGTAACCCTTGATGGTTGAACCTGGTATTATTGGTACCCCTTGATTGGTTACGGTAGCCTCATCTGCCCCTGGCATCTGGAAATCCTTCGTTGTAATAATCTCATAAGGAACAACCACATTGCCTTCCAATTTATCGGTAGAATAAGCACGATAGTATACATCGAAATCTCTACGACATGTATCCTCACCGTTATCTATATTTTTCAGGTACTTCTTTGCTGCATTACAGAACATAATAGGGTCCATTTGTTCTGTCTTCACCTGAAACAAGGCATCATCATCATTGTCAACACTCTTTTTTGCAACCCTAACCCGATTTACATCTACAAACCCGTTTCCTCTAGATGTCCCTCCTCCAAGACAGCATCTCTTATGGTTGAATTCATTCAGGGCAAGTAATACAAAACCAACTTCCTGCTCGTTTGCATTATCAAGATTAATAGTGACATCAAACGAATTGTTTGCTGTTACAATTTCTTCAAAGCGAGGATTTGCATTTGGTACTTGTCCGTTGCCTTTCTTTCTGGTTTGCATCACATATTCGTGTCCCCTTTTTTTATAGCGGGTTGCACAGTGTGGACGTTCTCCCAGAGCAAGGTTCTGATTTAGTTCATCGGAAAGATGTGCATCCTGTACCCTAATACTGGCACCTTCTTTCTGTGATCCAAATATTGAGCAGGGAATACAATCCTCTTTTCCACAAAGCAAATTGTTATCTCTTTTATTACTTACAGCAATGCAGGATTTGTTTTCATTGAAAGTACGTATTATTCTTTCAACCGTACTTCTCAATACACCTTTAAGGCTGCTGCCTGGTATATACGGGTCGGGTTTTTTTGTCTGGGCATCATAGGATAAGAGTACTGGACTCTGTGAGAGAGAATATGCACCTGCATTCTGTCCACCACCGATACGCAGAGGTGTAACCAGTGTTAACCTGGCAGTTATTTGCCATCGATTTTGAAAGATGCTATAATCGGTCACTATCATCCCTCTTGACAGACATGCTTATCTTCTTTTACATATTTGGACCAGTCAGCAGCAGCATTTGATTTTAAATCCTGATATTCATCAGTCTGTGGAGAATATTCGCTTCCTTCATATTTGCCGTCAAGATAATCCTGTGCTGTAATCAGATTGAGTTTTTCGATTTCAATTTCCACTTCCCCAAATCCTCGGGACACAGCATGACCTATGTTTCCACTGCATGCATTGAAAAAATCGATCAGACCGAGTAATCCACCAAGTTTTGCATGGTCATAGAGATAACCATCCGATTCAATTCCTGTGTTTTCTATTGTTATTGTTCCCTTGAATATTGTACCCCTGGGAACTGCCTCTATATCATATTTGCCACCATCACGGGCTTTCCTTGTCTGGCGGTCAATGGCTACACTATCTCTGATCAATGTCTTTTTATTATCGGCAACTGCATCTTTAATGCGTATCGATGATGCCAAATCTTTGCCTCCGAAAAGGTAGCAAACTGGACACTCATTACAGCCTCCATAACTTTCATTATCAAATACATCACATACTTTAATATCCAGTCCTTTAAGCAATCGCTCCACTTCGGTTCGCATTACACCTTTAAGACTGCTACCTGGTATGATTGGATAACCTTCCGTATTTTTGATTACAGGATTGTCAACCTCTGCAGGTTCAACAGTAGTGTGACCCCCGATATGTAAATCGGATTTCGTAGTGACCTTATACTGCAAAATTGCTCTGTCCACCAGTTTTCTGAACATAATTATCTTCCCCTGGGATTGTTTGATTTCCATTTCATAATTTTGTCAACGATTATGTCAACATCTTTTTCTCTGTCAATAAGGCCAAGTTCGGCATTGACCATGGTGTGAACCCTCTCACGCACTTGCTGATCACTGGCAGACATCCCGAATATATTACAAACCGCATCCATACTCCAGTTACTGTATCCTATAAGATAACGTATTCTTTCCCTGATTTTTTCAGGATCAGATTCTTCCCTTTGTATCTTTTGGACTTTGGAGAGCAACATTTGCAAATAGTCACTCAATTTAGCATCAGAACGTGGTAAAAAATAAGATGCACTTTTTGTGAAATGTAATATTGCAGATTGTGGATCTTCAAACTCCCGCAGTGCTTCAGGAAGATTTTTCAGTTTGCCCCTGGAAGGAATTTCGTATTTATCTCCTTTTTTATTGGGAGATGGAATTTCCAGCATAAGTTCATACGAATCCAGAACTATACTCCCCAACTCATCTCTATTGAACTCAACAGTCATAATTATCTCCTCCTTTTATCCCTGGAATTACCTTTCCTTCTGTTATCATCTATGAATTGCTTTAAATTACCCGTAATCTTTTCTTTATTTACATATTCACAATCAAGCTCCAGAGCAATTTCATCTATAAATTTATCTTCAGATTTCTTGTAAGCATATTCAAGAATTTTTATATTCCATAATACATATTGTAACAAACGCTGTATATCTTCTACATCTCTTTCAGATATAACTTGAATCAAATTATTCCCAAAGTCCTTATTTTTCTGGCGTTTTGCGCGGATTTCACCCTGAGCCTGGTACTCTTTCTTCCCCTGAGGGGGAGCAGGTGAATATTGATCTATAATATTCTTGATATCGTTAATGTTGCCTGAGTTCCCAGCTGCTACAATTCTGCGAATCTGGTCAGTAGAATACGCTTTAAGTTCTTTTCCAGCTTTCCACATGGCCAGTGTTGCCAGTTCCCAGGCATATTGATTGATTTCGATCAAATTGCTGCTCATAGATGGCCCTCCATGAAATACACGTCACCATATCCACTGTTGATCATCTCCCCGATTCCATAGACTTCCAGAGTTGCCATGACTTCAGGGTCTCCTTCAACCACTGCGCAGCTACCCATTCCAATACAGGGAATGATCTCGGAAACCTTGTTACCTTCCTTAATGGACCAGCCACGTGCAATACCTTCATTGAGTTTCTGTGAACCCTTATCTCCACTCACAATTTTGAAATTTCCCTGAGTGGCGCAAATGTCACAACTTTTAGAAACATATTGTTCGAAATTCTCATCAAAGCCTATAATGGAAGTTTCACCATCCCTGAGAATCATTGGAGAATTAGTAACCATCATTGCATTCTTGAATTGCGAGATATTACTGGCTTTTTCCTGAATCATATCAGATGCAGGAGTTGCATTGAAATTGGAAAATGTCACAGTTCCATATCCACGGGAGCGGAAACCACCCAGTCCACCAAATATACCAGATTCATTCAATGCTTCTTTCAAACCATCTACATATTCATCTTCAACAATACACTGGAATTCGAATTCTGTACCCTCTACAATACTCTCTATGTTATAGGGAGCAATGTCATCATATGGTCCAGGACTTGTATTACCATCTCGTGTAATCGGACATTTTGTAGAAATCTGTGTATTCACCGAGACGCTTTCAAGTTCCCCTGTTTCAAACGAATCAGCAGTAATAAAGCCTCCATATTTTTTCCCTTCATGCAAACACGGTCTGTCTTCCACTGTATTGGTACACTCTTTTTTGTCAGGTTCAATCATATGACCACATTTTTTGCACCACTTAAATGATACAGGACAGGCTCGTGTGGACTTACCTTTATTAATCGGCAGAGCGTTTTTGAAGAATACTCCAGTTTGACTCATATCCTCATCTTCATTGATGCGAAGGGCGTTGAATAGAGATTTGTTATTATTGTATAGGTAATACCCCACCATCCCCCGTATTGTTCGGCCTGGAATATACTCAAGGGTTTTTGAAAAATTTCCAGTCTTTTTTCCTGTTCCAATATGCAGAGGTGCCAGGTTTTTCAGTGTTGCCGTTAAAACTTTCATTATAAATCTACCTCTGTGCAAAATTGCTCATATTTGATCTTTTCAATTCCAGCAACTTCAAAACTACCCAGTCCACGTGACCGTTCACCACCAAGACCATAATGACACATTGAATGCAGGGCAGCCCATAGCAATTTATTATCGTCATCACTTAAGTTTCGGATTATGAAATATCCTGAAAAAACAGTGCCTGATGGTACTGCAATTGTTCGATATAATCTACCACCTGTATTCGAAAGCATATCTCTATCTATAGATACATGCATCCTTGCAGATGCACTCTTATTCCCTTCCGTATAGACAAAATCAGTTACTCGAATTTTACCTTCCGTGTACTTGTTATCGTCATTGGGAGTGCCAAATATTCTGCAGACATCACACGTTTCATCAGATAAATCACTACAGCTTCGAATTTTGCGCTTATTTTTTTCAGATACTTCCTTTTGATCTGGGTCACCCGTAACCCAGCAATTAACATCTTTTAAAGTGCGTATTATCCGTTCTGCCTCTGTTCGCATAACCCCTTTGATATGAGTGGCAGGTATGTATGGCATATCTTCACTGTTTTTCAGATAGTCAATCGTTGAACCGCTGGATTTTCCTGCTGTATGGAAATCACTGGTGGCTTTGAGTGATACTTTCCAAATATTCATTTTATTCCCCCTCCCCATGTAACAGATGAGGTATGATCATACGGGATGCCGAAAGCAGATTGTCATTACATAATGTATCGGCCATCCATTCACAATCATCAATATTTATGCTATCACTTTTACGCTGCACAGATGAATACATGTATTTTATCAGGTTCAAACGTTCATGTTTTGAATTACCGCATGTAACCAGGTCTGAAATGAGAGTTCGAGATTTTTCCCGATAGAAAGCAATAGCAAATATCCTGCTTAACTGTTCAAAATCTTTGAGATTATGAGGGAAAACAAATGAAATATGGTCCTTTCCAGGCATAGCAGAACTTATAGCTGTGACTGACATGGCACCTTTTGGAATTTTGATTATATTGTAATCATCTGTGCTGGTATTCTGCCTGAATTCTTTCTTGGCACTGGATTCCATCTCTCTTGCTGCATCCAGCAGGAAATAGATAGGAAAACTGTTATCCGCAATTGCAATTCCACAGGAAATGGTCACGGTAGGATTCTCAAATGTAGTGGTATCATAGAATTTCTTTTTAAACATGAACTCTTCAGATACATTTTCAATCAAATGACTTGCAAACTGGATGACGCCTTTTGCATTCATGAGAATAAGTACATCATCTCCACCTGCATAGAGTACATCGATTCCAAGATAGTCAAGACCCTCTTTTCGATGCTTTACCAGGTTGAGATTCTGTTCTTGATCAAGAAAAGTGGTTATTGAATCTTCCAGTATTTTGTCGAATTTTGTCTTGAAGGTGTGACTCTTATAGGTATATTCTGCAGGTGTGCTCGTCTGCTGGAATAATCTACCCATCATGTTTCCGTCGATTACCAGTGCACCGATCGATTCACCAAGATGGGAAAGCTCTGTGGGTATGGAACAATCATGAGTATTCTTGATATATTTGTTGAAAAGACTGTTTTTTTGGTCTTTGCCTTTTTCTTCTTTCTCCTTGCATACCTTGCAAGAACCACCACTTGATGCTTCAGGTCTTTTGGCACAATACTGGCATGTCTTTTTCGTATTCTTTATGGGCTGTCTGGATCTTGTCTCATTCTTCCTGGTTTCAAGTTCGTTCTGCGATTTTTCCAGAGTATCATTGAACTGTCCCGCAACGTTTGCAAGTTCTTCTTCAAAGGTAATTACCGCAGCCTGCAATCCATCGTTTGATTTATCCTTTACTTTCTTTTCTATGGCCTCTTTTAATTCACATTCATAATCTTCAGTTGCTGGAATGAATGAGAGAAGATTGCCTCCTCCCCAGAAAAGGACTGCTTCAGGACATACTTTATGTGCAATTACTTCTTTTGCTACTTCGAGAACTTTGTCTACAAAGTAACTTCCACCCCTCAACATATTGAGTTTATCTGCTTCACCTATGAACCCTTGAATGCCCATTACATCAAGAGAAAGAATACCGATGTTGCCCGATATTGGATGTGTTTTCCCGAGATATTTTACAGGCCCTCCATAACATACAGAATCATAGAACAGTTGAGCAGAGTTTGCTGTCGGATCTTTGATTTCAACCTTGCAATCAATTGTGCTTCTATTACCCAGTACAGTGGTATGATTCTTTTCCAGACATTTCAAATCCTTTGCATCACAGTTGATCTCATGAGGAAATATTCTATCCTTGCTTTCAAGATGGAGATTTCCGTTTTCCAGATTACTGTCAATTTCATTGATCCTGTCTGCAGCTGAAGCCACTGTATCTGCTTTGCTGAGCAATCGTTCCAGTTTTGTGGAGGTATCTCTTGAATGATGCTGTGCTGCAAGTTTTGGAACGATTTTATTCAATTCATACTTTTCAACAAGATTAGAACTGGTATTTTCAAGTATGTGTTCCAGAATTTCTCTTGTTTGAGTGGTATGATGAGAATATGGTCCATACCTTACCTTTTTACTTGATGAGCGCGGTTTTCCAATATCATGTAACAGTGCAGCAATCCTTAAAAGAGAAACAAGATCCTTTTCTGCATAATCAGCCTTTATATCGTATTCTTTCAGACATTCCTCCAAATATGACTTATCTTTTGCAATATTTTGAAACAAAATACATGTTGCAACAGCCGATGTGTTTTTCATGTGATGGAAAAGGGAACATATAGGGAAACGAGAATCAGAACATATATTGTTGATGAATTCTGATTTTTCAAGTTTGTCATAGATATCGTCTGCAGCATCACTCAATTTTTTTGAATTGTCCAGGATCCCTATGATATCGTTAATGAAGACATCCAGTGTTTTGTTACTCTGTTCTGGATAATCAATATCTTCCTTTATTTTTTTAGTGAACCAATCACTAACCCCAATATTCTGATTCTTCTGATTCAATCTGTATCCTCCTTATTTGTCACCATGAATCCTCCAAAGCCATAGGTAGTATGTTTTCCAATCTGCAAGGCTTCACCCATTCCCAGGATCGTGCCTATTTCAGATGGTAAAGCGGATGTGTCGTATTCCACCCAGCCTTCAACCCCGCTGAAAAACATTTTTTTGTTATTTATGTTTACATGGGAATATTCCACAGTGTTTATATCAAAATCGACAATCTCGGCATCTGATTCAATTATCTCTTCACCGACATGGAATGGATAGTTGTCCGTATCGTGATATTTTGCAATACGATTGTAAGCACGAATGCTAGACCTGAGAATAGTATTAAAGGACGGTATAATCTCCATATCCTGATTGCTCGTGAGATGGAGAGGTGAAACAGTAGCTATTCTGACCCTATCTTTTGTATTAATCGGTTTGATATTCTGGTTGTAGGCTTTTATGGAATCGATTTTGTATTTTTGTCCACCAAAATGAGTATTATTTTCATTCTTTTTGATATAGGAGAGTATCTTAGGCGCAAATTTCTTTTTATCGCCATAGAGACGTATTATTCCCCTGATTTTCTGTTTATCTGCAAAAGCAAGAATTGAATATGGCCTGACACCTGTTTTTTCTTTGAACACCATAAAATAAGGACATTTCTCTGTATCCTTGCAACCTTCACATTTTTTATTCGTGTCACATTTCAGGTTATAGCCAAGCCAGCCTCTGAATACACTGCCTATGAACTTCTTCTTGACGTTTTGATTAGTGGATATATCCACCTGTACAACCGTGGTTATCATGACACTCTAAATAATAAGAAGAGGATTCATATAAACTTATTGTATTTATTCTGTACAGGGAGTTATTTCTACATGAATTAATGCAATAAACGCACCTATATGATTTTAAATCATGAATACGTCATAGATTTAATTCGATTAATGAACTATGTGTAAAGACCTTTATAAGGGGTTGAGCCAAAAGGAGGTCTGTACACACAGATTATCATTTTCAGGCAATTGTGGGCAGCGTTAATTTTCACGACGCCTCCTGCTATCGATTGTACAGACCTTTTTAAAGGGTACTGGCAAATTGAGGTCTGTACACTACCCCCTCAAAAAGAAGTATTCTAAGGTCTCCAAAAAGGATTTAAAGGAAAAAAACATAGGGTTGACATAAGCACCCGTGATAAAAGGGAATGGTAACCAATTAAGTACACTTCTATAAGACTTCATGTTTTTGGAGTTGACATAAGCACCCGTGATAAAAGGGAATGGTAACCACAATTCAACGGATAGTTCCGCAAGTTCCTCACAGCATGTTGACATAAGCACCCGTGATAAAAGGGAATGGTAACTTCAGTGAAAATACAGGTGTGCTGTGCCCGTTTGTTTTTGCGTTGACATAAGCACCCGTGATAAAAGGGAATGGTAACGCAATAAGTTCTGCTACTGTTGGTTTTGTATTTTCTGTCATGTTGACATAAGCACCCGTGATAAAAGGGAATGGTAACCCTATACCTGCACCACACTACGTATAGTTTTACTAAGTTGACATAAGCACCCGTGATAAAAGGGAATGGTAACTCTAATAATTGGAATGTGGCCTCATCACGGGCGATAGTGTTGACATAAGCACCCGTGATAAAAGGGAATGGTAACTAATAATTGGTTCATTAGTGCATTCACGGCTAGCCCCGTGTTGACATAAGCACCCGTGATAAAAGGGAATGGTAACAATCTATATGTGGCATTTTAATATCAAACCGCATTGCGGTTGACATAAGCACCCGTGATAAAAGGGAATGGTAACACACCGTATACTTCAACTATTGTAGGATAATTGCTTTGGTTGACATAAGCACCCGTGATAAAAGGGAATGGTAACAGTATATGTCATCCCAATCCGGGCGGGCGAATGATGTTATGTTGACATAAGCACCCGTGATAAAAGGGAATGGTAACTCTGGTTGAACGTTTCCTGGTCAGTTATGTCAATATAAGTTGACATAAGCACCCGTGATAAAAGGGAATGGTAACTCCAATCCAATATACTCACCAACACTATCAGGATGAAGTTGACATAAGCACCCGTGATAAAAGGGAATGGTAACTTTGTTCTGTTTTCGGCCTGTGTCCAGGAAAATTCCACGTGGGTTGACATAAGCACCCGTGATAAAAGGGAATGGTAACCCAGTTCACCTGCGCAATATTTGAGATGAATATTGAGTTGACATAAGCACCCGTGATAAAAGGGAATGGTAACGCAGAGGACAGGCCAACATCTGCAAGAGTCGCAACAATTTCGTTGACATAAGCACCCGTGATAAAAGGGAATGGTAACTTGTCATTGTACTCTACCCTAGCTACTATTTCGTCGTGTTGAAAGTAGCTCCCGAGAAAATAGGGAATGGTAACTACTCAATCTCAAAATCTTTCTTTTCTGTGTTGTAGTTGAAAGTAGCTCCCGAGAAAATAGGGAATGGTAACTCGTCATCGACGAAATGGAGATCTATTCCTTGATTGATCAGTTTCAAATATAAATTCATCTCTTTTGAAACAGGAGATTCCTTCCGTAAGGTAGGAGAGATAAGAACAAATTTTATCGAAGTTCTGGAAGAGTAACGTTAATCTGAATCCTTAATACTACTTTTTCAAATTAAATCACCTCTAAAAAATACAATGAAGTCCTACCTCTCCTAAAAAACTGAAATAACAAAACTTATACAACTTACCATCAATCATTTGCTGGAAAAATAAAATATGAATGGGGTACTAAAAAGTGGGAGATATCAAACTCAATCCTTCACAATCACAGGCAGTTGATTATACAGACGGACCACTTCTAATACTAGCAGGTCCTGGTTCTGGCAAAACC
This sequence comes from Methanohalophilus sp. WG1-DM, assembly GCF_004104135.1. NCBI lineage: Archaea > Methanobacteriati > Methanobacteriota > Methanomicrobia > Methanosarcinales > Methanosarcinaceae > Methanohalophilus > Methanohalophilus sp. WG1-DM. Next base: position 45,938 of record NZ_RRBA01000012.1, on the reverse strand, counting down.
CTGACCATTACGGAAAAGGTCGTAAACCTTGTGGATGAAGGATTTTCTCCTGACCGGATACTTGCCCTTACCTTCTCTGAAAAGGCCGCAGGTGAGATGGAGGAGAGAATTGAAAACCGCATTGGTGAATCCAGCGGAATTACGGTATCCACCTTTCATTCCTACTGCAATGATTTGCTCAGGGAGTTCTCCCTGTATGCTGGCATCAACCAGGGTACCAGACTGATATCACAGGAACATTCCCATGTCTGGGGAATAAACAATATCGACTCCTTTGGTTTTGAGAATATTGCGATTCCCAACAGACCCTATGATCTCATCACAAGCCTGCTGGAGGGTGTGTCTCAGTTACATGACCATCTGGTAGGTCCGCAGGAATTGCTGGATTTTGTCACGCGAAAGCTGGACGAAATAGTTGATGAAGAAGAAAGGGATGAACTGCTCAAACTTGCCGACCTTGCCAGGTTCTATTCACATTACCAGCAGTACAAACGGGACCATAATTTCATGGATTACGATGACATGATCACAATGACATGTCGCCTGCTGGAAAACAATGACGTTGTTCGAAATCAGATTCGCAACAGATATGATTACGTCCTGGTAGATGAATTCCAGGATACAAATTATGCCCAGCTTTTTCTTATCAATCTAATTGCTGATGGCACAAATCTTACCTGTGTTGCTGATGATGACCAGTGCATCTACCGATTCAGGGGTGCCTATCTTTCCAATATCAAACAGCTGCAGGATTACTATGCATCCCTTGAGAAAATACCTCTGGACCGCAATTACAGGTCCAGCTCACAGATAGTACAATTATCCCAGCAATTGATTGCAACAAATCCGGAAAGGGAAGATAAGACTCTGCATTCCCACAATGGCGATGGGGAGATAATAAAGGTAGTAAAAACACCCGATGACTCCAGTGAGGCCAGGTGGGTTGCAGATGAGATTCAGCGGCTGATTGAAGAAGAGGATATTACTCCTGAAGAGATCTTTGTACTTACCAGGAAACGTGCTGATGGGAAAAAGTACAGTGATGCATTGAAAGGCAAAATGATCCCTGTGGAATATGTGGGCAATCTGCAGCTTAAAAATTATCCCATTGTACAGGAAGCCCTGGCCTACATGTATATTGTTGCTGATCCTTTCAACAGTGGAATTGCTTTTGCCAGAGTGTTTGCAAGGGAAGGAGTAAGTGAACATGACCTCCAGAAGATCAATACCGTGGCAAAAAAGCTCAGCCGGGAAACGGAACTGGAAGGGGACGGAATCTATTCTGTGCTGCAACACCATCTGGATGATGTGCCGGTAATTCAAAAGGCACTTGTCAAGTCCATCCTTGCCAGGCTCAATGAACTTATCGATTACAGGAAGAATCACCTGCCCTCTGGTACTGTGAAGTATCTATTATCCGAGAAAACCGACCTATACAGGGCCCAGTTGCTTGCAGATACCGTGGCTTCCAGAAGGAATATTCATATCCTCAATTCCCTGAACAGTATGGTAGAAGATCTGGAACTTGTGGACGGGGGTTCTGAATTTGCCAGGGCTGTTGAATATCTGGAACTTGTTTTCAATCTGGATATCGGGGAGGAGGAAACCAGTGAGGAAAATACTGTTAAGGTCATGACCATCCATCAATCAAAGGGTAAGGAAGCAAAGGTTGTTTTTGTCTGTGATATGGCTGACCGCCATCTTCCCCTGAGATTCACCAAAAAGCAGTTCCGTGTTCCCAGGGAACTTGAGAAGGGTGTGCAGAGGGATGTGGAGGATAAAATCCTGCACTTGGAGGAAGAGCGCAGGCTGGCCTATGTAGCCATGACCCGGTCCAGGGAAAAACTGTATCTCACATTTCCTGAAAAATATGCAGGCAACAAACGAGGTGTCAAGCCCAGTGAGTTTGTCACCCAGTTAGATTGTGAATCCAATCCCCTGATTGAATACATTGAAACTGACAAATTGCAGGATACAGAGACTGTTGCCACGGAATCGCCATTGAAAGGGAAACAGGATGAATATCTCAGGCTTTTGAACATGTATGCCGGCCAGGGTCAGATGAAGCAGGCACTGGAGTCACTGGTGGTGCTGACTCAGTTAAAAGAGATAGAGGATAAAGGCAACCTGGCTGTTTTTGATATTGAGGATTTTCTGAAGATCACACCCAAAGAGATGGGAGAATTGGAGGCACTGGTGAATGAAGATTTACCACCTCTTGTAGATTCTGATATGCGCTTTTCAGCGTCCAAGATCAGGCAATACATGGAGTGTCCTCTGAAATTCAAGTATAGCAATGTACTGAATATACCGATTCCTCAAAAGACATTCTTCCAGACAGGAACCGATGTGCATTCTGTGTTTGAACAGCTTTGCAGGCACAAGATGCAGGGTGAGTCCATTGATATGGAACTTGCCACTCGTATCCTGGATAAAACCTGGGATGGTTCTGTTTTCGATTCAGAGATCCATGAGCAGCAGGAACTTGAAAGAGTCAGGCAGATGCTGGAATACTGGTTTGAGTTTGAAAAAAGCAATGTCAATGAAACGATTGCTGTGGAGGAAAAGTTCGATCTCAAACTGAACGGAGCACAGTTTGGAGGGGTGATTGACCGAATCGACCAGACTCCTGAGGGTGATTATATTGTTATAGATTACAAAACCAGCAAAAACCCATTGAGCAAGAACAAGATGCCAGAAGATGTACAGCTTGCCCTGTACTGCCAGGCTGTCAGAGAGAGGTATGGAAAATATCCTATCAAAGCAGGGCTGATGTATGTCAATCCGAAGATCCGTGACCTCAGGTTAATGGATGTGGACGAAGCACAGATCAATTCTGTACTTGATGGTGTCAGGCAGATCGTAGCGGATATCAAGGCCGAGGACTTTGAGATCAAGGAAGAGCCGAACTGTTATTTCTGTGAATATAAGGGGATTTGTGAGTGGTACAATGAAAGTTGAAAGGAGGGACTCCCTCCTAACAGTAGAATTTGTTATCTAAAATAGCGAGAATCAAGATTTCCTATGATGAGGGTCTTTTTGAAATCCCAGAGCTTTTGAGGCTGCATAGTCCGCCTTTTCATTCTGTTCTCGAGGAATCCATTCCAGTTTTATTGAATTGAACTGTCCGACTAGCTTTTTAGCAGTCTGGCAGGGACCTTTAAGATTATCACTTTTTACAGACCATTTTCCATTGACTTGATTTACTACAAGTTTGCTATCTCCCTGTACATTGATGTCAGTCCAACCAAGGGCTTGTGCCTTTTTTAATCCTTGAATTAGGGCATTGTACTCTGCTTCATTATTAGTGCCAGTCCCTTCAAGCATTTCGGATATTTCATGTAGGACTTGTCCATTGTCAAGAAGAACTGCTCCGATTCCTCTTTTACCGGGATTTGGTATTGCAGCTCCATCAAATTGAATTAGTTTCATTTATTCACAGATTTTAAATATCATATAAAGAAGTTTTGCTATTTGTTGTTTGTAGATTTTCATGAATACTTGTGTATAAATATCTACTCAAATATTAGCTAATGATCACATAAAGAACAACGCTTTCTGCACAGCATCTATCGGGTCATCATAAAAAGATAGCTGGAACTTGCTCAACACTTCAGGTGGTACACTTCCCAGCCTTGATGTGGAAGCAGAAGGAATCAATACTTTCTTTGCTCCGGCATCAAGACATACCTGGAGAAGGTCTGCCAAATTATCCACTGCATTAATGGAGCCACCTATTGTCATGTCTCCAATTATGGCAGTTTGTTCATGCAGTGGCTTGTCAAGGGCTCCGGAACATAGACTGATAAAAGCGGAAAGTGTCAGACCATCTGCCAGTCCGATTCCATACATATCCTGGAAGTTGAGGAAATAATCACTTTCTTTGGTGGATATGGATTGGCTGATAGATTTGGCATTGGCTTTGAAGTAATTGATAGCGGTTTTGACAGATTCTTTGGCTGCTGAATTGCTGCTAAGCCCTGTGGCTTCATATTTTCCATTCCCGGTGGCAATTTGCAGTTCTAACTTATAGACACCGATTTTTCCGTTTTCATTTGGAGCAACAGCAAAGGCTTCACCTGGTTTTCCAAGTCCTGGAGGAATAATCTTGTTACCACCACTTTCCGGAACGTTGACAAACTCTTCTTCCATGGTTTCATTATCCAGATAGGAGAAGTTTACATCGAAGAATTCCATACCGCCGATCTTTTTGAGTTGTTCTTTTACACGCCTTCTGCCTTCCAGAGCATATTGAAGTACTTCTTCAGCTTCTTCCCGGGTGATTTCTCCATTGGGATAGATTAATTTAACAAGCCCTGAATAGGTTTTTTTCACAGCGATTACGTCTCTCTGGTTCAGATTGGACCCCATCTTGAAATAGTTGAATAGACTGTCTGCATAGGAATATTTACGCATTTCACGGAAGAATTCGGCAATATAGTCTACAATAAAACCATGTTTGTCGGTGAAGTGTTCAGGCCTAAATTTTGGGACCTCCCAGCCCGGGAGATAATAATGTATCCTGTCAAAAAAGGCGCTGTCATTATTCATTGCTTCAGGGAAGGGAGCAAACAGATGGTGAGTTTTTAAAAGAGAGGATACGCTTTGGTTGATATTACCTACAAAGGCTATAGAGGCGTTGGCATTGATCTGCTCTTTACCTCTGGCAAAGGACCCGGAAGCCATGTAGTCTTTCAGAATCTGGATGCCGTCCTTATCTTTGAAATTGATACCTGCAACTTCATCAAAGGCCACAACATCCCACATGCCCACCAGTCCTACCTGACGTGTGGACATATTGTAGAACAGGTTTGCTACAGTGGTTTGTCCCCCGGAGATAAGGACTGAATTGGGAGAAATTTCCTTGTAAACGTGGGACTTGCCTGTACTCCTGGGGCCGAGTTCGCACATATTATAGTTGTTTTCGACAAAGGGTACAAGCCTTTCAATAAGATGCCACTTTGTTCTTTCTTCGAGATTGGAAGGCTCCATTCCCACAGAGCGCAGCAGGACGTCCATCCATTCTTCTTTTGTGAAAAAGTTCCTGTTTTCAAGGATCTCGTTTACATTGATGTTGGGCAGTTGAATGGGTTTTAAGTCCGAAATTGTGAAGGGTGAACCCATCTGGTCTGGTTCATATTCCATTTTGACGATACACCAGATACCTCCACCAAGCAGTTTATCATAGCGCATTACATAATCAGATTCAACTTCCACCTGGACAATTCCCAGATTGGAAAATACAGCTTCATAGACATCTCGTCTCTCATTCAGTTTTACAGTTACCTTGTCTATTATTGTGTAATAACCACTTTCCCTGATACGGGATTTTATCTTTTCAGCTTCATCCGGTCTGACATAGTTTCGGGACAGGATGTTTTTTACCTTTTCTACACCGGCTGCTATAAGCTCTTCATCATCGGTGGCACAGTTGGAGCCCAGCAGGTATTCAAGGACATAAACCGGCACATTGTAGCCTACTTTCATCATTTTGGTGAGGTCTTTGCGTACCACACGGCCTGCAAAGTATTGCTGCAATTTCTCATCAATGGATGTATCAATTTCTGTCCCGTTCATTTTTCTGCCTCAAAAATCAAAATCATCTTTCAGTAGTAGATCTACTTCAAAAGGTATCGGCTCTATTACATTCTTATTAATCGCAGTTGGATCATCGTCTATCAACTTGAGATAATATGTTTTGTTCTCTACATTATTCCCAAGGGTTAATATGACCTTCTGCTGGCGTTCTGTAGGTTCTTCTGAGGAACGTTCCAAGATCACGGTCTTTTCATCACTTACCTTCTCACCATCAAATTCGCTGTCCCAGAGGGCTATACGGACTTTCAAAGGTTTAAGTTTGTCACTTACCTTTTCAGTCTGCAGCAGGTTTACAGAGAAGGAATTGCTTGTGATCCTTCGACCCGGATTTGTAACAGTTACTCCAACTTTGCCTTTTTTGATTCCTTTGCGCTCCAGCTCTGCACTCTTTTTATAGCTATATTTGAGGACGGGTATTATTATTTCCTGAGGAGCCAGCCCCCCATGGACAAATTTGTTTCCGCCTCCCTGCATCCTGAATCTCAGATCGGCTACCGGGACATATGCATAAAGATCGTTTTCCGTTTCAACAAGATTGTTGATCTTGAATTTGTGAGTGTTCATCACATCGATATCTTCTGTAGTGAGGATGAAGCGTTTTTTAGAGTCGATAATTCTGTCTTTATCAAAGGTTGCTTTATCGAGTTTGTAAACACTTTCCAGGTCATCCCGTCTGTAGATGAAGCCGTGGTCAGATGTAACAATTACATTATTCAGAAGTTGGGAGGTAGTGAGTTTGGAAATCATTTGATGGACTTCCTGTATGGCGGTTTCTGTCTCTTTGAATACTTTATCTTCCGAAGATTCGTTGTCACCTGTGGAATCAATGACATTGTGATAAATATAGAAAATCCTGACATTTTTGAATTTCTTCAGGGCTTCTTTTTGTGTTAGACTCAGTAGTTCATCAGAGGTCAGGGTTACGCTGTCAGGAGTTGCCTCGTCCACTATTTTTGCTCGGTTGGGAGTGCCTTCAGTGCTAATACCATCGGCCAGATAATGATTATTCTTAAGTTGCAATGAATCATGAGGCAGCAGGGATGCCATTCCCAATTTGGTGTAGGAAGGAAGGGAACCAACCATTGTTTTAAGTTCCATTGTACCCTGGCTGGATTTGTTGAGTCTTTCTCGAAGTTCTACAGCGATCTCATAGCGCATCGCATCGGAAATTATGACTGCAATCTTATCCCTGTCATTCTTTTGAATGGTGTTTTGCACATATAATTTGTAGAATTCATCCTGTCTGTCTGCAAGTTCTACTTTCCAGTAATCCCCAACATCTGTATTGATCAGTTCACTCCAGTGGCCGAGCATTTTGTCGATAAGGTTATTGTTGTACAGGTTTTCCACACGTTCCCTGATCTTAGAAAGAACGTCCGTCTTGTTGTCGAGGTCATAATGGAAGTAAAATTTACGATAGTAATAATCCATCTGGTAGAGGTCCTTCTCATAATGGGCTATGAATCCACGTACATCTTTACAGGAAGCAAGCGTTTTTTCAAAGCCTTTGGCAAACCTATGGAGTTTGATTGCATATTCCAGGGCACTGTAGATGTGCTGGAATTGCGGATACCAGTGTTTGGATTTTCTCTGGAAGATCCAGTCCAGATATTTTTCATATTCTTCCAGATCGTTACATAAACTGTCCACGATCTGTCTTATGATTGCTCTGTCGAATACGTCAAAGGCTTCTGCATCCAGGTAATTGCCAGGTTCAGTTTCTTTGATCTCCTGCTTGAGGTATTTTTCGAGTTTCAGCTGGCTGTCTTCAAAGGTTTCCCTGCTGTATTGATCGAAATAAGTCCCATCTTTGGAGTGGTCCATCCATGTGCGGATGAAGATCTCACATTCATTACTCATGGAGTTGATGTAGTTTTTATATTTCTTCAGCGGAAGAGCCGTGTTTCGCTTTATATGGGTTAGGAGGATGCTCAAAAATAGTTTGCGTAAGGTGGGATCAGATTGTATAAATCCGAAGTATTTGCCTGCGAGTTCCCAGAAATCGTCTTCAAGGTTGAGTCTTTGTATTTCGGCCCAGGCGGGATTTTCGTTTTCATACAGGGATTTGAGGAATAGTTTGCGGACTATGTCTTTAAAATCGATAGTATCTGAGCCTGTGAGCACTGTCAGAAAGCCCAGTACCATTTCATCCCGGCGCCATTTTGGGTCATAGAATTTGCGGAAGGGCTCCACACGTGCCTTGCTTTCAAAGAACTTGTAATGCTCTTCCAGAAAGGTATCCAGATCATAGCCTTCGATGCCAAATTCACTCTTTATATCGGATATCCGGCTGTTTTCAAACCGCTCGGAGTACAGTTGTATATCGAGCAACCAGTTCTTGTCAGGCTGCGGTTCGCCTCTGGATGAATATATCAGGAAATGGGTATCAGGTTTATCCTCTTCAATGAGTTTCTTTGTGTCAAAGAAGTTCTGCTCAAGCCTGTGGACCTGGATATTGTTCTCCTCGAGAATCGGTTCGATCTCCTCAAGCCCACCGTCAGCTGCAGTCTCGTCCTTATCATACCAGAAGACTATCCTGCGATCACTGTATCCTTCGGTATCGTTGAATTTCTTAAGTATGGCCTGTGCGGTCTTTTCGGCGTTGAGCATGGTTGAGGTTCCGTTATGAAAACAAAATATTCATACATTCTATGACAAATTCACTCTACTAGATACAAGTTCTTATATTGGTTATTTGCATAGTTATCCGACATTCCTGATATATAATCGCAAATAGTCGAAAGGTATGCATAGTGATTTTCAACAAGACATTTTAGACATTTGTCTTTTATCGTAGTTATCTCGTTATTTTCAGTGTTATTAATTGCTTTCAAATGTTCGTAGAATACATCATTTCTTAAGTTCTCCTGATTCATTTTAAATATTGCAGGAGTTAGATTTAATTTTGTTAAATCTTCCATTTTTAGAGAATTGTTCAATGCAATTACATCTGAACGACTTAGTTGGGTATAATTCACATCATTAAAGTTTATAGCATTGTCATCATTTTGTAATGACATACAATATAATTTAGAATTAGATCTAAGTTTATTTTCAAGTCTTTTCAATGCATATGAAGGCATCTGAAGAGGATTTGTGTAATATGCTTTGAATAATTGCCTTACCACAAACCGAGATTTACCATCAAATTTATTTACATCGTATGAGTTTAATATTTTATAGTTAACTAATTTTTCAATTTTTTCATTAAGTTCTTTGCCGAATGGAGATAAATCAACAACTTTAGTCTCCAATAAATTTCTTTCATTATATTTATTTAATTTGCTCATTTTTAATATATTTCTTCTAGAATTTGCAAATACATCAAGAATAAAATATTCAATCATGTTTCTTACCAAATTGTCTTGCCTTATAAGCTTAGATTCGGATTTTTTGCTTTTAAGCAAACTCTCTTTAAGTCGAATTATAAGATCACATAATTTATCTAAATATTCTCTATCAAAGTTATTATATTGATATTTTGTAGATATTATTTGGTCGACTTCGTTTATTATTTTTTCATATAATACTTTTTCTTGAATGTCTAACTCTTTGTTTCTCAAACCATCATCAATATCATGTTGCCTTTGAGCGATTTCATCAGCAACTTCGACAATTTGGCCTTCAAGTGTAACTGAAAACTTGCTATCAAGATGCAGTTTCCCAATTAAAGATTCATTATTTACAAATCTCTTTATATCCCACTTTGATTTTGTTTTTGTGTGCTTAAGTATTCCTTCTAAAACTTGCCAGGAAAGATTTAATCCTTCATAATTTTCATATTTTGATTGGACTACATCCAAAATACGTATTGAGTTATAGTTATGATTGAAACCGCCTAAGTTTAAAGGATATTTGATTAAGCCAAGGTTATCTTCCCCACTCATAACTTCATCTAAAACCCTTTCTCCCTGATGGCCAAAGGGTGCATGACCGATATCATGCCCAAGAGCAATTGCTTCAGCAAGATCTTCATTTGCATCTAAATATCGTGCTAAACTTCGTGATATTTGGCAGACCTCTAAAGTATGAGTTAATCTTGTCCTATAATGGTCTCCTTTTTCATTAGAAAATACCTGCGCTTTATGTTGTAATCTCCTGAAAGGACGCGAAAAGAGTATTCTATCTCTATCTCTTGCAAATTCACTTCTTTCAGTATCATTTAATATTTGACATTTCAAAGGTAATTTTTCTTCAATTTTATTATTTAGCCTATCAGATTTCTGAAATTGTTGTTTTAATTCATGTTTCATATCTTCCCCACCAAACCCTCGAACAACTTGTAATTCTCCTTGACCCCGTCATCCAGATCGATCTCAATATAAGCATCCGCCTTGTTCTTGAACACTTCATCATAAGCCATGATCTCCTCGATATACCCGGCCAGTTTTGCCTTCTCCTTTGCATTCCGGGCATCCTCACTGGAAAGCATCTGCCTTTGAGCATCCATTTTTCCTTCCAGTTTAAGCAGGTACTCGGTCCGCATTCTGGCAAGCGTGGTCCTGTCATAGCGGTGCATGTAGACCAGTGCATTGAACGCCCGTTTCTTCCCTGAAGTAAACAGCCAGTAAATCGGCCGCTTCTTGTACATCTTCACATGGTCCTTGTAGAAATCCCTGAGGAAATAATCCCGGATGACCTGCTCGGACGACTTGGTTTTCTTCTTACTCCCGGAGGAAAGCGCCTGTGCTATGAAGTCCATATTCTCCGAGAGTTTCTCCGGCCCGAAGGTCACCTTCAAAAACTCCTTGAACCTGCCCACGATATCATCGGCGAAGTACTCCTCATCCAGTATGGGAATGATGCCATCCTTATCCGGCAAGAACTCTGCATCAGGCACTTTCTCCAGGAATTCCTGCATCCCTTCACCCTGATTGGCAAGGATCAGTCCTTCCTTATGTGGAGAATACCGCCCGAACATGCAACCCACGGCGTAGGAGATAAATTCTTTGATGGTATCATTAAGCAGAAGTGCTTCCAGTTCTTCCTCTGATTTGTTGTTTCCATAACGGTAATAGGGGTTGCAGGTTAGCGTGATCTCCGAAAGTGGCACATCCGATGTCAGTTCATCCTGCAAACCATAGGCTTCAATGAAAATACGGTTATTCTCCTCTTCCAGTCGCTGCATTTCCAGTGTCATTTCCTTCCAGTGAGCGCGGAGGTTGGAATAGGTTTCCTCGAGGGTTGATTTGTGGAATTCGGTTTGAAGGAATGGTGAGATGGTGAAGTCCCAGGATGTTTCGTAGGAATCCCAGTCGGATTTTGATATATGTATAAGTTTCGTAATAGGCGAAATAAAGTTAGAAGCTTTATTGATAACATCTATAGGTAATGGGAAATCTGCAACCTGGCCTACTTCAAAGTTTAGTGTAGGTGACAAGGAGTTGACCGCTTTTGTCATAATTTGAGAGTTCATACAACCAAGAAGCATTTCTCTTTCTTCTTCTCTATCCAGAAATATTGAGCAACCAGCAACATCAAAAATAAAACCTTTTGGATAATACCTTAAAGAAAATCCACTACTAGTTACCTTCGACCAACTTACAGATGGCAAAAAATAATACTCTGTATTTTGTGGACGAGATCGAAGTTTACCATTAGAATCAAAATAATTGCGGATATTATAACCATCATTTTCCCAATTTAAAACAAATTCTTGATTACCATACCATTTTCGATATTCTCCGCCTTTATTATATGGAAACCATTTTAATCCCGATTCTTTTGCTTCTTCTCTCGACCGAAAACCAAAACCTACATTTTTTATGTTTAATTCTGACCACAAACGTAAGAATCGGTCATTGTCTGCTGTGGCAAGTCCTTGGCGAGGTGTTGCTATTTTACTTAAAGTGGTTGATTTTTCGTAAACGTTCAGTAGAGCGTCGCTCACCCAATAAGCAATCGGACTCCCTGGAATCTTCTTGAAATCGGCGGCGGAGGCAGTGGTAAGGCGTTCGTTTTGAATTGGGAAATCTTCAGGTTCACCATTTTCATCTAAATCTTCGTAACGGACATAGGAAAAATGACCTTTGAACTCAGGTCTTTTTGCCTTTTTCCATGCAGTAGCGGCAGTTCCAAAAGCAATTCTCATGACCATATTTGTCATATGTACCATGCACTGGATTGAATAATTATTAAGAAGTTTATTTCTGAAATTTTCGTAAGATGATAAAAACATCCAGCTCTGCATTGTTACCATTGTGTTATAACCGGCTTCTTTTGTAAGATCAAAACCGTGTTCTATAAATATAGCAAACAGATCGGATTTGCTATCCGGATAATTATCTTTAGCGTACTTCTTGAGAACCGGATTCATTCCTTTATTACCCATATACGGCGGATTCGTCACCACGCAATCATACTGGCTGCTCATCAGTTTGGCCTGTTTGATGATGGCATCCGGGCTGTTTGGCACATCTCCGAAAGTATCTATGGCAGGATTCTTGCTGAACTTTGCGTATTCGGCATCGATTTTGTCGAAATCGAACTTGGGCATTTTGAGGATGGAGCCGTATTCCTTGGCATCCTCGAAGAATTCGATGAGGCGGTGCAGTTCGGGATACTTCTGCTCGGGGATGTAATCTATATTGTTGGTCTCCTGGATGGAACAGAGGTTGAGCTGGATGTCTTTTTCGAATAACTTGCGGTCGTATTTGTGGGCCTGCATCATCAGGGCAAATCCTGCCAGTTGGGTGGCTCGGTCATCGATCTCCAGACCATAGAGGTTCTTGTTCAGGATAAGGGGAGCGATCTCATTATCCAGATAACCCATGGAGCGGTAAATCTCATAAAATACATCAAAAGCATAGACCAGAATATGGCCTGATCCCATCGCCGGGTCCAGCAGGGTGATTTCCTCCGGGCTGTAGACCTTCTCTTCCGGTTCAGGGGTCTCCTGGTCGATGAAATATTCAAACTTGTCCTGCAGAGTGGGATTTGGATTGGATTCCAGCCACAATCTGCCCAGGGAATTCTCCACCATGTACTTTACAATCCACTTCGGAGTGAACAACTGGGTTGCTGCAGGAATATTCTCCTTATTGATCTTCACATTCTTCTTCAGGTTGGCAAACACCTCTTCCTTGCGGGGTGCCACGTAATCCTGATAAATCCAGCCGATGATTTCGACTTCCTTCCAGTCCTCTTCAGGAATAATCTCATTCAATTCCACAAGGACAGAATCAGTATGGAGCAGGTATTCCGGAATGAGCAATTCCGTGTAATCCTCGATATGCTCGAACAGGAATGGCATGATCTCATGCAGGTAATTGCAGATTTTGAGGATCAGGTAGTGATAGAGTTCCTCATCTTTGCCTTCGGCTTTGAGGTCCAGCACATAATCAAGGTCAAGTTGCAAAAAATCCAGGTCTGCAGCTTTTGTCAGGATTTCAGGTTCCGCTCTTCCTTTTTCTGACGAGGAAAATACCCTTACAGGTAGGTAATCATTGACCTCCATGAACTTCAGGGCCACAAACCGGTTAAACCAGGTATATGTTACTTCATCCATCACCTGCTCATAACCCTTCTCGGCTACTTCCTTCACAAGCCGTTCACGCTGGTGTTTGATCTTCTTATTGTAGACCTTGCCACCGATAACAATGGAATCCGCATGCTCTGAATCCACAGGTAATACTTTATCCGGCAGGATACCGTAAAAGGCAGCCCTATCCTTTACTTCCTGCTCCAGTTTATTTCGTAATGAATTGGAAAATGTAATGATACTGCTCTTATCCATTAGACCACCTTGATCTTGTTTTCTTCAAGCAGGAATTTCAGTTTTTGCCGAATACTGTCTAGATATTCTTCAATGTCTTCTTCGGTCTCGATTTTCTTTTGACTCTTAAATTCAGACGCATCAACCACCCTTACAGGTTTGACATGAGGCTTTTCTCCTCCACCTTCACCATCATCTCTTTCCCTGATTATTTGCAATTGTCTGGCAACTTCATCAGTAACATCCTTGTATAGGTCATCGATAGAATCATTCAGGGTTTTTGCATATACACAGTCTTCACATTCTGCAATCTTACCCTTTAGATGATCAAAACGCTGCAAAACACGATCTTTGAAACCATTCCCTAAGTTACCATAAGAATCGATTTCCCGAGCAACTTCTGTCCTGCGGAGATCCAGTTTCCTGTACCCTTCTTCCTTTAGATTATCAAGACTCTTCTGGAGAGCATCATCTATTTTCCCACCTAACTGCGGTAATTCTTTGATACGGGGGTATGGTTTATCCATCTCCAGAATTTCCTGTACAGTCCGGACATTTTGCTTCATATCTGCATCGAGAAACTGCAGATTCCGCTCATATTTATCTGCCCTGTTGTACATTTTCCTGAAAATATCAACCATCTGACTTTCAAAGAAACCAATCGAATGTTTGGCTTCTTCGTGAACTTCTATCAATTCATCTTTCCTATCTGCAACCTCCTGCAAAAAATCAGATGGATCATTGATTTGATTGATTTCTTTCAGAAAATCACTGTAAGCTTTGATCTCTTCTCTGCCCGGATAGGCTTCTACTTCCTGATAACGTCCAGCATATTTTTCTGCAGCATCCCTTTTCTCGCTGAAAACCTGCTTTGTATATTCAAAAAGATCATTCTCTTTTTCAGGAATTGCCGTCCTGTCAAAAACATCATTCAACACATCTCTGACAGCCTTTATTGTCTCCTGATTAGATTTTTCCCAAATCTTTACAACTATTCTATCAGCATCTTCCCTTTTAGTCAGATAACGGGCAATCTCATCGGCATTCTCAGATTTAAGGATCAAAGCAGTTTTCTGGTAGGAGAGTTTGATTTCCTCGTTGGCAAAAAGAGTGGCTACAAGACCTGCAATGGTCATATCCTTCCAGCCATATGGTTTGCTCGAAAACTTCTCCTTGATATCCTTCAAAACAAGGACATCATTCCTTTGATGTCGGACTTTGATATAATCACGCAGTTCTTCAAGAGCATTCCTATTTGTATCAGACTTCCCTACACCAAACTTTTCCAGGTCATCAGCTCTTAATACCCTCAATACATCCTTATCAGAATCGTAATCATAAGTGACATAGGATGCCTTACTGTAAACATTCTGGGAAAGTTCATCAAGCCCATCCTTAATTCTCTCCTTAGGGTTTTTCTTCTCAATACCGCTCACTTCTTTCCCATGAATAAAAACACGTGCATTCTTTGCACTTTCAAATACTGCCCTTTTAGCCTCATCAATTAGTTTTTCCTTTTCCACTTCCTTGGAACGGAGAATATCATTAATTTCTGATATATTGGAATTTGAACTATTTTGACGCAGATATTTCTCTATTTTCAGGTGGGTGCGAACCATATCAACTACTTTACTATCCGGAGGGAAAACAAACAGTAAAGTTTCCTTGGAATCAACATTGCTCAACACATCTCCGGACAGGGATTGTTGATCACTTTTATGATATAATTCATCTGAAAGGGGTGTCAGGAACTTAACAGACAGGTCAGCATTGCCGGCAGATTTGTACTTTTCATCAACTGCTTTGTTAAACTTATAATCCTTATATCTCGTAGGACAAATCTCACTGGAATCACCGAAAATATATGTATAAATCGTATCCAGAACACGGTAATTCTCAACTTCGGTATTTTTGATTTCTTTGTTGATTTCCTGTTCTTCATTGGTCAGGAAATGATAACTATCTCCGGACTTACTGATAAGGGTCTGCTGTTCTAATCTTTTAAGGGATTCATCCACCTTTCTCTTCAATTCCAACTTATCCTCATCTACAGAACTCACTGAAAGGACAACCAGATTATCCAGATTTGGAACGACTTCTTTTACATTTCTTATTAAAAACAGTAACTTGAGAATCTGATTGTCAAACTCCTCTAACTCTGAATTGTCCTGAGCTTGAGTGATAGTAGACTTGATAATGGGATCAAGGAAACTCTCAACTGTATCATAAAAAGAATAAAATGGAATAAGTTTGCCCATATTCTCTTCAGCATACTTTTCAGTAGCCTCTTTGAAAGCATTAAGCATCGAACGTTCACCTTTTGCCAGATGCTTGCCTGTAAACCCACTGTTTCTAATTCTCTCAAAGACCTTTTGCAAAACGAAAAATTGGTAGGGCACATAAGGATAAACATTAATGAAATCTTCCTCGCCCCTGTAGAATTTCATCTCAGCACAATCTTTGGAAAAAGCCAGCAAATTCTTAAGTTCATATTTCTTCTCAGCAAAAAAGGCTGCAAGGGTTGCATTATATTCTTGCTTTTTTGCAAGTATCCTCTTTTTGATAACTTCATCCACATTGGCACTGGAAAGACTCAATCTGGTATCGAATCGTCCCTGGATCTTTGAGAAATCATAACCTTTGACACGGTCTTCTGTAATAGTATCAATGTCTGCCTGTGCAGTCACAACCAGCCACGCTTTCCCTGCCAGTTTTGTGCCCAATTCCTCTGCAATGGTCTGCAGATTCAGCATCATCTTGCTATTTTCACCAATATACTGTCCAATCTCATCGATCAGGAAAATAACCTGATGATCTTTTCCCTGGGATTCACAGTATTTTTCAACTTTTTTGGCAAACTTCTCTACATCCAGATGATAAGTCTCCCCATCATTTAGAAAGAGAGTATTCAATGATTCCCTGCTCTGATAATTACAAGCCACCAGAGCATCAATTATAGCATCCTGTTCAAAAGCATATGAATCACGCCTCTCTTCCCAGGAATCCCCTACAATCTTTTTGAACTCAAGTTTGAATTGTTCATACAATTCTTTTTCAGTTAAGTCCTCTTCCAGGTCTGCTATCCAGAATACATCCCCATAGAAACCTCGCTTTTCATTAAAAGCTCGCATCAAAATATTGACAATCGGTTCCGGATCTGCATGGATAGTATTGGCCTTAGAATCAATATTGAAAAGTATTACATCCTTGCTGCCAAAATTAACAGAATTTTCAATATTGCTGTAGATTGAAGGATCCTCAACTTTTTCCTGGAAAAAATCAAGAGCATTTTTACCTTTCACATTACGGTTTTCCAGGAGATAAGACAGCATTTTGATAAAATGTGATTTACCGGACCCAAAAAAACCGGAAACCCACACACCTATTTTATCTGTGGGAGTAAGCATTGCATCATAATAGCGCTGGAAAAAGACATCCAAGTGTTTTGATGTCTCCCTTGTAATTACATATTCATCAAGTTCGGTATCGACAATATTTTCGTCATATTGATCGACCTTGATAACTCCTTTAATATCCCTTTTTATATCCTTTTCAAAAAGATCCTGTATCATAATATCATTAGTCATATTCCCACCCTCAGATGTCTATCGCACTGTCATCCACAAGCCTGAACGCCCTGTAGTAGTTCCCGTCTTTGAATTTACCGAATAAGCTTAAATCCAGTCCACTGTATTTTCCGGGATAAAATAATATCAGTGGCATGTCATCCACAACTGGTTGTAAATTATTCAGAATTGAGTGTGACCTTATAAAAGGCCAGGCTTTCCCAACTCCAGTGATAAAAACAATACCCACATCACCAAATTCATCCATTTTTTTCTTGATGGTTCGCTGGATATTTGCAGGCTTAAGCATCAATCTTAATTTTTCAAGCAACTTGTCAGATCCTTTGTCAGATTCAAATTGCATAATTCGTTCCATAGGAATTTTTGCTGTGACAATTTCAAGACACAGTTCATACAAATCAATCTCCAGAATATTTATTGATTTAAGTTTCAAATTCTCTTTTAATTTAGGAATCCTGGAACGTATAAGTAGTTCTTTCTCCGGTGGATAATCAAATATCCAAAAAGGGACTTCATTTCCCAATCCTTTACCTTGTAGAAACTCCTCGCTCTGGATGGTTTCTTCAAGTAAATCTAGGCGTTCTTCGATGGTCATGGTTATTGAATAATTTTTATAGTGTATAGGTGTTTTTCTAATTGTTAAGATTGTCCATTATTACATTAGCAAACCTTGTGTATTTTATTTACTTATGATAGTATATAATAGTAATAGTTATATTTTAGGAAGTTGTATTTCTATACAGTTAATATGGCTATAGCACCTTCAAATTACAAATATGAAATACAAGAATACAATATAAATCTTGGGCAAAGCGAGGAACAATTAAACCAAAGTTCAGAAAGTAAAGCTATATATTATCACTCTCAAGGTGATTTCAATAAGGCCCTTGAAATAATTGAAACTATAAATAATCCCAATTACGACCTTATCTTAATAAAAGCAGATTCTTATCTTAAAATTGGAAGACACGAAAAAGCATTGGAATTATATCAAAATTTAAATCACCTTCACCCCTCAAACCCGCTTCTGGAAAAAATTGCCTCAATTAACTATAACTTGGGTGAAAATGAAACTGCACTTTGTAATTACAATGGGCTTATTGAAAATGATCCCTCAAATCCTTATTTTTACGCAATGAAGGCTTCTGTATGCTTCAACCTGATAAATGATTCTGAATCGATTGATGCATATATAACATCAATTCGTGAATTTGTAAATAACAAAGACCTAGAAGCAGCCCTTGATGTATACGAACATTTGCTTACCATTAATCCAGACGATGCAGGGGCACTTTTTTCTAAGTCAGTTATTCAATATGAGTTGAATAATAATAACGAATCTAATTACAATATGGATATAGCGCTCGAATTACTAATCAAATACAATCCTATAGAAAATTTGTACAAATTATTTGATTTAACCGATGAACTAGGTTACACTAATTTGAATACATGGTGTTCAAAATCAAAAAAGTGTTTCTCAGTTAACAAAAATAAGATGGGAATCGTCTTTTTGGACCGTGTTTTAGAATTACTCAAACAGAATGGTCAAATGTCCTCATTTTTCGATATTGTAAATTATGAGCCTGAGCAAAACAATCCCTTCTATTTTTATGTAGAAGGAAAAATAATGGGAACACAGTCTTTTAATAAACCAGAAGATAAAATTAAAAAAGTAAGACGGGCTTACAAGAAGGCTGCCGATTTTTGGGAATATGAAGACAAAATCGAACTGGTCCAACATGTATGTAATGAATCACTTAAATTGGAAATAGATGGGAAAACTTACCCAACTCCACAATTGTGCACTAAGAATGCAGATTTGCTTTTGGCAATGGGTCACAAAAGAAAAGCTGCTGATGCATACATGAAAGCCATGCAATTGTATGAACAGTATAGAAACTGGAGTGAAATGGAAATTTGTTGCAAAAAGGCACTCAAAGCAGAGGCAAAAAATCCGTACATCTATGAAAAACAGGCCAAAGCTTGTAAGTTTGCTTATAACCGCAATCGACACCAAAATAAAAAGAATCAAGCAATAAAATTATACGAAAAAGCAGCCCAATTGTATAACAAATCTGGAAATCATGAAGATTCTAATAAATGTATCGACGAAGTTGCTAAAATTCAAAACGAAAAGGTCAACAAAGCATCAATACCTTACACTGGCATATCCTGCAAGAAAAATATAAAGACAGTATCTTTTGAAGAAGCACCAACTTATGATGAATTTCTGAAAGACCTGTCATCTTATTCTGATGCTCGAACACTTGCAATTTCTGATGACGAACTGTTGATATATCAGATGTATAAAGAAAATCAGAATATTGTTCCGACTCTAAGACATACCGGAGCAGGCTATTATACGGAATATCGTAAACTGGAGCATTTTTTCACAAATTTATTTTTCCAGATGTTCAGAGAAAGGATTATATCAATTTCTGAAGATGAATACGTAATTGATGACAAAAAATTAAGAGACAACTTTCTACAATTCCGTGCCGCTGCGGATAATAACCTTAAATATCTGTTCTATAAAAATTCTGATTACTATATGGGTACTATTTTATCGACCCCTGCAATCCTTTTCTTCAAAAAACTTCTCATCAAAATGGGAATGTGTCCTGGGGTGGTGGATAAAGCAAAAACAGTGGCATCTCCCGGGAGTGCGCTCTTCTTCCTAGAACTTTACATTAATCTGAAAGACATTTCAAAATTGCAGGAGTTTCAGCAAAAAATATCTGCTACCAATGAGGATGAAATAGATAATGTTCTTGCTAGACCGGTTTTAATGCTTAACCCTTGGGAACATCAAAAAGAAGGGTTAAATTCGTGGTTGTCTAACAAAGGTTTTGGAATCCTGGAAATGGCCACAGCAACTGGTAAAACTGTTGTTGGACTTATGGCGATCCAAAAATTATTGGAAAAATATGGAAGGTTACATGTTAGGATACTTACTCATAGCAAAGCAATTTTGAATCAGTGGAGACGTGAAGTAATAGATAAATTTGGAATTTTATCAAATCCATCGCTGGAGCATACTACTCCTGTAATTTCAGGTGGTCTTCAGATTCATTTCAATACAATTCAATCAGTAATCAGATCTCCATCTTCTTATCGTACTGATTTGTTGATAGTGGATGAAGTACATCATGGTGCAGGTTATGAATTCAGAAATGCTCTTTCTTTACAAAGTAAATGGAGAATGGGTTTATCAGCTACAGTTGAAGGACAAACGAAATTATCTGTGCTTAAAAGAAATTTGGGTCCAGTGGTATATAACCTTGATGTAAAAAAAGCTATATCAAAGGGAATTTTGCCTAAGTTCAGATGGGAAGTGCATCCTACATATCTTTCTATTGTAGAAGTCAATCAATTTGACAAGTTATCAAAAAAGATATCTTCTATTTTTTCTGAAATCAGCAATGATAGAAAATTAATTAAAGATCTAAGTAAAAATAAGCAAAGTCAAATGAATGACTTACGTGACTTTGTAAAGTTATGTGAGTTTGCAAGATATAGGAAAATAAAATTACCAGATAATTGGAATAAGCTTCGAGGCCTCCTTCAGGAAAGGAAATGGATCGTGCACAAATCAAAACCAAAAGTTGATGATGCAGTAAAACTTGCTTCCAAATATCTCCAACAAAAGAAAAAGATTGTACTTTTCACAATGGATATAGCAACTTGTGAAAATATCGGGAATCAATTAAAACCTTTATTTAGTAATGTATTTGTCATTCATTCACAAGCCAGAGGGAATGTATACAACCTTATAGATAAATTCAAAAGAGCTGATTCTGGTATTTTGATTGGTGCCAAAATGCTGGATGAAGGAATTGATATTCCAGATGCTGAAATTGGAATCAACGTTTCTTCTGCTGATACTCGTCTTCAACTTGTACAGAGAATTGGTAGGGTTTTAAGAAGAAAAGAAGGTAAACAACCAATATTCCATCATTATGTGGCTTTACCATCTCCAGGTGCTCATATCAATTGTGAAGATAATTTGCGTTACATGGAAGAAATTTCCAGTATACAAGACACGGCCATGAGAATAGGTTCCAAAGCATCTGTCGAAACAAAGGATTCCCACTTCATAAATCTTAAAGACGATGCAGAAAGTATGGTTCGTCAGAGATTTGAAAATCATAAAAATATGCCAATGTTCGATTATGGAACATTACAAGTAGAAAATATTTTGGAGCCATTCTATAGGCACGGTGCATCCACTAAGATCATTTCTGAGCTTGAAAAAATGTCCTCAAAATATAAGATATCGGATGAAGAGTGGGCATCAATTGTTCGACGTGCATTCCCGAAAGAAGAAAGTAATACAAAAGAAGAAGAAAAAGCACTGGATATTCCTGGTTATTGGTGGCTACTAGTTCTTGGTAATAGAAGTCCGAAAGGAATTATAAGTTTATTTCAAAAATATATGGCATTGAACAATTGATTTATATTGCTTGAGTAAAAGGGGATATTTGATTATAGCCAATGTATATTATTTTTGGGCCGGTATAATTCTTCATCAAATTTCCTTCTAAACACAGAAAGATCTACAACATAAGACATTCTTCGGTTACTTGTTCGATTACTTGTTTGGTTACATGTTCGGTTACTTGTTCGCCTGCCCGGCATGAAGTTTCTTCTTTACCAGGATGACTTTCTGTGGATTCCGCAATGGAATCTGCCAGGTAGACAATAAACTTCCACCTCATACATATCTCGATTACCTCCGGCTGGGGGAGCCCAGGTTCTTCAGCTTCCTTCAGTACACGACGGAAACCACTACCCCACTGCTCTATCAGGTCAAGTTCCCTGAAGACTCTGGCAATAACACGATTCCTGACCCTTGATACACCCTGCTTGACATCTAGGAGAGGGAAAGTTCGCTAAATGCTAAGTTCATGCAAAATACCAAAAAAAATATAGTTATTAATGGTTACATATTATTGATTGCTATGTCTGATGAGGATATGAAGAAAAGAAAAGAGGAATGGCTTACTAAAGTCAGAAAAGAAGGTAAACTCAACCGCAACCCAACTGAAGATCACAGCACCGGGCTGAAAACTCTTCAGAATAATATCCGCAGAAGTATACTATCTCTTCTACTGGAATCACCTATGGGTCTTGATGATTTGCAAAATGAAATGGAACTGACCAAAACGGAGGCCAAGTTCCATATAGGAATGTTGGAAAATGCCCTTTACGTTGAGAAAGAGGAGAAAAACGGAAGTATTGTATATTTTCCTTCTCCGCGGGCAGAAGCATATATGGAAAATGTAAAAAGTGGAGGGCATAAATGACTATTTCTATGGATGACAAAGAGTCGAATTGGGAAAAGGACTTCTCGAACTTAAAAGATACCATAATGCAGGATGGTGCTATCGATAATAAAACTAAAAAACTGCTGGCTCTTGCAAGTGCTGTGGCTGTGGGATGTGATGAATGTGTATCCCACCACAAAAAATTTGCTCGCAATGCAGGTTTAAAAGATTCCGAAATTGAAGAAGCAATTCTAGTAGCATCACTGATTCGTCTGGGGTCGGGACTGCGACATGTTGACTAAAAAGGAAAAGTAAACTAAACTGTTTTTAACCAGGAATAAATACTAAGGAGAGAAGGAATTATAGCTCTTCTCATGTATTTATCGGAATTTTTGGGTAGGCATTAAATGGAAAGTTAATGTGAGCGAAAATTATATATTATTGCCCTGATTGTCACTCGAAAATATCTCAAAGTGTAACTTATGAAGAAATTTGCTTGTTATAATTCTACATGATACAATCTTCAGCAAACATTCTCACCTAAGCGCCTTCCCCTTTACAGGCATATCCATGCCTCCCATATTCTACTATCATCTACGATGCGTAGCACCGTATGTACGTATACATCTAGCAACCGTAAAAAGATGTGAAAATAATTGCAGGACAAGAATCGATTCTGGGTCATATTACCTGTATGTACTTTGAGAAATAAGGACATCATTATTCTTAAATCATATAACATCAAGTATATTCATGAGATATACCCAATGATGTAACGCAGCATTGATTTACGTTAGAGTTGATGATTCTACCATTAGAAATTCGGGAATCCACAAAGAATTCAATTCAAAAATTAGCCAGGTGCTGAAACATTCCAATAAATATCAGGAATGAGAAATCTGGAAAAAGAGGCAGACCTGCAGGAATCGATCATGGATCATATCTGAAAAGAGGCACATAGAATAGATTGACTCTTCGCATTTGAAGATGGACCTGAAAAATAGTATGTAGGTATGAATGGCTGTGACCTTTCAGAGGGATCTAGATATTGCACCTGTGCTATGCTGGAATAGGTCTATCTGCAGTTTTGAAATAAGCTCGATCTTAAGTATTTGGTAAACCAATGTCAATGGTATATTTCAACTTTTAAATCAATCAGGATGTGTCATGCAAAAGAGTAAATTGGTTTCTGTTCTTGTAATTGTTTTTCTGTCCCTATCCTTTCTGGGTTGCACAGAAGAAGGAAACTCAAACGGGGAGATTCCGGAGGAGCAAACATCGGTAGATAATGTTTCAACGCCGGATTCACCGGAAACTGATGTTAACGTGTACAATGCAACCCTGAAGAAAACTGCGATACTGGATATTGATAATGGTTATTCCCTGAAGGTACTGGAGATAAACCGAAAAGAAGGCTATTCGATCTTATCGTTGAGGAAAGACGGCTATGAATATGGTACTAAAAAGATATTTGTCGGCCGCAGTTATGATGTATGGGACCCTGAAAAGCAGTTCATAGTCTATTCAATCAAACTGGAAAGTATATATGATAACAGTTTTGTCATCGACTTATCATACACTTTGAAACCGGAAATATATCTGTATGTGGATTTTCCTGACCGGGATAGTGAAAGGAAACCAACGGTCAAAATTGAAAAAGATTCAATCACCAGGAATTATGTATGGGAGTACGACGACAGGCAATTCCAGCTCCAGGCCAGATATGACAAAGAAGCTTATGAATTATATTCACAGAGAACCCGTTATCGCCATTGGGTGCATTTTGTAAATGACCCTTATGATGACGCATTCATATCCCAGATTACATTACAAATGGAAAATCTGGCAGAAGAAGCAGATTACGGCCGGGAGGAAATTCCTTACATAACCATGCTTTTTGTCCAGTCCCTTCCTTATGTCAGTGACAGTGTATCTGCCGGTTATGATGAATATCCCAGATTCCCCTTTGAAACAATGTACCACGGAGGCGGGGATTGTGAAGATTCCTCTATCCTGCTTGCGGCACTTTTGTATGACATGGGATATGGCGTGTCGCTGATTGAATTACCCGGTCACATGGCTGTGGGGGTAAAGGGCAGCGATGACCTTCCCGGGAGCTATTATGATTATTCGGGAGTGAAATATTTCTACCTAGAAACAACAAATTCAGGCTGGGAAGTGGGCAGGATTCCCACTGTATACAGGAATTCCGATGCCCGGATAATTCCTATTACTGACGGCTATCCAGAAATTGCAGTTGACTTTGCAGGCAGTGGAAGACACGATTCCCGTTTTTCCTACATTGACCTCGATATCGAGGTCGAGAATGTTGGTTCTGCAAAAGCCGAAGATGTCATTATTTACACTGGTCTTGAAGCCACACAGAAGGGCATGGTCTGGGACCAGGTTGCAAGTGACCAGATCCCGGAGATTGATGTGGACGAAGCAGTCTCTTATGAGATTTCAAACCTGAAGGTTCCTGTGGGTGAGACTTATCGGATTGGAATCCGGGTTGTGGGGTCAAATACTGGTGTGGAGTATGTCTACAGTGATTGGCATATTTCCTGACAGGGAATTTCAATAATCCCTTTTTTCGAAGATGGCAGAATCCGCACCTACAATTGTGGCTCCTTCAAAGAGCAACCATCTAATCATTGGAATGCCCATCGAAAGTTGCTGAATGTCTATTCGATCTAGGTTTTCCTGTTTCATTTCACCATAAAGGGTTTCATTTTCCTGAAACAAGGCTGTGCCTGCTGTGGTACTAAAAAAGATGTTCTAATGAAAGCATTGAAATTTTGAAAATTACTAAAATATTTTGGTGGGCCTAACCGGATTCGAACCGGTGATCGCTCGGTTATGAGCCGAGCGCTCTAACCAGACTAAGCTATAGGCCCATAGAAAATGATGAAAGGAGCGCCGCCAACAGGGCTCGAACCTGTGACATTCTGGTTAACAGCCAGACACTCTACCAACTGAGTTATGGCGGCACATTGCATGCGACTTGTCGCGAGCGCTTCTAATGCATCAATCTGATTTAAACTTTTTGTTTGGCGCCGCCAAAAAAGGGATTACATCAAAGGATTTTACAGGTAACCCCCATATTTACCGGAGATAGGAATGGATGCACCACAGTATTCACATTTGTTATCCTCTGTCAGATGACTTTCTTCCACATCAAAAACACCCCTTCCTATAATCATATTACCGCAGGAAGGGCAGAACGTATGCTCATATTTAGAGGACAAAACATTGCCCAGATATACATATTCCAGTCCTTCCTCAGTTGCTATTTCATAGGCCTGGTCTAGAGTCTCAACAGGTGTTGGAGAAACATTCTGGAGTTTATAGTTTGGATGAAAACGTGTGAAATGAACCGGTGTTTCTTTACCCAGGTTTTCCACTATCCATCGGCAAACATCCCTCAATTCATCCCTTGAATCATTGAATGTGGGAATCACCAGATACACCACTTCCACATGCATTCCCAGTTCACGGGCCAGTTTGGCTGAATCGAGAACGGGTTGCAAATGAGCAGAAGTGAGTTCATGATAGAATTTTTCTGTAAACGCCTTGATATCAACCCGGAAAGCATCCAGATAAGGGGCTATATGCTTCAATGCTTCCGGTGTGATATAGCCGTTTGTCACATAAACCGTAGCCAGACCTGCCTCTTTAGCAAGCTTTGCACTGTCATAGGTATATTCGTACCATATAGTCGGTTCATTGTAGGTCCAGGCAATACTCTTGCAATCTGCTGCAAGAGCTCGATCGATTGCCTGCTCAGGGGTAATTTCCACCGATTGTGCTTCGTCCAGGTTAACCTGCGATATGGTCCAGTTCTGGCAATATTTACAGCGGAAATTACAGCCAATGGTTCCAAGTGAATAGGAGTAAGTGCCCGGATAGAAATGGAATAAGGGCTTCTTTTCGATAGGATCAACGGCTTCACTTGAAACCGTATTATAGATCAGGCTATACAGTTTCCCTTCCTTATTCTGTCGCACCCTGCAAATACCGGTTTTACCTTCTGCTATACGACACCTGTGATTACATAAATTGCAACGTACCTTTTTATCCTCAAGTTGCTCATAGAACATAGCTTCTTTTAACAAACTTATACCCCCGTTTAACTGGGTACTTTGAATGATAAAAAACTATCTGCCAATAGATTAGAATGTTCCAACCCTTGCATCCACTGTTGCCTTGTTAAGATGAAAATCGATATTGCTATCTGATGAATTTAAATTGAAGATTACATAATCTTCGCCTTCATCAACATTATAGTCGCTTGGGTAAGCAAGATCTTCACTTTTAGCAGAGTCATTGAGATATTTTGCCCATGCTGAAGGATAACTGGTATTCATAGAAATTGTAAGGTTGGTAAGAGACTCATTTTTAGTTGAATTAAACTCCTCAACCCAATCATTACCTGTAAGTTTAACTTCTTCAATACCGTTGCTGGTAATCACTACCCTATCCCCGGTAATTTCCATTAGCGTTAAATCAACTTTTAATAGGGTTCCAGATTGGTTTTTAATTGAAATGGACGGGTCCATTTTCATAAGGGATCTTTCCCTTTGTGACACGATCACAGCACCGTTTTCATAGGCAAAGGTTTGGTCAACGTAATAACCATTATTTGAAGCATAACGAATATTACCAGGAAAATAAGAATCAGAAATTACTAACTGATTTGTAGAATTTGTAGTATTCAATCCTTCAATACTGATCCTGAAATTATCATCATCATTCACCGACAGTACGCCACTTGATTTGGTGGGACCCACTATGGGAATATCTCCTCCTCCCATCTTAATGGGTATACTCAAAGAAACAGTGCTATCTTCATCAAGGGAACTGGCAAGGGAAAGCATATCGGCCCGGGCTTTTAACTGGGACATGTCATCATAGACATCATCCATATGGGCTTTTTCAGCATCTGCTTTCCATTCAGGTATGTAATGAGCATTAAAGACAGCCAGTACTGTCACAAAAAGGCCCAGTAAAAGGACAAATGAAACTACTGTTGATACTGCAGATTCGGATTTGAAAAACTGTTTCACTGAATTCATATAGTTCCATTACTCCTGCTTACATGTTTATCCTGTTTTAGATGAATTGTGTAAAGGTGATATAAGCTATCAATACCAGGAACAGTGAATGTTTCACGCCCGCCAAAACACTGCCAGACCCCATCTTCCCGGCAACCAGCCCGGAACACACGCCCTGTATAAGGGATGCATGGAAGAAAAGCAATATATAGGCATCCATGTCAAATTGAATATTCAAAGGCATGCCTGCCACTGCATCTCCCGCAGAAGAAGGTACTGCCGGAAGGAAGTAGGCAGCAAGCACATAAACAATGAAAAGAAACACCAGAAAAGCGATATAGACTATGAATACATATACTGTCATTTCAGCTGAGCGTTCCTTTTTGAGCTGATTCTGCATATCGGCTTCTGATGCAGCGATGTTGAGTACACTGATAACATCGCTTGTAGATTCGCTGGCCCGTATGATTAAAGTAATAATTCGGCTGTTAAATTCAGTCCTGACCCTGTATTCAAACTTTTTGAGAACTTCCTCAAGATTGCCACCCCAGGAAAGATGGGAAGCCATTCTTTTAATTTCTGTATTCAAGACTCCGATTTTTGAACGTGAAACCAGGGATATTGCGCTGGAGAGGCGAATTCCTGCTTCATTGATACTTGCAAGTTTTTTCAAGAATTCGGGCATTTCATTTTCAACTTTCAAAACCCATCTTCTCTTTGATTCATAAAATACAATAAAAGGAACACTTATGATAATAAATGCAAACACAATGTAATCATCGATTGCAGCAGCTGCCTCTACATTGATGTAACTTAAACTGATGCTTGAAAAATCGAGTGATGACAATATGGTCAGGTTTCCATATAATATGCAAATCAGACCTGCAGGAATACTCAATATTAAAGAATAATGAGGTTTACGGGTCAACCACTTAATAGGATTACTTACTTTATCAATAATGTTATATATCGTGCAGTTCCAGGAAATTTTTTTCAACATCTTTTCATCGATAGTTGTATATTCATTCACTCTGACATTATCAAATTCATTGAAAATTTGCTGTGAAGTTTGAATGCTTCTTCCTTCCAGGTTATCCGATATTGTGGATAAGAAAACTATGAATAAAACTGTGCCTATCGGTATGAGGACATAAACTAAAATGTACAGTACGTCTAATGAATTCGATCCCATAAAGCCCAATACGATAAGTATCGTTATGAGAAAAACAGGGCCCACTACGAATACTGTTACATAAACTTCCGCAAGTATTGCGAGTGTTTCAAGGAAGGTCTTCTGTTCCCTGATTGCAAGAAAACGATATTGTTCACTTTTATTTTTTAGATATGAAATAACATCTCCCCCACTGGAAATAATTGAGAGCATGCCATCCAGGAAATTCTTATATTTTTCAGAGGGAGAATTCTCTTTTGCATTTTTCAGTGCTGTGAGCATGTCATAGCCAAAGTATTCCATATCCCTGACTATGTATCCAAATTCATCTGCAGCGACTCCATAAATATGCCTCTGCTGGCTTAATGATTTAAATATATCAAAAAGACTCATCCCCCCACCTTTGCTCAATGCGTACAGGTATGCTACAGCGTGGGTTAATGATTGGTCAAGGTAAGCCTTGCGATTACTTGCCCAGAGGAGCGGGAGTTTCATCTGGATATTAAACAGAATCGTGGAAAATAAGAGGGCTATAATCATGGATGATAGAAGAGCAATTATGCGCATATCATCGATGATGGATAGATCAAGAATTTCGAAAAGGCGCGATGCAATAAAATAAAATATAATACCTGTGACGCAAAAAGAAATTAGGGAATAGAGATATCCTGTTGATATATATTGATCTGCAGGAATGGCAAAACGTGCACTTTTCAGGGAATGACATAATTTCGGATACTCATCTTTTTTTTGGAATGCGTGTTTACCGAATAACCTGTATGCAATATCCTGAAAAGGCATCATCAAAAATCACCTTTCCTGCTGCAGCAGGTCTACAAGAGCATCATTTTCAATTGCATCCAGCACGATTTCAGGAGATGTTGCATAGGTTTTCACCAGTAGTGAAATGCTTATGTAATCTCTGATGTCATGGTCCAGAAGATATTCCAGGATCATATGGCGATTCTGCGTTTCTTCCCGCAATTTATGGGCAGACCAACCTTTTTTCTGCACGATGAGTTTTAATACATTGGATTGCCCATTGTGTAAAAATTCATCTTTGGTAGAATCCCACTGGTATAATTCATTGATTCTTATATCTCCGCTCTTGGGATCAATTCCTGTAAATTCGACCAGGTTATCCAGTCTGCGTACTCTTTTATCATCCACGTATACCTGTCTTTGTATACAGAGGATGTCCAGGGACTGGAGCATTGCATGCGGTACATTGATAGGTTCATTTTCAAGTCTGTTAACCACCGTCTGAACATCACCTGCATGTATTGTGGAATAGGTTGTATGCCCGGTTGAAAGGGCCTGGAAAAGTATAAGAGCTTCCTTGCCTCTGACTTCTCCTACAATCAGGGTTTCTGGTCTCTGGCGGAGAGCAGATTTGAGAAGGTCATACATTGAAACCTCTCCAGCTCCGCTTCTGCCTATAGAATCCCTGGTAACACTTGCTATCCAGTTGTCATGGTACATCATGATTTCCCTGGTATCCTCGATGGACACTATTTTGGAAAGCGGTGGCATGAACAATGAGATCGCGTTAAGCATTGTGGTTTTACCCGAAGCCGTTCCTCCTGCAAAAATGGCACTGAAACCGTTTTCAATTGCCAGCCAGAAGTATACCATCATTTCCAGATTACAGGTTCCGAAATTGATAAGATCTACAGGAGTAATCGGGTCTCCCCTGAACTTACGTATACTAAAAGAACTGCCCCTGGTAGTAATTTCCTTGCCCAGAGTAGCCTGCAGTCTCGATCCGTCGTTAAGAGTAGCATCAACAAGCGGTTCACTTACTGAGATGTGTTTTCCTGATCGCTGGCAGAGAGTAATCACAAAAGAGTTAAGTTTGTCTTCAGTATATGAAATATTTGTTTCGATATTCAGATATTTTCGGTGATAAAGATATATGGGAATATCTACCCCGTCACATGAAATATCTTCAATATCAGAATCCATCATAAGAGGATTGATTCTTCCAAATCCCAGAAAATTACGCCTCAGGTAGTAAAGGATCCTGTATTCAGAAGAAACCTCCAGCGGAATACGGTAACGTTTGAAAAGAGAAAGTGCCTTTGAAACAAGGATAACATCTCTATCTGCATCGGCACAGGGTGTATCATCGATTGTAAGAATATCTTTCAGATCGCTATAGGTGCGCTCCAGGATATCTTTCTCATACACAGAAAGTGAAGGTTCCACAACCACATAGCGGTATATACCCAGTCTTTTGAGAATGCTTACGAAGACATAGAGTTCATCAACCCAATAGCGTTCAATTTCCTCATATCCTCCTGGAATCTCAAAATCTACCAGGTCACCATGGATTTCAGGCTCATAAGCAGGTATTGATTCAGGGTCCTTTTTCCAAAACTGTAATTTATCAAGAAAAGACCTGTTATATAGGCATGCCTGATTATACTCTTCTATCCTATGCGCCAAATCTTTCATACCATTCTCCTTGAAAGAATAAAGTATAACTCAAGTTAAAATGGGGAGAATAATATATATATTTTTCACAAAAAAAAGACGGTCAGTATTCTCTACTGACCATATAATCGGCAATTTCGACCAATGTCTCTTTTGCCGGGGAATCTTCCAGCAAGTCAAGTTTGCTTTTACCATCCTCAAGATAGTTATCAGCCATTTCCCTGACATAGGCAAGCGTTCCTGATTCTTCAAGTTTTGCGACTGTATCGTTGATCTCATCCTGGGTCGCATCCGCTTTGCCAAAGCATTCCAGTTCAACGCCATTATTCAGGGCATGAAGTGCAATAAGGGTCTTTTTGCCTTCTTTCAGGTCACTACCTCTAGATTTACCCAGAATTTCCTCCGGAGTAACCAGATCAATAACATCATCATGTATCTGGAAACTGATGCCTGTAAGGCGGCCGAATTCGTACATTGCATCAGCAACTTCATCGGATGCTCCTCCAAGGATAGCACCCACTTTGGCAGCAGCACCATAAAGCACAGATGTTTTGTTTTCTATCATTTCCAGATATTCGGCCACATCCACAACATCCCTTTTTTCGAAATCAACATCCAGCCACTGCCCTTCACAGATTTCGGTACAGGTACGGGACAATAAGGCCACACATTTGAGTAATTTCTGTGGGTCGGCATCCATTTTTGAAATGATCTCAAAGGCACGGGAATAAAGGGTGTCACCGGCCAGAATTGCTCCTGCAGTGCCCCATTTCACATGAAGTGCCGCCATTCCGCGGCGAATATCATCCCTATCCATAATGTCATCGTGTATAAGTGTGAAATTATGGATAAGTTCAAGGGCAACAGCAGCAGGGAGCACGGAATCAGAATCTCCACCCACTGCTTCAGCAGAAAGCATGAGGATTGCCGGGCGAAGTCTTTTCCCTCCGGCATCCGGAAGGTACCGCGTTGCACGGTACAATTCCTCCGGGTGGTCGATGGGCAAAAATTCCTCTATAGATTCATCGACCAGGGTACTGCGTTTTTTCAATTCATCAATTAAATCCATATTATCCCAACCAATTATGATTGCAGGTTTAATCTTCAAGATATAATTCTTCTCCGTTTCTCAATAGATGAAGTGTGTGACCTAGTTCATAGCCTGCATCTTCAGCCATTTCTATATAGGCACTGTGCATATCGATGTTGCCGTGTGCAGGAATTACATTTTCAGGATTAACGAGTCTTATTAATTCCCAGTGGTCTTCACGGTATGCATGTCCGGAAACATGGACATTATCATACAGACGTGCTCCTTTCATTTTGAGTTTTGTCTCAAGAGCATACCTGTTTGCCTGTGTCATCGGGGTAGGGATTGTGTTTGCTGAGAAAATTACCTTATCTCCGGATTCTATTTTATAGGCAGTATCACCATTGGCAACCCTGGAAAGAATTGCACCCGGTTCACCCTGGTGGCCTGTAACGATTGGGAGGTATTTGTCCTTACCTTTATCCATTATCTTCTTGAATGCCTTGTCAATATCTTTGCGGTTACCGTATATTTCTGTTTTCTTCGGAAGTTCGATGTATCCCAGTTCACGGGCAGTATTCACATATCTGTCCATAGAGCGTCCAAGCAGGATTGGGGTCCTCTTCATTTCTGTAGCAAACTGCATTATAGAATTCAGACGGGCAATATGGGATGCGAAAGTAGTTATTATCATGCCCACATCGGATTCTTCCGTTCCAAGCAATACATCACGAACCATATCATGGGCTATTCTTTCGGAAGGGGTTTTACCTGCCCTTGTCGCATTTGTACTTTCGGCAATCATGGCCACAACACCTTCCTTGCCAAGTTCCCTTAACCTGTCAAATGCCGGAGGTTCTCCGAGGGTAGGTGTACGATCGAGTTTAAAATCGCATGCATACAAAATGGCACCCCTGGGAGTATGGACTGCAACGAATACCGCATCTATGATACTGTGCTGGGCCCTTATCATTTCGATTGAGACCTCATCACTAACCTGATATGTGCCGCCGGCCTTTACGGATATTATCCTGTTCTTCACACCAAACTTGCGTTCAGAATCAATCTGGTGTTGTATCAGGGCAGAGGTGTACGGCGTTCCGATTATCGGAGCTGCATATCTGTGTGCCAGTTTTGAAATAGCACCTATGTGATCAAGGTGGCCGTGTGTGCAAACAATTGCACATACATTCCCGTCAATCTCTTTCATTATTGTGTCGTCAGGGATAGCACCCATCTCAATTAACTCAAGAGAATGCATTTTATCAATTTCTACGTCCTCATGGATTTGCACCCTATCCAGACGTAGTCCCATGTCAATTATGATGATCTTGTCATCAACTCTTATGGCAGTCATGTTACGGCCCATTTCATTGTAACCGCCTACTGCAACAATCCCTAGTTCTGTCATATATAGTCCTCTTTAATGATTTTCAATTTCTTAATTTAATGATCTTGATTCAGTAATA
The DNA here is from genome assembly GCF_004104135.1 of Methanohalophilus sp. WG1-DM. Classification (NCBI taxonomy): domain Archaea; kingdom Methanobacteriati; phylum Methanobacteriota; class Methanomicrobia; order Methanosarcinales; family Methanosarcinaceae; genus Methanohalophilus; species Methanohalophilus sp. WG1-DM. Next base: position 12,609 of record NZ_RRBA01000012.1, on the reverse strand, counting down.
ATCTCAAAGTAATTTAGAACGTAATTCAATATCGCGGATGTCAAAGCCTCGCTGGTCCAGGTATTCAAGGGTCTCACCCTGAAGCACCACGGACGATGAGGTCCGCAGGCTTTCAATATCAGGACAGCCACAGAGGAACATTGCAACTTTCAGTTCCTCAAACATTAATTCAAGACGTTGTTTTACAGAATCCCCTTCTTTAAGGGCCGGGGCCACGAAAGGCAGGGCTGCACTGGCCAGGTTTGCTCCAATTGCAAGGGATTTGGCAATATCAATTCCGGTACGTACGCCCCCTGTAGCTATGAGAGGAAGAGACACACGACATTCAATCAGGGAGGGGATAGTTGGAATTCCAAAATCCCAGAAAAGTTCTCCTAGATGGCCAGAAATACGGTCTCCTCTCTGTTTGGCACGATAAACTTCCACACCGGCCCAGCTGGTCCCACCGGCACCGCCCACATCGATAGCCGCTACTCCGGCTTCTTTCAATAGCAGGGCATCTTCCCGGGAAATACCTGCCCCGGTTTCTTTTACTATAATTGGTACATCGATTGAACATATCTCTTCGATTGCTCCAATACATCCGGTGGCATCCCTGTCACCTTCGGGTTGAATTGCTTCCTGAAGGAAATTCAAGTGTACAGCGAGGGCATCAGCATCAAGCATTTCAACAAGTTTTTCTGCACCTTCTATACCGTATTCCTTGACCTGGGCCGCTCCAATGTTACCATAAACAAAAGCATTAGGAGCCTTATCCCTTACTACACTGAATGATTCTTCCTGAACCGTATCTTCTATGGCAGCTCTCTGGCTTCCTACACCTATTCCAATACCGGTTTCTTCGGCGGCTTCTGCAAGTGCCGCATTTACCGGTGTCGTATCGGGATGGCCGCCTGTAATAGAGGCTATCATGAAAGGTGCATCCAGTTTTTTTCCCAGAAAACTCGTGGAAATATCCATTGAATCCATGTCCATCTCCGGGAGTGCACGGTGGACAAGTTTTACGTCCTTAAATCCTGGTCCGGCTTTTCTGGATTCAACCTGTTGCTGGGCACAAAGTTGCATATGTTCTAGTTTTCTGCTGGAAGTACTCATAAAAATCCCAATTATTCAAGCCCTGTCTTTAATTACAGTACCTATCATTTCCCCTCTCAGAAAACTCATTACATTACCGCATGCATTGGCATTGAAGATGTAAGAAGGTACTTTGGTTTGCCGGGACATCTCAAGCATCTCTTTTACCTTGCCCAGCATTCCGCCGGTTACATCGGTATTCTCCGATCCTCCTATATGCCTACTGGCAACTTCAAAATTATCCGGAGTAATTAGTGGAATGGGATGGCCATGTTCATCAAGTACGCCATCTTCTGCGCTTCCCACACCTATCCTGTATGCATTGAGTTTTGAAGCAAGATAAGGAACTATCTGATCCCCGGAGATTACTGAAGAACCTTTTATAGTGTCCATTACAACATCGCCATGAAGTACCGGTGTAATTCCTTTTTCAAGCATCATTTGCAGTGCAGGGAGGAATGATTCGGATATGCGCCCGTTCTTTGCTACAACACATCCCATGGGATGTACTCCTACTGCATTAACATTCATTTGTGCAAGAGCATTTACAAACGATTCATTTAATGAGGCGACCGATCTGTGGGTGACTGCGGAGCCTTCCGCGGAAAATTTGTCTGCAAGGGCGTACCGTTGTGCCTGGGGATGGCCGAATGAACCGGCACCATGTACAATAATAAGACGACCTTCAAAGAAAGAAATTTCACGGGCAATTCGCATTATAGATTTTTCTTTGGCTACTCCTTCATCACTGCTCTTGTCCGTGATGACACTACCGCCGATTTTCAATACGGTAATATCGTTAGTTTTCTCATTCATTATCAAAATCCACCCTTACACCTGAATCCGTAACTCCTGTTACGATGGGGATTCCGCCAGCGTTTTTGATCTCTCTGGATATGGCATCAATATTCTCATTTTCTGCAAGGGCAACCATACATCCACCGCCTCCTGCTCCGGTAATCTTGGCACCAAGTGCACCGGCAGTTCTGCTTGAGTGGATAAGTCTGGAAAGTTCATCACAACCCACACCGATTGCTTCAAGTAAACCCTGATTTACATTCATAAGTTCCCCAAGTGACCTGTAATCCTCATTTTCCAGAAGGCTTTCTCCTCTCAAAGACGCTTTTCCTATAGTAGAAAGAATGGGGGTGATAACTTCCGGATATATACTTTTAAGAGATGCGACTTTCGCTACAAGTTGTCCTGTGGAGGAAAACACATTGGTGTTACCTATTATCAGGTTACATAGGGGATTTTTCAGATGCTGTCGTGCAGGTATTGCAACGGTCCCACCCATTGTAGATACATAGGTGTCCGTAGCACTTGCAGCTCCCTGTATTTCTTTTTCGATTGAATGTCCAAAGGATGCTATGGATTCCTTATCCATTCCAAGTTTTAAAAGATTGTTAAAAGCACAAATCGTAGCCACAACTACCGCCGCAGAGGAGCCAAGCCCTGAGCCCACAGGGATATCCGATTCAATGGATATTGATACTCCTCTATACGGCGATTTTTTTCTTATTTTTTCCACAACGGCAGATACATAGGGATGAATTTCATAATCAATACCTGTAGTCCCAAGGGATGAATTGATCACAATATTTTCTGAATATTCAATATTTACCCTGGTACGAATATTTACAGCACAGCAAATAGCCGACTCATTATAAACGACGGCGTGTTCCCCAAAAAGGTACACCTTTGCCGGTGCTGAACAGGTTATCATATGAATTCTTTTTCCCTTTACTGGATCATTTCACAAGTATGGCTGCATATCCAACAACTGCTGAATAATCCCCGGTCATATCTCCGCTTGTAGCATATTTCAGTAATTCTGCAGTGTTTGCTCCCATATATTCTGCTGCAGTATACATTGCTACAATGGGTCCATATCCACATGCAGTTGCGGAAAGTTCTTCTCGTCTGCGGTCAAATTCCTCAACATCCATATTTAACAGTGAGTCAATCAGATACATATCTGTCTCTTTTGCGGTTTCATGTGGCTGGTAATGGGTGAAGTCACTTGATGCTATAAACACCACTTTCTTCCCGGATTTCTCCGCAGCTTTTGCAACTTCCAAACCGACTTCCCGGGCAGTATCTATATCCTGCAAACCCATGCATATTGGAAGAATTTTGAATGAATCACCGAAACGATACTGCAGGAAAGGCAACTGGACCTCGATTGAATGTTCGTACATATGGGCAACTTCATCCATGTCGATTATTGATCCTGCAAGCATTTCTCCCATATTCTCATCGGCTTCAATATCTCCCAGAGGAGTGGACCAGGTTTGAGTTGATAGTGCCACTGCAGATCCATATCCCGTATGATTGGGACCGAATATTACATAGGTGTCTGCCTTTGGCAACTTCGAATAGGCATAAGCCGCCACCGGGCCTGAAAACATGTATCCTGCATGAGGAACAACTATACCATATGCATCCTCGCTGACCAATTCCAAATCCTTGAAACAATGGCTCAGCTCTTTCTTGAGGGGTTTGATACCCAGAGGATAGAACTGGCCTGCTACTGTTGGCTGTCTCATAATAATACCCCTCTTACGGTTAGGAGGGAATAATTATATAAGTGATATGGATGGGAGCAAGTTATTCCCGGAATTAACCGGGAGACTTACAGACCTGCTTCGAAGTCTTCCATGGTATAATTGAATGGAATGTCCTTTTCTTTTGAGATTTCCCTTGCAAGAAGCCAGTATATGAGGGAAAGTGCTTTACGTCCCTTATTGTTTGTTGGGATTACCAGATCAACATTTGATATCATGTTATTGGTATCACAAAGTCCTATAACTGGAATTCCGATGTTGACAGCTTCTTTGATTACCTGTGCATCACCTGCAGGATCGGTAACCATTATTGCATCGGGCTCGCAGAATCCTTCAATTGAAGGATTGGTTAAGGTACCCGGGATAAAACGTCCTACCATTGATTTTGCTCCAATTGCTTTGGAGAACATTTTGGCAGGGAACTGGCCGTACTGCCTTGCGGACACGACCAGTATTTTTGCAGGATCGTATTTTGAAAGGAAGTGAGAGACCTGTCTTATTCTGCTATCTGTAGCCTGTATGTCCAGAACATAAAGACCATCTGTACGCACACGATATACAAATTTCATCATATCCTGTGTCTTCTGCTGGGTACCGATGTGTACTCCGGATGCAAGATACTCGTCTATCGGAACAAGGGAAGTTGAATCCGGTGCAGGACCTTCCGGATCAGCTGCTTCTGTTGTTTCCTCTTTTGTAGTTTCGACATTTGGAGTTTCTGCTTCTACAGGAGCCTCCTCCACCTTTTGTTCAACCTGTTCATCTAATGTTTCTTCAATAACCTGATCTTCTTCCATAAAGTTCACCTCATGATGAAATATCTCTTTTTACTGTAATAGGGATGACACCCTTTTCAAATTCAAACTTAGCGATTTGTAAGGAATCATTGCTGTCGATATCAATCAGTACAGGAGCTTCCATTGAAATCTGTAGGGACCTGGCTCCAATGATTCTCGCACGTTCATACTTTGTAAATTTCTCTTTGCTCAATTAATCACCCTGGCAGAAGTTACAATAGGATGGATGACGTGGAATTTACTGGATCTAGAAAAGTCCATTTATCAATATTAATCGGAAATATATAGGGATATTCGGAGTCCCTCCGAATGTGGTTTGCTAACTATTCATACACTTACCAATTCCTTTAGTATAAAGGGATGGGACCGCTGAGATTCGAACTCAGGTACCGGCGTCCCGAACGCCGAAGGATGGTCCAGCCTACCCTACGGTCCCTTACTGGTATGGTGCAACTACATCGATAAGTTCAACGTGTGCAAGGATCATACGTCTGCAACAGTAGCGGGTGATACCCAGATCATCAAGTACGGCAGCAGGCGCTTCTCCCTGCTCAACTCGCCTTTTGTAATCTTCCCAGCAATTTGCAATTACCTTGCCACATGTGAAACAGCGAACTGGTAACATTTATGCTTTCACCTGTAAGATTTCTGGTATCTGGCACGAGCGCCAGGTCCGCCAAATTTCTTGGATTCTTTCTGTCTGAAGTCGTTTACCAGAAGACTGCGGTCATATGCCATGTATGCATCACGAAGAGCAGTGTCATTTGTCCACTCTACAATACCCCTTGCAATAGCGGTACGCACTGCATTTGCCTGACCAATAATTCCGCCTCCGCTTACTGTTACATCGATATCAATGCCGGATGCGGCATCTTCAGCAAGCATGAGGGGCTCCATGATTTTAAGTTTTACAAATTCTGGTTCTAAAACTTCCAGAGGTTTCTTGTTAACACGGGTTTTGCCAACGCCCTTACTGACAGTTGCCCGGGCAATGGCTGTTTTCTTCTTCCCTGAAGTATTACAAACTTTGTTGGTCATTTATGATTCTCCTTAGAATTTTGAACCCATTTTTCTGCTCAATTCCCCGATGGTAATATATTTTGCAGTACTCAGGCGGTCGATATTTGTTCCTTCTACAGCCTCTAATTCAGCATTTCCAAATTCTTCAGGTATGCCAATATAAACCCTGAGGCGTGCAAAAGCGTCTTTACCACGTGCTCTTTTGTATGGGAGCATTCCCCTGACAGCTCTTTTAAGTATCCTATCTGCCCTTTTTGGGAAAAATGGGCCAAATTCATGGCTTCCAAGTGACCTTTTGTGCTCGTAATCTTCGTAGGTAGCTATTTTTGCTCCAGAGATTATAGCTTTCTCGGCGTTGACTATAGATATGGTTTCACCAGCAAGAAGTCTATGTGCAACCTTGCTTGCAAGCCTTCCCATAATAAGTCCATCTGCATCGATTACTGTCATTATAGAACACCTGCCTTTAGATCAAGATCCTGATACCGGAGCCTGCCGGTTTTTCGTTCATAATCTCTTCAATAGTGACACATCTGCCGCCATTTTCTGCGATTTTTTCCTTTGCAGATGCACTGAAACCAAGCGCTGCAACAGCCACGGAGCGTTTCAGAGTGCCGGCACCAAGTACCTTTCCCGGAACAAGAACAATTTCGCCCTCTGTTGCGTTCCTGTTGAGTTTACTAAGGTTTACCTCGGCATAATTCTTCCTTGGTTTTTCCAATCTTCTGGCTATATCTCTCCAGATCGGAGCATCTTCCTGACGTGCCTGTTCCTTAAGGCTGACAATCAGGGAAGGAACCCTTGGATCTGATTTCCTTTCAATTTTGTTTTGTGTTTTTTTACTCATAATGTCCCTCTGCAAGAATATCTCTCACTCACGCACAATTTGCGTTCGAACATGGTGAATAGATAGGGAGTGTGGGGTGTAATTAAATTACTAATAGATAAAGATTGTGCATTAGTCAACCGTTAATTGAAACGTTTTGCAGGACCTTTTCATAGAATTTGTCCATATCACAACCAAGCTCTCTTCCGATAATAAGGGCGGCAACTTCAACATCCACCATACCTGAAAGATTCTCATGCCGATTATTCACAAGTGATACTACCTGTTTCAGATCCATATTACTGCAGGATGCGATGTATTCCAGAATCTGATCTACAAGGGTTACCTGTTGCAGGATGTCTTTTGAAGGGATGAATCCTCTCGGGATATCAACTGTCGATGGATCAAATGCAGGGTGCAAATGCTCATCTTCCATATAAAGCAAATGAGAATTTAAAGCAATATCCAGTATTCTGGATGCCTGTTCGGGTGTCATCCACTTAAGGTCAAAGGAGAGAGAAAATTCAAAATCCTGTGGCAGCATTGAACTGCCTTCATTCCTTTTGAAGGGAGCTGCTGCCACATACTTCAATTCATCCATCAGGATTCACGTCTTAATTCATCAACAATTGTATCAGCAATTCTTCCACATTCGGTTCTGCCGGGTCCATCAATATGATTGATACGAAGGGTAAGGACATCCCCTTCAAGTATTGCCCTTACCAGGAAGACATCACCTTTGAAAGGAACCCTGCTATATTCACCATCCAGATAACTGTATTTCAGTGAGATACGGAAATCCACCATCCCTTCAGGTTCAATTGTGCCAACAACCGACTCAGCATTACGATAATTCAATGGTGAAAAATCAATACCATTCATGACAATTTCAACTTTGAGTTCACGTTTTGCCTGTATTCGGTAACCTCTTCTTGTAACAGATTCGGTAATAAACATGCCGAATCTGCCATCCGTATTAGCCATCACTTTCACAAGATAGGGCAAATCCGCATGATAATGGTTTTTTTGTTCAAACTGAACCTCCCTGCGTGGGAACCGGTGGTAAATCCTTTTCTTCATCATGTGTTTGGGTCAATTCTATTTTACTTAGAGAGACACCAGTTTGGCATCTATAATACCATCAACATGGCGAATTTGTTCCAGGATATCCTCTGATACTTCGGAATCTACATTCAATGCCATGATGGTTTTCCCACATATTTGGACACGACCGACCTGCATGCCGGAAATATTGATCTCATGATTTCCCAGTATTATGCAGCAAGGGCCGATTACATTGGGTCTGTTAATGTGGTTAGAAACGATCATGTAACCTGAAGGCGCAAGATCTACCCTCTGCCCGTCGATCATGATTATTCTCAAGTCATCCTCTACAACCGTACCGGTAATACTCTTGGAAATGGAATCCTTGCTGAGTTTGATTGTTATGCTGGATGAATATTCTTCTACTCTTTCGGATTTACTCTCCACGACTTCAATGTCCCGGGATTTAGCAATTGAAGGAGCATTTACATAATTTACAGCAGCACCCATTATGGTCTTCAGTACACCTTTAAGTGCCGCAAGTGTGAGATGGCGGGTATCCTTGCCGGCAACATCTCCCTTATAGGCAATTTCGACTTTCTCATAGTTGCCGTCCATCAGCTGGGATACTGCACTTCCCAGGGTCTCCGCAAGTTCAAGATAGGGATAGATGGTGGACATTATTTCCGGTTTTATAGAGGGGATATTGATCGTACTGCGGGCAGGTCCGCCATTTAATACAGATATCACTTCTTCTGCTACGGATACAGCCACATTGACCTGTGCCTCTTCGGTCGATGCACCAAGATGGGGGGTTACAACAGCATTTTCCAATCCAACAAAAGAACAGTTTTCAGGGGGTTCACTTGTAAAGACATCTATGGCAGCACCCGCGATCTTGCCATTTTTAAGAGCCTCTCCTAGTGCGTCTTCATTGATTATTCCGCCACGGGCACAATTAATGACCCTAGCAGTAGGCTTCATAAGATCAAATTCTTCAGTATCCAGGATATTGCGGGTTTCCTTAGTCAATGGTGTATGTACGGTAATGAAATCGGCACATTTTGCAATATCTTTTACAGGTGCCAGTTCTACGCCCAGTTCTTTAGCCCTGTCCTCATTTACAAACGGGTCATAGGCAAGGATATTCATTTCAAGTCCCTGTGCTCTTTTGGCCACTTCGGCACCTATCCTGCCCAGGCCTATCACCCCAAGGGTCTTTCCATTTACCTCAACGCCTAAAAATTTTTTTCGCTCCCATTTACCTGCTTTAAGTGAAGCATTTGCCTGTGGTATATTGCGCGCCATCGAAAGCATCATTGCAATTGTATGTTCCGCAGCTGAAAGCATGTTACCTTCCGGTGCATTCACCACAATGATTCCCTTCTCTGTAGCTGCAGGAATATCAATATTATCGACTCCAACTCCTGCACGCCCTACAATCTTGAGTTTATCCGCGGCTTCGATCACCCTGGCAGTAACCTGTGTTCCACTGCGTATTACAAGGGCGTCAAAATCTCCGATCTTCTCAACAAGCTCATCTTCGGAAAGGCCTGTTGAAACCTCCACATCAAAATGTTCTTCAAGTTTTGCCACTCCTTCCTCTGATAACGAATCACTGACTAGTACCTTCATTTTAATATTCTCCATGTGATAACAATGATATAATACACCGATATAACGGATAGCCTCCGGTGAACACAGACTTTAGATTGAACCACCCATATAAATATATCTAACCATCGCAGAGGATTATTTTTCACACTCTTTAGGGTTTCCTATGAAATTGCTTGTCATGCATGACAGCCATTTGTAGTGAAGTAAAGTATGTACCAGAACAGCGATTGTCAGTATAATAGAAACCCTATTTATCATCGTCCAGGTTGCTTTTGTAAGACCCAGATATATTTGGTTACGGCCCTGTGGTACTCCTGAAGGAATAAATATATACATATAAAAGCCTGTAAAGGCAACGACCAAAAAAAGAAAAAGGATTGCAAGATCGACTATGAAATTTAGTTTGGACCTGTTTATACTTGCAATCTTCTAATATCATTACTTAATGTACAATCCACACTTGCATGCACCACGGGTCTCAACATCGCGGGCACGACGGGCACACGGACAGATAATCTTCTTATCTTTTTCTTTATCCCCTGTTCTTTTCTGGCAGAAGCAGTACCATTCACCATACTTGCGCTTATTGTTAGCGATATTTTTTACCGCCGTGGTGATAACATCATAGTCTGAATTAAGTTTGTACCCGGTAGTTTCAGCATTTTTCTTGGAACGTTCATAGAATTCCATCTCAAGTTCATCTTCGAATTTCATTATATCACTCCTTGCATTGTTTGTTCAATATAAATAAAAAGATTTGGGAATAATCAGGACCGGGCAATTTCACCCAACTTTATTCCCAGTAGCCTGCAATCCTCTAAATCTTCCTTTTCAGGTCTGAATTTCACTTTCAAAGGGTCTTCCACAAATTCCATTTTGGTATTCTTGAGTGCCTCTTTCATCTGTCTGATTGCACCACCACCCCAGCCATAGGATCCGAAGAATGATACTTTTTTGTCTTTGGGGCGCAAACCTTTCAGGTACGTCAGGAAACCACCCATTGTGAAGAACATCCCATTGTGCATTGTGGGAGATCCAAGGGCAAAGACCCGGCATTCCATTAATTCCCTGATGAGCATGCTCCAGTCATTTTTGCGCAGGTGGAACAAGACAACCTCAGTGCCTGATGCCCGCACTCCTTCTGCAATTGCTTTTGCCATCATTTCGGTGCTGCCCCACATTGTATCATAGATCACAAGCACTTTTTGCTCACTTGTCCCGGAAGCCCATTTTGCATAGGCATCGATTATCCGTTGAGGATCGTTGCGCCAGATAACACCGTGGGATGGAGCTATCATGTCTATCTGTAACCCTAGTTTCCCGACAGTTTCAAGATGTTTGAGTATTCGGGATGTAAAGGGCATCAGTATATTGGCAAAATATATGGCGGCATCTTCCATCACGTCTTCTACCTGGTCATCGAACCTCCTGGAGGTGGCAATATGCTGGCCAAATGCATCATTGGAAAAGAGAATATTATCCTCTTTGAGGTAAGTCTGCATGCTGTCAGGCCAGTGGAGCATGACCGCTTCAATAAACATCAGGGTCCTTTTGCCGGTGTTTAATTCATCCCCGGTTTTCACCGTCTCAAAGTTCCAGCCACTACATCCGGATTCGGCATAATATTCATTCAGTCCTGTTTTGCCCCTTTCTGTGGCAAATATTTTGGAATTAGGAGCAACTTCCATGACCCGTGGCAGGGCACTGGAATGGTCCATCTCCACATGATTGGCTACTATATAATCGATCTTTGCGGGGTCCACTATTCTGCTGATCCTTTCGATCATCTCGTCTGCAAAGGATGCTTTTACAGTGTCTATGAGGGTGATCTTTTCATCTACTATAAGGTAAGCATTATATGTGCCCCCGCGGGGAGTTTCATAACCGTGGAAATCACGCAGGTTCCAGTCGATTACGCCAACCCAGTAAACCCCTTCTGCAATTTCAAGTGGCTCTTCTGGAGTATCCACAAAATTCACCTGCCAAATTTATGTCTGCATCCTGAAACCGGTAGCTTCATCCAGCAAACCATCAATGAGTTCATAGTGGTCACGCTCAACTTTGGCGATCTTGCTGAAAAATTCCTGTTCTTCCCTTTCGGTGGCTTTCTTTTCGAGTTCAAGGTAGAAATATTCACTCTTTCTTTCAAAACGCAGTGCACCAAGCATAATGCCGATCTCTTCCAGATTGTTTTCTGTGAATTCCACGTTCAAAGATCCACGGAAATCAGGTATCTTGGATTCAGGTATTTCGACTTCTTTTCCTTCAAGGAATTTGTGAAGGTATTGAGCATGGTGCTTTTCTTCCTCGGCCAGGAACTCATAGGTTTTCTTTGCCCCGGGATTGCCGGAAAGTTCAGCCCTTTCAAGATAGAAATCATACCCCTGGTCCTCCAGAGCAATCGCCATTTCCACTGCTTCTTCAATCGTCCTAATGTTCTCGAGTTCTACATCTACATCTTTGAGTATATCTTGCAATTTATTCAACTCCCACAATCAGTAGCTAGTATATTTGATAACGTGAGTAGTTAAAACTTATCTATGTGCGTTTTATCCCTTACTGCCACACGAGAAGGTTTTTCAGGACATTCTGCAGGGTATCCCATGGGAATTACGGCTGCCACATCAAAACCATCCGGAATGGCGAACATGTCCATTATTTTTTTCCCATGGAATGTAAGGGTGACCCCCGCCAGTCCTTCAGCAGTTGCAGCAAGCAGCATGTTCTCTATGCAGGCATATGTTGAACCCACAGCCTCGTCCCCCAACTTCTTGTTATAACAAACCACGACAATAACGGGCGCGGTCTCGATGGCCTTCTGCTGCTCTGGTGCCTTTTTTCTCATATCTGCGAGTTGTGCCCTTAGCTTCTCCTCTTTGACAAGAATAAACTCCCAGGGTTCGCTGTTAAAGGCGTTCGGTGCCTGGGTGCCTGCATAAAGTATTTTATCCAGAGTATAGGCAGCGACCTTGCGGGGAAGGAACTGCCGGATGCTGGTGCGTTTCTCTATTGCTTCAAAAACTTCCACTAAATACCCCCATAATAATGACTGCAAACAACTTCTGTTTTGAAATGTAAATAACTTTTCCTGAAAGGCTTCCTTTGTACTCTTTTTATTGATTTTACTAAGACAAAATGAAGAAATGAGTTTAGAAACATTGTTTTTTTGAGTAAAAGAGGATGTATTGCATGCTTATTAAAAAACACATTGCTGCGAGGTTGTTGCAACATATGAAATATAATATCCGGCAATTACTGAATATTTAGTAGTAATACCTGAAGATTTGCCTGAATAATATAATCATAATCATATAGATAGGTATAGATGATCTATCTGCCTATGAACCTTGTACCTTTTATTGCACTTATCATGGCTACCCCGATAGATAATAAAAGAAGGCTGAAACTTATCTTTTTGGGTTCGATTTTGATCCTATTATTTACTCTGGTGGTCATAGTACTGCAATTCAATTTCATCTCTGTAGCCGGAGAACTGTTCTACATTTATGCTATCGGCAGGGCAGCGTTTCCCTTTTTGTTGTGGTTTGCATTTGTATACAAGGATGTCAACTACCCCTCCCTTACGGCAAGGGGCTTGAATGTCAATTAAGCATTCGTCCGGGTGGCTGACAAGCACCCCTGAGATTCCAGGATATACCTGTAA